>CAZNBA010000024.1:0-21366 GCA_964571395.1 uncultured Muribaculaceae bacterium
TTTTTTGCTGCCGGTTTTTTTGCTGCCGGTTTTTTTGCCGCAGGTTTCTTGGCTGTAGGTTTCTTTGTGGTCTCTTTTGGCTCCTCTGCATGAGCCTCCTTTTTTTTCGCTGCTTTAGGAGTTTCTTTTTTTTCTGTCTCTTTTGTGCTCTCTGCCTTAGGCGCTGCTTTTGGTTTAGCCTTCTTTTCTACAGCCACCTTTGGTACATTTTTCACAATCTTTACCTCGTCTTTTTTCTCATCGTTCTTTGCGGAACGATCGAGTTTGCTTACTCTCTCAAACAAGGCATCAACATCTTTCAAAATAGAGGTGTGGACCTCTTTGAAATACTTTTTGGCTCCCTCTTTGGGATGTTTGTTGATCTTTTCAAAAAGATTATCACCCAAGGCAATAGCATCAGCTATTATTTTTTCTACCTCTTGAGGGTTGCTCTCAGGATATATGCTCATATATGTGCAGCAATCTGAAATTACTTCATTTATGAGGAATATAACATCTTTTTTTATTACTCTTAAATTTGCCATATTATTGTTGTTTAATTATAATCTGTTTTGAGATGCGAAAATTATTCAGATTGCAAAGCTACACAATTTTAAAGTTTTTCCAAACCAATTCCCGGCTTATCGGATAAAGTAATCACACCATCAATAACTTGCATGCCTTTATAGCAATCGTTTGAGATTAAAAGATTGCCGTCGAGATCTGCCCATTGAGTCTTTGGTGCAATTTGAGCAGCAGCGCTTATTGCGCAAGAGGTCTCCGTCATGCATCCAATCATCAATTTCATTCCAAGCGTGTTCGCCAATGAGACCATCTCTCTTGCCTCTCTCATTCCGGTACATTTCATCAGTTTTATATTTATTCCGTCGTATGCTCCGTAAAGTTTCTTAACATCTGTCAATCTCTGGCAAGCTTCATCGGCTATAATAGGCAGCGGACTGTGTTCGCGTACCCATGCTGTCTCATCGAGCATCAATTTCGGCATCGGTTGTTCAATCATGCCTATATTGCGTTCGTTCAACCAGTTAATCATCTCCAATGCGTAGTGTTTATCTTTCCATCCCTGATTTGCATCAACATTAATAGGTAAGTTGGTTACTGTGCGGATGGTTTCAATCATCATCTTATCGGTAGCTTCATCTCTTCCCAACTTAACTTTAATCACCTTGTAACCATGAGAATCAGCAACAAGTTCTTTAGTCTTGCTAACTATTTCGGCCTTTTCTGCAAGCCCAATTGTGTAGGTAGTTTCAGGGCATGTGCTCGGATTAAAACCCCATATCTTCCACCATGGTTCTCCAATTAATTTACCTACCAAGTCATGGAGAGCAATATCAACTGAGGCTTTAGCTGCAGTATTATTAATTGTAATGGAATCGAGATAGGCGGTAATATCTTCAATAAGGAAAGGAGAACTGAATTTGCTTAAATCAACCTTTTTAAGGTATTCTATAACAGAAGCTTGAGTCTCTCCAAGATATGGAGGCATTGCTGCTTCGCCGTAGCCTGTAACTCCGTCATACGTAATTTGTGTAAGCACGATTGGCGTTGTAGTTCTGGAGGAGTTGGAGATGGTGAATACATGTTTCATCTCTCCCATAAAGGGAACCCATGAAAGCTCCATGACTTTTTTACCGGTTTTGGTTTTAATTCCTTTCTGGGCAAAAATAGTTGCAGGGTTAAAGAGAGCTGCAGCTGCGGTGAGTAAGCCTGCTGATTTTAAAAATTTTCTTCTGTCGGTAAGCATAATGGTATAAAATTTTTATTGTTTTTACTATTTTACATAATTGGATTTAATGATGGATATTATTCCCTTTCCGTTGTCCTGATTACCTAAGATACGCTGCGCTCTTACAAGTCTTGTTGAGCCATCGTAATAATTTGAAGCAGAAGGTATTAAGGAATTGATTCTTACACTTGTGGCAGAATGAATAAAGACCCCCTCTCCAATATAGATTCCCACATGGCTTATTCGCTCTTTTTTATCTGCAGTCGCTTTGCGTCCAAAAAAGATTAAATCTCCCTTTTTCAGATTATTCAATGCTTCCAAAGTGTATTCATTATTGTTTACGTATTTGCTGATATCAATATTATCGCCGGTGTAACATTGTTGGGATGCATCTCTTGCTAAAATAATTCCGTTCAGAAAATAAACCGATTTTGTAAAGCCGCTGCAATCGACAGCTTTAATGGAGGTTGCTCCCCACATATATGGTACCCCGACAAATTGTTTTGCAGTAGCAATAATCTCCTCTGCTGTGGGATTACTGCGTTCAGCAAGCCATTGTGAAAAATTTTGGAGATTATTGGCAGGTATATAACCGGTTCTGCCATCTGCGAGAGAGACTTTTCTGAATTTTCCGCTCTTTCCAAGATCTATAAATATATTACCCCAAACGGCATCGCATATTTGTTGAGAATTTATTGAAGGAGATTCGGTTACTGTAACATATTTGGAGGTAACAATCACTTTCGGCTTGGCAGTATAGAGGTTGAACTCCTCTTGTGTCATCTCTTTAAGACTGCCTGATGTTACCCATGAGATATATCCCTCCGGGGTTATGACTTGACTCCATCCGCCTGATTTTCTCATAAGTTTGAGCGGACCTCCCATCATTATTTGTGTACCTGCCTCTGCGGCATAATCGTTATCCATTCTCAGGTTTATAACAGACTGTATTGTGATGCCATATAGATTCTTTCCAAGTTCTTTAGCAGGAAGCAGTTCTATACTGTCGGTAATTTTGAGATCGCATCTTTTCAGAAACGATACGATAGAATCTTTTGCAATTTGCTCAGTGGTATATCCTTTGAGAATATAGCACCCTTTCCCCTCTTTCATCTGAATATCAAAGACTTTGCTTCTACCATCGGGAGCGTAAAGTTTTTTTGCGGCTTTAAAGGCAATGTTAAAATCTTTGTTTGCTACCTCTGTGCTTTGGGCATTTGCTATTTCGCATGAAAAAGGAATAATGGTAAAAAGCAGAAGGGATTTAATTAATAATGAACTGAGAGGGACTGATATTGGTTTCATTTTAATTGTTATTTGTCCGGTTACCGGACCATTAATAAATGGTTGATTGAATGTAATACTTTCAACTGCAAATATAAAAAACACATGGCAGAATATCAATAATTATTTGGTTTAATTAGGTTGGAATGAGTTATATTTGCAAAAAAAAAGAGATTTATGATACTCGATTCTGTACAAAGTTTTGAAAAATACAACTCCATAGAGGAGGGATTCGGCAAAGTATATGATTACATTAGAAAAACAAATCTTCATTCTCTGGCGGAGGGTAAATATGAGATAGACGGCAATAATGTATATTGCACGGTTTGGAGTGGAGATTTAAAGCCCATAGAGGAGGCAAAGTTGGAGGTCCATGATTCGTACATAGATATCCAGGTACTACTTGAGGGCTCGGAAACAATTGGGATTAAGGATAGAATGAAATGCAATGCCGTTGGAGTAGATTATGACAGTCTTAAAGATATAGCCTTTTTTGAGGAGGAGCCGGAGAACTATGTTGTGCTCGGTACGGATAATATGGCCATAATTTTTCCGGCAGACGCTCATGCTCCCCTTTTGGGGAGCGGGAAATGTAAAAAGGTAATTTTTAAAGTTAAAATAAACCGTAAGGTAAAATATTAGTATACGAATAATACTACCATGGAGAAAAGATATAACTCTTTTGTAGGTTATTTTAAGAAAAAGTACGGATGCAGGCTTCAGAAGATTGTAATCGATGCCGGATTTACCTGCCCCAACAGAGATGGCTCGGTTGCAGTGGGCGGCTGTACTTATTGTGATAATGCTGCATTTCATCCCTCATACAGTACCCCCGACAAAACAATAGTTGCCCAAATTGATGAAGGTATTGAATTCCACAGAGTGAGATATCGCAATGCCGGCTCATATCTTGCCTATTTTCAACCCTATTCCAATACATATGCTCCGCTTGGCAAATTAAAGGAGCTCTATTCTGCTGCTCTTGCGTCTCCTCAGATAAAGGGCATTGTAATTGGAACACGTCCAGATTGTATAGATGAGTACAAACTTGATTATCTGGCCGAACTTGCCAAAGAAAAGATAGTGATTATAGAGTATGGGATTGAATCATGCTATGATAAAACCCTAAGAAGAATTAACCGCGGTCACAGCTATCAAACGGCGGTGAATGCAGTGAAGGCTACTGCCGAGCGTGGTTTGCATCAGGGAGCTCATTTTATATTTGGATTGCCTGGCGAAACAATTGAGCAGATGATGGGTATGCCGCAGCTTATAAATGAGTTGCCGCTTGTCTCTGTAAAGTTTCATCAGTTGCAAATCATCAAGGGTACCGCAATGGAGAGAGAATTTGCCGTGAAACAGGGAGATTTTGTGCAGTTCGGATTAGAACAGTACATAGATTTCTTTGTGGATTTCCTTGAATTGCTCCGTCCCGACCTTTATATTGAGCGTTTCGCCGGAGAGGTACCACCTCGTTTTGTGAACAGTACTCCATGGGGGCTGATTCGAAATGTGGAGTTGCTCCGGTTGCTTGAAAAACGGCTCGAAGAGCGCGATACATGGCAGGGAAGAGGGATAGGCATTAAGGAGTCATTCAATTTTTAAGGTTTTTTCTTACAAAAGGGACGCGGCTCGGAAATTTTCATTATTTTTGTAAATTTAAAACCAAAAATATGCGATCATTATCCGACAAAATTATCTTAGAGGGGTTGACATTCGACGATGTTCTGTTAATTCCTGCGCGCTCAGAGGTTCTTCCGAGAGACGTTAATGTAAGCTCCAGATTTTCAAAAGAAATTATTTTGCAGTCGCCTATAGTTTCGGCTGCAATGGATACAGTTACGGAATCGGCTCTCGCAATTGCGATTGCTCGTGAGGGAGGTATTGGTGTACTGCACAAGAATATGCCAATAGAAGCGCAGATGGAGCAGGTAAGGAGGGTGAAGAGAGCGGAGAACGGTATGATTTACGATCCTGTTGTGATTAAGAGCGATGCAAAGGTTAAGGATGCTTTATCTCTTATGAGTCAATACCATATTGGAGGTATTCCTGTTGTGGATAATAAAAAGAAGTTGATAGGAATTGTTACGAATCGCGATTTACGTTTTGTAGATAATTTAAAAACTCCTATCAGCGAGGTAATGACAAAGGAAAATCTTATTACCATCGACAACGGAAGGGATCTTGGCAGAGCTACTGAGATTTTGCAGAAGTATAGGATAGAGAAGTTGCCTGTTGTGGATAAAAGCGGCATATTGGTTGGTCTGATAACTTATAAAGATCTTGCAAAGATTAAGGATAATCCTAAAGCAAGTAAGGATTCCAAGGGAAGATTATTGGCTGCCGCTGCTGTGGGAGTTAATTCCAATTCTCTTGAAAATGTTGAGAAGTTGGCCTCTGTCGGGGTGGATGCAGTTGTAATTGATACTGCACACGGTCATTCAGTTTTTGTTTTAAAAACAATAAAGAAGGTAAAAGCTGCCTTTCCCAATCTTCAGGTTGTGGCTGGCAATATTGCTACTGCTGAGGCTGCTAAGGCATTGGCGGAGTGCAATGTAGATGGCGTAAAAGTTGGCATCGGGCCGGGTTCGATATGCACCACGAGAGTTGTTGCCGGTGTCGGGGTACCTCAATTGACAGCTGTAATGCTTGCTTACGAGGCTCTTAAAGGCACGGGCGTTCCAATTATAGCAGATGGAGGGATTAGATATTCAGGTGATATTGTAAAGGCTTTTGCCGCTGGAGCGAGCAGTATCATGGCCGGTTCTCTTTTTGCAGGTGTTGAGGAGTCTCCGGGTGAAACAATTATCCTTAACGGAAGGAAGTTCAAGTCTTACAGAGGAATGGGTTCTTTGGAGGCTATGCAGCAGGGCTCAAAGGATAGATATTTCCAGGATATGGAGGAGGATATTAAAAAACTTGTCCCTGAGGGGATTGTTGCCCAGGTGCCGTATAAAGGAACATTGTCTGAGGTTATTTATCAGTTAATCGGCGGTCTCAGAGCGGGGATGGGCTATTGCGGAGCAAAGGACATTGAGACATTAAGGGGTGCGAAATTCGTAAGGATTACTTCTGCGGGTCTTGCAGAAAATCACCCTCATGATGTTACGATTACTCGTGAGGCTCCAAATTACAGCAGATAATTTGGTTGTGATGCGTTATTTTGCTCTGTTGCTTTTATTCTCTGCGGTCTTGTGTTCCTGCCGTTTTATCAGTTCCATGACTGGTGAGGAAGTTGCTGCACGGATTGGTAAGGCAAAGTTGTATAAATCGGAGATAGAAAGAGTTATCCCTAAAGGAGTCTCTAAGGAGGACAGTCTTAATTTTGCCGGAGAATACATCAGCTCGTGGGCAATAAAACAGCTTATGTTTCTTAAGGCCGAGGAGGAATTATCAAGAGAGGATAAGAATGTGGAACAATTATTGGAAGACTACAAAACTCAGTTGCTGATTTTCAAGTATGAGAATAAATTTATAGCCGACAGACTGGACACTTCTATCACTGAAGAGGAGATGCTTTCATACTACGACAATCACAAGGAGATGTTTATTACCCCAGACGGTATTGTAAAGGCAAGATATATAAAGATACATAAGAACTTTTCAAATCTTAGATTTTTAAGATCTTTGGCATTAAAGCATGATGTGGAAAGTTTGGAAGAGCTGGAAAAGTTGGCCTATAATTCTGCCGAAAAATATGATGACTTTGGCGGAAGATGGATGGAGATGCAGGATGTATGCAGAGAGATGGAGTGTGATATTGACCAGTTGCAAAACAGGCTCTCTTCTGGCAATGTTGTGGAGATTACTGATGCAGGCTATTCAAAAATTCTTGTAGTAATAGATAAGATAGCTCCTGGCGGTATCTCTCCGTATGAATCTAATACTGAAAAAATTAGAGAGATTATTTTTGGAAGAAGGAAGCAGGAACTTATCTCCAAATTACATAAGGATTTATATAATGAAGCTTTGGATAAACAAAAATTAAAAATAACAGATGATGAACCGAATGATTAAGTGGCTGGTTGCAGTGTGTATATTTACTTTGTCGGCAACTCCCGGCCTGCATGCGCAAAAATATGAAAAAGGCTTGATAGATAAAACAATAGCCATTATCGGTGGAGAGGCTATAATGCTTTCTCAACTTGAGAGCGAGATTCAGATGATGATGGCTCAGGGTGTTACGTCTGATCGTAATTTGCGTTGCGAGGTCCTTGAGAATATGCTTGTTCAAAAACTTTTTCTCAATCAGGCAAAATTGGACAGTCTTACAGTTAAAGAGGATCAGGTAGAATCTACATTGGAGGAGAGGATAGCAAATGTAATGACTCAGCTCGGTGGTGAGAAACAAACAGTTGATTATTTTAAAAAGCCAATCTATAAAATCAAACAGGATTGGAGGGAGGCTTTAAGGGAGCAAAGTTTAACTCAGCAGATGCAACAGAAAGTGATGCAAAGTGCAGGAACAATGACTCCGGCCCAGGTAGAAAAATTTTACAAAAAAATTGATAAGGATAGTCTTCCTATTATTTCTACTCAGTACAAGTATAGCCAGATAGCTTTGTATCCCTCTAAGGATAATGCTGTTTTGGCGGTAAAAGAGAAACTCCTCGAGTTCAGGAACAGAGTTCTGAATGGAGAAAAATTCAGTACACTTGCCTCTTTGTATTCTGAGGATCCGGGTAGTGCGGCCAGAGGAGGGGAACTTAGAATGGCCTCAAAAAATATATACTGGCCTGCTTTCGCGGATGCTGCAATAGTATTGAAACCGGGGCAGATGTCTCAAATAGTGGAGACTCCTGATGGATATCATATTATACAGATGATTGAGCGCGATGGAGATATGTTTAATGCACGTCATATTTTGTTAAAACCACAGTTTACTACTGTTGATCGCGACAAGGCATTTAAAACGCTCGATAGTTTGAGGTCTAAAATTTTAGCCGACAGTATAACGTTTGAAAAGGCAGCGAGATACTATTCAAAAGAGATGAAGACCGCAACAAACGGTGGTCAGGTGGTAGATGAAAATACCGGTTCTACCTTTTTTGAAAAGGATCAACTTAAGCCTGTGGATTACAATATTCTTAAGGATATGAAAGAGGGTCAGATATCTGAACCTTTTGAGTCGTTGGATAATGAGGGAAGAGGCAATACTATTTATAAAATCATCAGGTTTGATAAGGTCATACTTTCTCATACTGCAACTTGCAAGGATGATTTTATTGTTGTTCAGAATGTTGGCAATACTACTTTACAAAAGGAGGCTATTGATAAGTTCGTGAAGGAGAAGCAGGAGATTACATATATAAAATTGGATGATATGTTCAAAAATTGTCCTTTTGAAAGGTCAGGTTGGGTTAAATAGTGATAAAGGTTTGCTATGTCTATTTTGCGTAGGTTAGTATTGATATTGTTGCTGTTACAGGTAAGTATCCAACTTTGTGCCCAAAAACATCAAACAAAAGATTCTCTTGTCAGGTTACTTGAGGCAAATTCTGCGCAATTGATTGAGCAGGACAGTATCGTTTACAGAAAAATTTCCGGTCCTGCGCGTTTCTTTCATAATAATACCTATTTGTTGTGCGATACTGCAATTTGGAATGTTAATACAAATATTATTGATGCAATTGGAAATGTGCAGATAATACAACAAGATACCTATCTTGTAGGAGATAAATTAGAGTATATTATAAATGAGAATCTTGCGCAGTTCAGAGGCAAGGAGGTACGTCTTTATGACAAGGAGAACAATGTCCTCAAGACAAGGAATCTCGATTATAATACTAAAGACAGTGTGGCTGTCTTCTTTGGAGGAGGAGCTCTTAAAAATGGCAAAAATAATATAATAGAGAGTGATGACGGCAGGTATGATTCAAAGGGTAAACTTTTTTCTTTTTATAATAATGTTGAGATGTTCGCCGATTCTATTTTTGCAAAATCAAATAAAATAGATTATAGGACGGATCTTAATAAAGCCTTCTTTGGAGAGCATACCATTGCGTGGCAGAAGGCTAATATGCTCAAAGCCGATTCGGGTAGTTATGATAGAAATACAGAGCTTTTTGAGTTTAATCTTAACAGTTATCTTTTTACTGATCAGCAAGAGGTTTGGGGAGATATAATTAAATATGATAGAAAAACCGGTAATGCAGATCTTTATAATAATGTGCAGATAACCGATACCGTGCAGTCTGTGATACTGTTTGCCGATAAGGTAAAGTATAGCAGAGAGCCTATGCGAGCTGAACTTACGGTAAAACCCTCCATTGCAATGTATTCCTTTGAAAACGGCAAGGCAGATACTCTTTTTGTTGCGGCAGATACAATGAAGTATTATCTGAGACCCTACTGTGAGTTGGACTCTATCTCTATAAAAGTTGCAAAAGAGAGGCGTACTCTTACGGAGATAGATCCGTTGTTGGAGATGCAAAAGGCTAATGAAAAGGCAATTGCCGCAAAGCGCGAGGAGGCAGCGGCTAATAACAGACAATCTTTGGGTAACAGACCGGCGGGAGATATTTCTAAAGGGAACAGATCTGTTGGAGAAAAACCTCTTGGTGATAAACCGAAAGGTAAAAAGTTTACAAAGAATAAGTTGATGGAGGATAAATCCGAAATTACCGCTGCGCAACAAAATACTGCTTTGCTGAAAGATGCTGTTGTACAAAAAGATACTGCTTTGCTGAAAGATGCTGTTGCAAAGAAAGATCCTATTATGCAGAACGATATTGCTTTACAAAAAGATACTGTTACGAAGAAAGATGTTGCCTTGCAGAAGGAGGCGGATGTGAACAAAGATACTGTTTTGCAAAAGTGCTCACCGGTTAAGAATGGGGAATGTCGCGATACCTCAAAAGTTACCTTTGTTGAGGCATGGCATAAAGTTAAGATGTTCAGGAGCGATACGCAGGGCCTTTGTGATTCGCTTGTTTATTCCGGAATAGATTCAATTGCAAGGTTTTATGTAAATCCTGTACTTTGGAACGACAACAAGAACCAATTTACGGCTGACAGTATGTATGTGATTGTAAAAAATGATTCTTTAAATAAGGCTGATCTTATCTCCAATGCCTTTATCGTATCGCAGGAGGATTCGGTGCATTTTAATCAGGTTAAAAGTACAGAAATGATGGCCTATTTCAGGAATAATGATATTTATAGATATGATGCTCTTGGTGGTGCCTCTGCAATCTTTTATTTTGCTGAGGATAGTGTTATTACTCTGATGAATCAAAAGGAATCGAGACTGCTTTCCGCACTTATTAAAGAGCGTAAAATACAGAAGGTCAGATATTATGAAGAGTTAAAGAGCGATGTGCTTCCTATTTATAAGTTGCCAATTGAAAAACAGCGTCTCAGAGGCTTTTCCTGGCTTGACGATTTGAGACCGAAGAGCCGGTATGAAGTTTCTGAGAGAAATATAAGAGCTTCTATAAGAGATTCAATATCAAGAGAAAGTATCCCAACATATCCGCAAAGTAAAATCTATTTTCCTGTCATTAGGGATTCTATAATTGCATACAGAGGCAAATTAAAAGTGAGTTATATGCAAAATGTAGAAAAATCGCCCGAAATCAATGTAACTAACCCTCAAAAAGCCTCTGAAACGGGTGTCGTTAGCGCGCCTAATTCTGCTGTAATCTCCTCTACAGGTAGTCGTAAAAGGTAAATTTGCATTTTTTCCTGCAAAAACATATCTTTATAGGAAATTTAACAACTATTTTTAATTAATTTATTAAGAACCTATGAAAAGAATTGTTTTGCTGGTAGTTATGGCATTATTTTCATTTATTGCCTATGCCCAGACTACAGTTACGGGTACCGTAACAAGTTCTGATGATGGTCAACCAATTCCTTTTGCAAATGTTTTGATTAAAGGTACTACAACAGGTGCCTTCACGGATGCAAAGGGTGTATACACCATCAAATGTCCATCTAATGCAATACTTGTCTTCTCAGCTATGGGATTCTCTGATTTAGAAATTCCGGTTAGTGGGAAAAGTGTTGTCAATGCTATTCTTAAGACTGATGCCACGATGCTCGATGAAACCATTGTCGTAGCTTATGGTACAGCAAAGAAGGGAACTTTTACAGGTGCCGCTTCCGTAGTAAAACAGGACGCTATTAAAGATGTACCTGCCGCCTCATTCGAATCAGCACTTAACGGTAAAATTGCCGGATTGCAGATTACACAGTCCTCTGGACAGGCTGGTTCCACGTCAAGTATACGTATTCGCGGTATCGGTTCCATGAATGCGTCAAACGAGCCGTTGTATGTTATCGATGGAGTACCTGTCTCTTCAGGAGATGCAGGCCAGATGAGTGATTACATTTATTCTACCAATAATGTAATGAGTACTCTTAATCCGAGTGATATTGAAAGTATCACTGTCCTTAAGGATGCAGCTGCTTCCTCTCTTTATGGTTCGAGAGCTGCAAACGGTGTCATTATGGTAACCACCAAGAAGGGTAAATTGGGGAAACCCGTCTTTACATTCAAATCCTCTGTGGGTATAACTCCTTCATGGGCTACTAACAACTATGAAACGGCCTCAACTCAGGACCAGATTCAAATGTTGTATGAGGTACTGTTTGATTCCAGAATATCCAGATCAAAACCGGAAACTGAGGTTCAGGCTAATGCCTATGCATTAAAGTCTTTGAACAACAAGTTCAATAAACACGGTTATTCATTCACATCTGATGGCACCGGACGTTATTCAAACATAAAGATTTCCGGAATGACAGATGGTATCGTGAACCGTGAGGGTAAGTATTTCAACTGGGAGGATGCTCTTTTCAGAACAGCTGTTTACCAGACTTATGATCTCTCTGTAAGTGGTGGAACAGATGCTACAACATATTATTCTTCATTGGCTTACACTTCAGATAAAGGACGTGCTATTGATAATGATTATAATCGTATCTCCGGCAGGGTTAATTTGAACCAGAAGGTTGGCAAGTACGTAGAACTTGCAACCTCTGTAAATGTGGCCAATACCAAAAAATCGGGTTATAACGATACCAGAAACACAGGATCCAACTATTTCATGCAGACAAGAAACTTGTTATGGGGATTATACTGGCCTACAAGTTATAAGACAGGGGACCCTTGGACAGCAAGATATGGCAGTTATGCTCAGAATACTTTATATTATAGAAATGAGTGGGATAACAGCTCAAAGACCTTTAAGGTTCAGGCAAGCGAGGGACTTACAATTCATATTTTACCGGAATTGGCCTTAAAGAGTATCTTCTCATACGATTATACCAACGTAAAGGATCATCTTTATTATAGTGCAAACCATTATAATGGTTTCTCAGATAACGGCTCAGTGACAGAGATGGCTACCAATAGTACCAAACTGGTCTCTTCTACTACCTTAAATTACAACAAGACCTTTGCTGAAAAGCATAATGTTGGCGTACTTGTCGGGTTTGAAGCCGAAGATAATAAAACCTCTTTTACCCGCTCTTCAGGAACAAATTTGCCAAACAGTTCTTTGCATACTGTTTCAACAGCAGGTAAATTAGATGCAGCCGGATATGATTGGGGTAATTCGATGGCCTCAATATTATCAAGAGCAGAATACAATTACGATGCTAAATACTATGCTTCTGCATCGTATCGTAGAGATGGATCTTCAAGATTAAGTAAAGATGATCGTTGGGGTAATTTCTGGTCTATTGCTGCTTCCTGGAAGGTTAGCAATGAGAAGTTTATGAAAAACATTAATTGGATTTCTAATTTGCGTTTGAGGGCTTCATACGGAGTCAACGGTACTCTTCCGAGCAATAATTACGGTTGGAGATCTTTGACAGGTTATTCATATAAATATATGGAGAATCCGGGAGGAGCATTAAGTACTATTGCTGACCCTACTTTGTCGTGGGAGACAAGTTATAGTACAAATGCTGCGTTGGAGTTTGGTTTGTTTGACCAGCGCCTCTATGGAACTATCGAGTTTTTTAACAGAGACTCAAAGGATTTGTTACAGGATGTTCCAATCTCAACCATTACAGGTTTCAGTTCTACCCTCAAGAATGTAGGAGAAATTAATAACAAAGGTTTTGAAATTGAAGTCGGGGGTGATATTATAAGAAATAACGATATTACATGGAGTGCAAGTATTTCTGCTACTCTTATGAAATCTAAAGTTACTAAACTTTATGGGGGACAAGATATTATTTGGGATGATCCAACAGGAGGAGATGCAAGAGCTCAGTTTATTTATAGACAGGGACAGTCTACTCTTGCCTTCTATGGTTATGAATGGGCCGGAGTTAATCCTACCAATGGCCGCCAGTACTACTACTCCAATAACAATAACAAGGATGAGGTTGTAAATGGCCGTAATGTGGTTTATAATTACCAGGATGCCTCCGAAGTTGTAATTGGTAACGGTATTCCAAAAATCTATGGAGGTATTAATACCAACGTTGAATGGAAAGGCATCTCATTAGGTCTTAATTTTATCTATAAATTAGGATCAAAACTGTATGATGGAGCTGAGAAGGATGTCGATGACGATGGTTATTATTGGGAAAGAATAAGAACTGACAGAGTTGCACAAAACAGATGGACAACAACCGGCCAAAATACTGTTATTCCTCTTTTAAGAGGAACAGATTTGGAGGATGCCATGACAAGCAGTTCACGCCATTTGCATTGCGGAGACTTTTTGAGACTCAAAACTATCACAGTAGGTTACAATTTGCCTAAGAGTTGGGTTAGTAAAATTGGTCTTGCCTCTACAAGAATCTATTTTAGCGGCCAGAATCTGTTGACATGGGCTGCTTTCAAGGAGGTTGATCCAGAGGTTAACTCATACAGTACAAGAGGTTGGGAAACACCTTATGGTAAAACTTATACTTTTGGTATTGAACTTTCATTCTAATTTTAAAGTATAAGAAGCCAAGCATGATTCCATTAAAATAACCACAAAAGTGATGAATATAAATGAGTTATTGTGCAAGCTATCATACAGTTTAAAAATCAATTATAATAGTATGACGATGAAAAAAATAAATATAATAATAGTAATTCTTAGTATGTTGGCAGTTACCTCTTGCGATGATTTTCTTGACAAGACACCAACCAACTATGGCGAATCAACCACATCAATCAAAACTGCAGCCGATGCTGCTGTTATGATTAACGGTGTAATGAGCAAAATGTGCAGTTCTGCCTATTATGGCAGAAATATGTTTCTCTATGGAGATGCAAAAGGCGGCGATCTGACTATATACTCTGGCGGCCGCGGAAATGATGCTTTATTCGTATTCAATCATTCAGAAACCTCCGGTACATACTCAGGCTTTTGGACGGTAGGTTATAATATTATACTGCAATTGAATAATATTATTGCGAATATAGATAAGATGGAGAAGGAGGGTTCTACCGAGGACTTCGACAACTATAAAGGGCAGGCTCTGACTCTCAGGGCTTTGGTTTATTATGATTTGGTTCGCCTTTACGGGAAACCATACAACTATGATAAATCTGCACTTGGTGTTCCTGATGTTTCAAATGTTCTTGATGCAAATGCTCAGGTTGGCAGAGCTACTGTTGAGAAGAACTACAGTCTCATAGAATCTGATTTAGCAGAGGGAGAAAAACTTATCAGTAATGATGTCGGTGAGGACATGAATGGCAAGATTAATTATTATGGGAACTTGGCTCTTCAGGCGAGAGTTGCTCTTTCCAAGGAGGATTTTGCCACTGCATTGGCTAAAGCTGAATTGATTATTAATTCAAAGAAGTACTCCCTTTATTCAAACAGTGATTGGGCTTCCTCTTGGTCAAAACAGTTTGCCTCAGAATCTATTTTTGAACTCGCAATGTTTGACAATGAGGGCGATTTGGGAAGCAGTTCTTTGGGAGCTTATTATTGCAGAGCACTCGATTACAGCAAATCAACTTTTGCCTATTTTGGTGCGAGCAATCAGTTTATTGCAAGATTGGCCGAAGACCCTATGGATATAAGACACAATGTAATGTCCTATGACGAGAGAAGCAAGAGTTTCGATAAATCATATACTACGGACAGAGAGGGTTCATGCTATAAATATTTAGGTGGTGTTTCAAAGCCTGGTGATGGTAAAACAGCTTCATCTGCGGTTAATGTGAAGATTATCCGTCTTTCAGAGATCTATCTTATAGCTGCAGAGGCTGCATTACGTCAGGCTACTCCTGATAAGACAAAGGCAGCCGAGTATCTCCAGGCGATAAGGAAGAGGTCTCCAAGCCTTGCACCTGCTACAGCTGCGAATATCACACTTGATATGATTCTCAATGAAAAGAGTAAAGAGTTTTACGGAGAGGGACAAAGATTCTTTGATCTCATCCGTTGCAACAAAACCATTACATTTGACGATGAAACTCCAGATGCAGTTAATTTGCACAGAGAGCATACAATCGACAGAACTTTTTACAAATGTATCCTTCCTATTTTTAAGGATGAATTTAATGCCAATCCTGCAATCAGAGGTCAGCAGAATCCTGGGTACGGCGGAACAAATGAGTAGTAAATATCTTCGACAGTTTCAGCATTCTGTTTAAACTGCTCCGGAGAGATAATAGATAAGAGGGTGTAACATATTAAAGATTATGTTACACCCTCTTATCTATTTGCAGACATTAAATTAGCAGAATTGCAGATATTTGAATCAGCATCCGGCCTTTTTCATTATAGACTCGGCCTCATTGAGTAATTTTTCTGCAACAGTACGGTCTGTAATTCCCTCTGCGTTGATTTTTACATTCAGGTAGGCTCCGTGGATTGCAGTCTTTATGCAAAGATGTCCTACACCTGCATCGGAAGCGGAGTTTGGATTACCATCCTTTGTCATTGCATCAAGTACTTCAATAGCTTTGTATGCAGTTTTCATTGTCTTCAATGGAACCTCTGCTGCATAAATAGTAGCCTCTTCGAGGGCCTTTGCTCTGGCGGCCTTCTCGGCATCACTGCCTTTGGGAAGGCCTAATGCAGTCATTATTTTATTGAATGCAGCGGTATCCTCATCTACCAATGCAAGAAGTTCATCAGTGATTTCCTGACCCTTTTCTGCCCAATCTGAGAAGTATTCCCATCTTTCGTCCCATCCAGGTTTGTGTGCGGACAAGTTAGCAACCATAGTGCCTAAAGCTGCTCCTAAAGCTCCTACATAAGCTGAAACAGAACCGCCGCCCGGAGCAGGAGATTCGCTTGCTGTTTCGAGGGCGAATCCTTTGCAGGTCAAATCTATCAATTTCTCCTCTGATGTATCCTCCATCATATACTCAATTACCTTTTCGCGTGGATTAAACGGTTTCAAATCATCCAATCCCATGGATTTGATTGCAATCTTAATAATCTCTGACTCCGGTATGCCTATTGATCTCTGTTGTTTTCTTAGATAAAATTTACCTGCATCTATTAAAACCTTTTTGGGAACAAGTCCTACAAGTTCGGCACCAGTAACTCTCAATCCTCTTGCTGCAGCCTTTGCACAAACCTCGTCAAATGCAATGTGAACGGGTGTGATATTAATATTGGTTACATTCATGGAGACTTGTGCTATTCCATACTCCTTAATGAACCATCCGATGGCTTTACAGCCCTTTAAACTACCCGGAATCCAGATTGGATTGCCCTTTTCATCCTTAGCAATCTTACCTGTAACAGGGTTACCCTCTCTTTTTTTGCGGCCTTTCTCTCTAACATCAAAGGCAATAGCATTAGCTCTTCTTGTTGATGTGGAGTTGAGGTTATAGTTTATAGCAACAAGAAAATCTCTTGCTCCAATCATCGAGATTCCTGTATGTGCTATTTTATTGCTGTATGTATCTGGTCCGAAATCGGGTTTCCAATTAGGATCAGTAAGTTTCTTCTGAATGCCCTCATACTCTCCTGCCCTGCAAGTGGCAAGGTTTCTTCTTTCAGGCTTGAAAGCTGCCGATTCATAACAATATACCGGTATTCCAAGTTCTTCTCCAACTCTTTTTGCAAGTTTATGCGCATATTCTGCGCACTCTTCCATTGTCGTATTGGCAATTGGAATAATAGGACATACATCTGTTGCTCCCATTCTCGGGTGAGCTCCGTGATGTTTCTGCATATCTATGATTTCACCGGCAAGTTTTATGGCTCTGAAAGCGCCCTCAAGCACTGCTTCAGGTTCTCCTACAAAGGTCACTACTGTACGATTGGTGGCTTCGCCTGGATCTACGTCGAGTAATTTCACTCCCTCTGTTTTACTTATTGCAGATGTAATCTGATTAATGATGCTCATATCGCGTCCTTCGCTGAAATTAGGAACGCATTCTATAATTTTTTTCATACTATTAATAAATTGTGAACATTATTATTATCAAAATATGTCATGCGGTTGTAAATTTTTTTAGAGGTGTATGATACTCCCTCCCTGCTGCGCTTTGACATTAAATAACTATATGTTCGTTTTCTATTTTTATAATTATTTTTTGCTTTTTGTTTAATAAGGGAGCAAATTGTTTGTTGATTTGCCCCCTTATCGGTTATATATAAGGTTAAATATAATAGGTCATTAGATTATTTGGTTGCCATCTACATAGAGGCAAATACCAGGCTCAAGCCCTTTTTGAAGAGCTTTAGGGTCAATCTCAAAATAGTGTATCGGGAAGAGATTTTTTGGTTTAATAAAATTGGAAGCCTTAATAAACTCCTCGTCCGACATTGTGAAAGGTTCGTTTTTTGGCAAAAAGGCAATATCAACTCCCTTTGCCGCCTCCATTTCCGGAATGTATTCGGTATCTCCCGCAAAGTATATTCTGAATCCTCCGATAGTAAGAATGTATCCGTTACCCTCTCCTTTAATGTGGTATGGTTTTCCGTTGCTTCTGAACCTGTTTACATTATACGCAGGAACAGCTTCTACATTAATGCCGCGGCAGGTTAACTTGTCGCCGTTCTTAAGAACATCAATTTTACTGTGTTTTATGCAACTGATGGTCTTAAACATATTTTCTATATTCGTGGAGGGGTCTATGTTATACTCGTTATCGTCGAGGTCTATTCTTTTTGAGGTAAGGTCGTTGGCAATGCAAGTTCCCACAGCCTTACTTACAACAAATCTCGTATTTGGGGTGGAGATTGCCATAATTGCCTCGCAATCATAATGGTCTGTGTGCGCATGTGTCAAAAATATAATATCTGCCTTTTTTAATTTTACATAATCGGCGGTTGGCATGTATGGATCTATGTATAGATGCATTCCCTCCCAATCCAAATGAACGGAACCATGTCCAAGGTGTGTAATGTTTACCAATCCTTCGGGAGTATAAAAAGTATTGTGCTTTTTAGTTTCCATAAAATTATATTTCAAGGTTAATTAGGTTTCTTTGCTTGTAAAAAAATGATATTGACTACTAAATTATATAATATTTCCGTTTAAAACAACTTTATCTATAAAAGGAGTGGTAAAAGCATAAGGGATAAAATTTATGGTAATGCCTTTCTTTACAATAATATAGTTTGCTTTTTTACCCTTTGAAATACTGCCTGCGAGTTGTTGAATATTCATTGCGTAGGCTCCGTTAATTGTGCAGGCATTAAGTGCCTCATTGGGATTCATCTTCATTCCGATACAGGCAAATGCCATTGCCATTTGCATATTCCCGCTTGGACACGAGCCGGGGTTATAGTTGCTTGCAAGAGCAACTGCCGCGTTGCTGTTTATAATCTTTCTGGCGGGTGCATAGTTCATATTAAGAAAAAAAGTTGCACCCGGCAGCATAGTTGCAATTGTATTGCTATCTGCCAGTGCTGCAAATTCTTTCTCTCCTGTGCTTTCCAAATGGTCTACGCTAATGGCATTGTGTCTTATTCCGGCCTGTACTCCTCCCGTAAAGCCCATTTGATTTGCGTGTACTTTTGGTATCAGAGAGTATTTAGCTGCTGTTTCAAAGATTTTGTCGGTGTCCTCAATGGAAAAGAATCCCTCTTCACAGAATACATCTATAAAATCTGCTAATTTTTCCTTTGCAACTGCGGGGATGGTTTCGTTAATAATTTCGTTTATGTATCCCTGATGATTATCTCTGAATCTTTCAGGATAGGCGTGAGCACCAAGGTAGGTAGCTTTGACAATAAGAGGGGTGGTCTCTTTTATACGTTTAATCACCCGAAGCATCTTAATTTCATCTGCAGTATTGAGTCCGTATCCACTTTTAATCTCAATGGCTCCTGTTCCTGCAGCCGTAACCTCACGTATTCTTGGCATACTGCATTCATATAATTCCTCTTCGGAGAGGTTGTGAATCAGTTTTGCAGAGTTCAGTATTCCACCGCCTCTTGCTGCAATCTCTTGATACGAAAGGCCGTTAATTTTGTCTACAAATTCCTGCTCGCGGCTTCCCGCATAGACAATATGTGTATGTGAATCGCAGAAAGCTGGCATAACCAATCTGCCTCCAGCGTTAATATAGGAGGTTTCCTCGTAGGCGTGCGGGTCTCCTGTGCTCTTTTCCTCTGCAATTACGGTAAGTTCATCCGGCATCTCCTGCATCTTTCCGTAGCTTACAATCTTATCCTCTTCGGAATATAGATATGCATCCTTTATGTAAGTTATCTCTGCTAGAGTTTTTCCTCTTTTTAGATCTGCATTTTCTCCTGTTTGCAGGAGATTTCCGATATTTGTTATTAATAATCCCTTACGCATGTTAAGTTATAATCTACTTCTGTTCTCTTATGAATTTTATTGAAGCATTGATATTTGTGTACATCACCTGGTCTTCATCTATAAAAGGAACAACCTTACGGTACTCTGCAAGGAATTTTTCCAATTGAGGCGAGGTTTTTAGCGGACGCCTGAACTCGAGAGCCTGTGCGGAGTTGAAGAGTTCTATTGCAAGTATTTTTTCTACATTATTTATTACTCTGTAGCATTTGGTTACGGCATTTGCTCCCATACTTACGTGGTCTTCCTGTCCTTGTGAAGAATCTATGGTGTCAACGCAGTTTGGCATGCAGAGTTGTTTGTTCTGGCTTACTATGCTGGCCTGTGCATATTGCGGAATCATAAAGCCTGAATTTAGCCCCGGCTTTGCAACCAGGAAAGAGGGAAGGCCGCGTTTACCACCAATTAGTTGATAGGTTCTTCTCTCTGAGATGCTTCCTAATTCTGCAACTGCAATTGCAAGGAAATCGGAGTGAAGAGCTAATGGCTGGCCATGAAAGTTTCCTGCAGAGACAATAAGATCCTTATCAGGTAATACGGTAGGATTGTCAGTAGCACTGTTCATCTCTGTAACATAGACTTGCTCAATATATTCTATTGCATCTTTTGTTGCTCCATGCACCTGTGGAACGCAGCGGAATGAGTACGGATCCTGTACATGCTCTTTATGTTGCTCAATAATCTGACTTCCTTTTAAGTACCCCGATATGGCTTTTGCAGTTGCCAACTGGCCTCTGTGTGGTCTTACCTCATGCACTGCCTGATTGAATGGTTCAATTCTGCCATCGAAGGCATCAATTGAAAGCGCTGCAATTTCATCTGCAAGTGCGGAGAGTTTTTTTGCTTTGATAATATTCCAAATGGCGTAAGAAAGCATGAATTGAGTGCCGTTTAATAAAGCAAGTCCCTCTTTTGATGCGAGTTCAAGCGGTTTCCATTCAAATTTTTCATTGATTTGCGCACCTGTGTATTTCTTCCCTTTATAATTTACCTCTCCGAGTCCTATCAGCGGCAGGCACATGTTGGCCAATGGTGCAAGGTCTCCGGAGGCGCCTAAAGAGCCTTGATCGTAAACTACCGGATAAATACCATTATTGAAGAAATCCACGAGTCTTTGAACTGTCTCGATTCTTATGCCTGAAAAGCCGTATGATAATGATTTGATCTTAAAAGCAAGCATTAGTTTAACAATATCCTGAGGCACCTCGTCTCCAAGGGAGCAGGCATGTGACATGACAAGATTTTTCTGAAGTTTACTGAGGTCTTTTGCAGGAATTGAAACATTGCACAAAGAACCGAATCCGGTGGTGATACCGTATATTGGTTCTTTTTGATTTTTCATTCTATTGTCGAGATATTTCCTGCATTTTTGTATTCTTGCTCTTGCTTCATCGCCGAGTGCAATTCTTGTACCTTCAAGTAAAAGTTCTTCTGCATCCGCGAGGAAGTGTATTTTTTGATTTATGTTAAAAGTCATAATTTTATAGAATTTTGTAATAAACGTTAACTTATTATACAAATATAATGGTTTTTTTGTATTTGTATAACTATTTTTATTATAAATAGGAATGTAAATGTAGATATCTTTATTGTTACTGTTTCCAGATGCGGTGAATGCTGTCACAGATAACATAATGCGGATCTCGTTTAGC
>CAZNBA010000025.1:0-21319 GCA_964571395.1 uncultured Muribaculaceae bacterium
ATCACAGATTACACATATAGGGAATCGAGAGCATCTGAGGCTTTTCCGAAGCTAAGCACAACCTGTTTACTGAATTGCTGAAATAACATCACACATGCAATCAAATAAAGCAATAGAGACAACAAAATAATTATTAAATTTGTATTATGTATGTCGACGACTTCATAAATTACTTGGAGGTACAGAAAAGATACTCAAAACGTACCGTAACCCTCTACCAAGAGGCCATTATACGCTTTTACTCCTATATCTTTGACATAAACAAAAATGCCTTCATAACTCCAGAAAACAATAATACCACCGGTAACAAAGATGCAGGAGAACAACAATGGGACACATCAACAGGCGACAGTAATAATTTGAAAGTAAATACCAAAGAGACAGACAAAACAATATCAGAAGCCGAGAGCTTAAGCGTACTTACTCCGTTAAATATAAGAGGTTTCATAGCTGCAAACTTAGATAATGGTATCTCAGCACGGTCTGTAAATTTAATGCTGAGCTCACTAAGTACTTTCTGTAAATTCCTTATAAAGAAAGATTTGTTAAATGAAAACCCTGTAGACAAAATATATAGGCCAAAAGAGAAGAGAAGACTACCCGAATTTTACAGAGAGGAGGACATAGACAAATACTTTTCAATGCCTCTAACTGCAACTTTCGACTATAACAGGCCTGACTCTCATAGTATAAGCTCACAAAAGACCGTGGATTGCACTTTGAGTTACAACAGCACAGATTTAGATAATAAAGAGAACCAAAAACATACTCTGCAAAAAAATGAACCACTGAACCATACAATACCCTATGCAGCAATAAGGAACAGATTAATGGTAATGATGCTGTATTGCACAGGAATGAGGCGAGAGGAATTGGCTACTCTTCAACTGCAAGACCTCGACACATCACGTTCTTTGTTCAAAATTACAGGAAAAGGGGCCAAAATACGCGAAATCCCTGTTATTTCTTTTTTATTGGAAAATATTTTATTATATTTACAATCAAGAAAAAGTTCTTTCCCCAATTGCAATAACAGTTCTTTTTTTTTAACGGACAAAGGAGACCCATTATATCCGGAATTTGTAAATAATGTTGTAAGAAAAGAATTGGGAAGTTTAAAGGAGTTCAGCGGTAAAAAATCGCCGCACGTATTGAGACACTCTTTTGCAACTCATCTGCTAAATAACGGAGCAGACATAAACAGCATAAAGGAGGTACTCGGACATTCCTCACTGGCAGCAACTCAAATTTACACGCACAACTCATTTGAACAACTCAAAAAAATTTATAAATCAGCTCATCCACGAGCAAAAAAAGGAGGTTGATATGGATATCAGAGTTCAATCAGTAAAATTTGATGCAGACGAAAAATTATTGGAGTTTGTAAACAAAAAAATCGCAAAGATTGAAAAGTTTTACGATGAAATTATCAAAGCGGAAGTGACTCTTTCACTTTTGCCTAATCAGGAGAACAAGGAGGTGAAGGTGAAGATATCAATGCCGGGAGATGAATTACTTGTACGCCGCAACGCACACACATTCGAAGATGCAGTTGTAGATTGCGTAGATGTCATCAAGGAGAAGATCGTAAGAATAAAAGAGAAAAAGGCTCAGAAATAACCTTATCCATGCAGTGCAAAAGAAGAACTGCAAAGGTGAATTCAATGAGATTACAAAGGTAAAATCAATGAAATTACAAATGAATCTCAAATAAATAAAGGAGTCTAATCAAAAAGAGGATAGCTGAAAGTCCATTGTGAATCAGTTACCCTCTTTTTATTTGTGTGTCCCGTCCTGAAATAGCGTTACACAAAAAATAGTAAAACAATGGAAAAATAGACAGAAAAGCGTTATGTAAAAAAATGACATAACGTAACTACACACAGAGTTTTAAGCTAATTGTAGTTAAAGAAGTTGAGGCGGAGAAATATCTGTAACCGGAGCTCTAAAGAATGTCTGCTTTATCCTTGCGCCTTTTCTCTCCGAGAAGTTTGATTCTTGTAACAATGCAGGCCAATATAAAATAAACAAACACTTGTATCCAAAGCGCAATATACTCAAATCTTATCTGGCTCAAGTTTGCAGCCATAGAGTTGATTTTTACATATCCGCGCACTCCAAAGGTAGATGGAAATATATATGCAAAATATTTCCAAAATGGAGGAAAATGGGTTTCCGGCCATGTACAACCGCTTAAAAAGACAAGAATAACACTAAAGAACAGGAAGGAAACAAGTCCAGTCTCTCTGTTTTTAATGAAGATACTTGCTGTTATAGAGAAAAATATTGTAGCCAAAAGGAAAGGTAACAGCAAACTATATACATCCCAAACGCTCCCAATATGAGGAATATTGAACATTCTTGGGACTAGCAACGCAATATATGAGGCCACAAAAGAATAGATGAAGAAATAGGCTCCAGCCTTACCAAGCACAACTCTATATATTCCACGCTGCCCTAAATATTTTGAAAAAAGTTTCATGTTTTTATTCTCCTCTCTCTCTGTCCCGGCCATCATTCCTATCCCCAAAAATAACAACTGATGTATTATTATCATAAGTATTGTAGGTACAAAAAAACTACTGAATCCGTTTCCCGGATTATACAACATAGTCTCCTCATAAGGTAATGCCTTTACCATCTGCAAGCCTTGTTCATCGGTCATTCCTAAAGCATTGTACCTTTGAAGCTGTATATTCTTTCCTTCATCCAGCATCACCATGTTAACAGCCAATGCCACACTTTTGTAGACCATAAAACAGCTCATATTCACATAGAGTGAAATTGTAGTCTGCTCTACTGCGGCAATTTTATCGGAATAATCGGGTGGAAACATTAATATAGCATGCACATCTCTGTTTACAAACAATTTACGAGCTTCAAGCATATCCGGAACGCGTATAACCTTAACTTCACGAGTTGCGTCGAGTTCTCTTGTAAAACGGTGACTCTCATAACTATCAGAACGGTCGATAACGGCTACAGGCGTATCCGGAATATTTTCATTCAAATAGACGAAGTTGTATAGAAGCGGATAGGTAAGACCGGCAATGATTAAAATAAGAAGTACGCCACTATCTTTAAAGACATTTTTACACTCATCAATAAAGATATTGCCCGTTTCGGTAATACCATGTTTTATATAGTCCCAATATTTTTTTGTATTATAGCTCATCTTCAACTATTTTAATGGATAATTTTGATTTACCATGGCCTTAAATAATCTCTTAAGTATCAGCACAGGCAAAAATAAAAAGAGCAATAATGCAACATAGTGAATCCAACAAGTTTCAAAGCCACCGCCATAAAGTCCTGAATGTACGTATATAAGAAAATAATGTCTTAATGGGAAGAGTTGTCCTACCGTACTAAAAGGAGGCCACATATTCTCTAACGGGAAGGTCATCCCGGCAATGGAGAGCGAAAGTATGGAATATATTGAGGCAAAACTCAGCCCATCGCGCAGCACCGGGAAAAGACCAATCATAAAGACACCAACCGCCTCTGCTGCGACAATCAGCATAAATACATCTATCAGCATCACATAAAGAGGCCCAGTTAGAGGATAGTTTAATACTTTATACATAAACACCTCCAATACGAATCCCAATACCGTATATAAAATGGTATATGGAAGCAACTTGCCAGTAAAAGCAGCAGGAAACGAATATCCGGCCGTAACTATCCATTTTCTGGCTGTTCTCATTTTCAGTTCATATCCTATGGCAAAGACTGTCATAAGTATTATTACAAGTTGCAGAAGACCAGGAAGAATCACATCTATCAAATAAACTCCATAATTACTCCATGGATTTTCAATATAATGAGAATCAATAACTATCGGTTGAATCATCCCCATTATCTGATGTTCCGATTTCCCTTTTGCCCTCAAATATTCCCTTTGAATTGCACCTGAAGCAAGATTTGAAAGTTGCAGGAAACTTTTATAAGCAAGCGTACCGGGAACCATAAACGATTCTGTAACATACACTGCAATATTAGGACGTCTGTTGGCTAAAATATCGGAATACATATTTTCAGGTACCTCGACAAATCCTGATATCTTCCCCTCTTGCATCTCCATTCTCGCCTCTCTGTGAGAATTATACTGCTTATACACTCTAATACCGGGCACTGCATTAAACTCCCTTACAAATCTTCTTGAAAGCGAGGAATGATCATTATCCACAATTCCAACAGGTACCTTCATAGGAAGCCCTTGGTGCATAAGCGTTGAGAAGAATATGCAACAAAAAACCATTGTTCCTACCGTACCGAATATATATACCGGCCTGCTGAACATCTGTTTCAACTCTCTCATAAACACAGCACGAGTATCTCTGAAGAAGCTCTTTAGAACGTCAATTATATCTAATTTCTTACGCATTTGCAGCCTATTAACCAAAAATATTATTTACAAAATCTCTATACATTTATCCTTTTCAATCAAGACCTCTTAAATAGAATCCGATTTTGGTCCGATTAACTCTCTCTGTAATTTTTCTGAAATGTAGGAGCTATTTTAGCTTCCTCTCCATTAAGACACTCATACCGGGACGTAGATCAGGAATCTTTTTAACAGGGACAACTTTAACCTCAAATGTCTTAACATCAAACTGTCCGGATACTTTAGTGGCTTTCCATGTTGCATACGAAGCCATCGCCTGCATATATGTCACTTTTGCCTCGTACGTGCCATTATCGCTCAGGGCCGGAATTTTCACTTTAAGTACTGTACCAACTTTAATCTCTTTAAGCAAATCCTCACGAATATTAAAGGTAATCCAGATATCGTCGAGGTCTGTGATTGTCATTATAGGAGCTCCGGTACCCACCAGCTCTCCCACCTTGGGAAAGGTTTCGCTTACCTCACCGCTCGCAGGAGCAACCAATGAACTTTCGCTCAAATATGATTTCACCTCAGTAACTGCTCCCTGTGAATAATCCACCATGGCCCTGGCAGCCTCCTTATCCTCTCTCTGAGCCCCGTTTTTAGCCATATCATATTGTGCCTTTGCAGCCTTCTCGGTTGCGACGGCAGAATTATACATAGCCTCGGCCTCATCTTTCTTCTGCGCCGATACGACCTCTTGTTTATACAGGTTAAGAACTCTATTATAGGACTTTTGCGCAATATCCACACCGGCCTTCGCCTTTTGCCACATCTCATAAGCTCCCATTATAAGTTCCTGACGCGCGCCGCCGCTTGCCTTTCTATTCTGAGCCTCTGCAGCACTGTGAGCCGCATTAGCCTGCATCATTTTCGCTCTTATTTCAGGACTGTCAATAAGAACCACAGTATCTCCCCTTCTCACCTTATCGCCCTCCTTAAAGATAAAAGCCTCAATCCTTCCCGGTACCTTACCGGAAACACGATACTCGGTTGCCTCAACATAACCTTGAAGAATAACATCCTGTGGTTTTGAGAGAAGATATCCGATCACTCCCAATACAACTATCACAATAGTCAGAGCTATCAATCCTACAAGCAAACTGACCGTACTGTTTTTAACTTTGTCCATATTGATTAAATTTATTATTTCGTTTTAGTGTTAAAGATCTCTCCCTTTGCTCTCATGAGATAAAGTTCACAGAGCCTTACATCTATGCTCGCATCTATTCTGTCCGAATTTGCCGATACCCATGCGGTCTGAGCTCCAAGCAAATCGGTTATACTTATCAAACCCTCTTTATATGCGATGTTAGCCAACTTCAGGTTCTCCTCCGCCGCCGCAATATTGCTTTGCGCAGATATTAATTTTTTATTTGCCTCCTGCATCCTGAAATTCGACTGAGAAACCTGCAATTCTATCTTCTCTCGCGCCTCCTGTATCTGATAATCTACAATTTTTTGCGAGTATCTTGCCGAGCGGAGAGTATGTATTTTATCCCCAAAATGGAATATCGGGATACTTACTACCACTCCGGCATTAAACATCCCTGCAAATTTATTCTCGTATCCGTTATATGAGTTGGGGTTTGAGACAAGATAGTTTGCCGATAATGCTATGGTAGGCATAAAGCGCCCCTTCATGATTTTTATCTTCGAGTTCTCTATTTTATTAAGCTGGTCGAGTTTCTTTAGCTCGATACGCGAGTCAAGCACCTTATTAATATCTAAATCTCCATTATATGACAACGGCTGCTGCGATATATCCTCATCTGCAAGGCCATAGTTGCCGTTTATATCCAAACCACACAACTGATACAACGCCATACGAGAAAGTCTTACACCATTTTCCGCACGGGTCAATGCGAGATGCGCCTCATTCAACTTAACACGTACATTCAGTAAATCTCCCTTAGTAGCGACTCCCTCCTTAAGCATATTTTCTACATCGGAATTCAATTTTTCCAATAAAGCGGTTAGTTTCCCGGCCAGTTTCTGTTTATTCAAAAGAGAGACTGTACGCCAATATGATTCATCTACCTCAATTATCAGATCTCTCTCGGTTTGTTTGTCATCCAACGCCACTATCTGCTCCGTACTCTTTGAAATATTATATAATTCTCTGATTTTATTACCCATAAAGATTGGTTGAGTAAATCCGAGTCCGCCTGCAAAAACATTATGAATATCGTATTCCATTGCCGATTTAGGAAGATAGGCGTAATCTTTCCACTGAATCTTCTCAGGATTTGTTTTGGGATTGAATGGTTTGCCGTCGGAGTCCAACGGAACAGCCTGGCCTCCTACTACAGTCCACTTATTGTTCACCTGATCTTGTCTAAAACTGAAACTACCATCAGCCGCCCTTGTACCTATAGGTAGTAAGGCATCTTCGCTCAAAAGCGAAATACTCCTCTGATTCCACATATACGTGGCGTTTGCAGAAAAATTTGGGAAAAATTGAGCAAAAGTTGCCTTCTTCATCTCCTCCGCCATCTTTACTTTTTCCTTTGAAATAAGAATGGTCTTACTCTGTCCGAGTGCCATCGCCCTAAAATCCTCTAGTGAATAAACAACACCTCTCTCTTCTTGTGCATTCGCATTTGAAATATTAATGATTCCCAGTAGTAATAATGGAATAATCCTCTTCATATAAGTCATTTATTTATTTGTCATTTGAATTCTCAATCTCACCGTCCGACTCAAGATTATGCAATATTTTTTTAAATAGCCCTATTATAAATTGCAGATCCTCCATATCAATATCATTTGTCGACATCTCTATAGATTTTCTTACAATATCATTCGCAATAGTTTCCAATTGCATACCCTTATCGGTAAGGTGAATCAAATTTATCCTCCTATCCTTGTCGGAAGATTCTCTCTTTACCAAGCCATTTTTCTCAAGGTTATCAAGCAACCTTGTAACACTTGCCTTGTCTTTGTAAGTCTGTTCACTTATACATTGCTGTGTCTGTTTATCCTTCTCCCACAAGCATGTAAGCACACTCCATTGCTCAGTGGTTATTCCAAGCCCAGCCTCCTTGAACCTTTTATTCATATAGCGGTTAATGGCCGCACTCGCCCGTCCATTAATGAGGGCAATGAAATCCTTTATTTCCAATAACCGTTCTATATTCTTTCGCATGTATTTTCTACTATTCAGTAACATTATTATACAAATCCACGTGCTATCTCAGTAGGCTATTTATATAAGCACCTGAATTGTCCTCTATTAAAATCATTGATGATTCAATAGTTGATATATCAATTATTTTTGCAAAGATATATATTTTTTGCAAAAGTGAATCAATATTTATTAGAAATATATATTGATAACAAAAAACAGAACATCTATAAAAAATCCCGTTCTTCACGGTGAAAAACGGGACTCATTCTAATGGAAAACTATTTACTTTGGTACACGAACTAACCAGAAACGGAATGCCAACAAAAAATAAAACCCTATCTTTACAAAAAGTTAAACTTATAGAATATGCTACCTAAGATCCACTTCAATTTACTTTTTGCAGTATTACTTACTCTTTGTATTGCAGTAAGTTGTTCCAAAGAAAACCTGACGGAACAAAAATACGATGCAGAAACCATTGAGTATGATTTAACCATACTGTCTGAGGAGGATGAAACATATGTGGAAGCCATGCAAAAAATGGTACGCAAATACCTCCCCTATACCTCAACTTCAAAAGAGAATGCCGCTATCTCTGCCAATCTTTTAACAAGATTTCAAAAAATAAACGAAAAGATGATAAGAATTTCTGACTCTCTCCAAATAAGCGGTGTAAAATGCCTTTCAGTATTATATAACAGCACAGGAGTAGATAAGAAAAGAGTGAAAGTATCAGGAAAAATCTATATACCAGAACAGACCACCCCGATAAGAGGCATCATCATAGCTAATCATACGCTAATTACCGACAATGCCTCCGCTCCATCTCAATCCCTTCAGGTTGAATCGATTCTCGCCTTTATGGGTTATGTAGTGACAATGAGCGATTATATAGGATTCGGTAGTACGGTTAACCTGCCCCAGACATTTCTCGCCGAAGATATTACAGCCAAAACATGTATAGATTTAGCTCTTACAGCACGTAAGTATCTGAACGATAATGGCTACAAATCTCAGTACCCAGATAATCCTGTCTATATTACAGGCTATTCGCAGGGAGGTGGAGTAACTCTCGCATGCCAAAAATTAATCGAAACATACTACCCCAAAGAATTTACCATACAAAAGAGTTTCGCCGGCAGTGGAGCATACGATTTGGAGTACACTTTTAAAGATATAATCAGTAATAAAGAATCAAACATACCGCTCGTTATTGTAGCACTTGCCTTTGATGGTCTGAATTATGGGGAAAATTTAAATCTTGATTTGTCGAAATACTTTAAGGGGAGGCTATTGCAAAATTACAAGGAATGGCTTAATTCAAAAAAATATACAGCCCTACAAATAGAAAAATTAATTGGCGGATCCAATGTTAAAGATATTCTTAACGACTCTGTATTAGATTACTCAAGCAATATTATGAAGCCGTACCGCAATATATTTGAAAAGAACTCGCTTGTTGAATGGAGGCCAAAATCTCCAATATTTCTTTACCACAGTACGTATGACGATTATATTCCACAGTACAACGCTCAAGAGGCTTATGAATATTTTAAGAAACACTCCTCCGCAAAGATTGAGGCCGATTTTGACAATTACGGCTCTCATCTTCAGGGCGCAATAGATTTTTATTTCAAACTATTCGAAAAGATAAAATAGCAACTTCAACAATAGTATTAATACGATTGCAGCAGTATAAGCGCTTTTTAACAGGCAAAGTTCTCGTTATGCTTTCCTACAACACCTGTTGCACGATAGTGTTCCATGATTTTTTTAAGATCAGCCTGAGCATCCTCAGTTATCTCAAACTTTGGGCCTCTTCCTATTCTCTTTGTTTTCCAATCGAAATAGCCAAGATACACCGGAATATTGCAAGCCCTCGCTATCGTATGAAATCCTGTTTTCCATCTTAAAGTTGCCTTTCTTGTTCCCTCTGGAGCTATTGCTAAATGCATTCTATCAGCCTTGCGTATAGCCTCTATCATCTGAAATGCAGCTGAACTGCCATGCTTTCTATCTACAGGTACGGCTCCCATAAACCTCATCAGCGGAGCAAAAGGCCCCCAGAAAAACTCCTTCTTTACCATCACATGAGCCCTTCCGCCTACTGAGGTGTAATAAAAGTATGAGATCACAAAATCCCATGCGGAGGTGTGCGGCACGCCCAGAATAATACATTTTGGCTCCTCAACAGGAGGTTCTATGGCCTTCCACCCAAATAGCCACAAGAAAAATTTGCAGATATATTTCATACAATTAAAAAATTTTGAACATAAAGTTATCAAAATTTTTATAAGAGTCTGATAGACGTTACGCTATCGCTACACTCTCACATTAAATTTTTTAATATTCGCCCTGAGCGAAATAAAATAATTTCATGTTCGGTTTCATACAATTAAAAAATTTTGAACATAAAGTTATCAAAATTTTTATAAGAGTCTGATAGACGTTACGCTATCGCTACACTCTCACATTAAATTTTTTAATATTCGCCCTGAGCGAAATAAAATAATTTCATGTTCGGTTTCATACAATTAAAAAATTTTGAACATAAATAAACTATTTTTTCCATCTATTCCTCTTTCACTAGCTCCTCCGGAATCTCATCCATCTTCTCTTCCATTATTACGTCGGAGCGCAGGTTAGATTTTATAAACTCCTGCCGTTCCATTGTATTTTTACCCATATAAAACTCCAACAATTCGGGAACATTATCATCCTTACTCAATCTTACTCTATCCAAACGTATATTTTCACCAATAAAACAACCGAACTCATCAGGAGAAATCTCACCCAATCCTTTAAATCGCGTAATCTCTGGATTTTTACCCAGTTTCGCAATCGCCTTTTCACGTTCTTCGGCCGAATAACAATAAAAGGTCTCCATGTTCTTTTTCCTCACTCTGAAAAGCGGTGTCTGCAAAATATACAAATGTCCCTGCCTAATAAGATCGGGGAAAAATTGCAGAAAAAAGGTAAGTAACAGTAACCTGATATGCATACCGTCAACATCGGCATCAGTAGCTATTATCACCTTTCCGTAACGTAAATTGTCGAGGTCCTCATCTATATTAAGAGCAGCCTGCAACAAGTTGAACTCCTCATTTTTATACACAATCTCCTTGCTCTCGCCAAAACTGTTAAATGGCTTTCCTCTCAAACTAAACACGGCCTGAATATTAACATCTCTGCTCTTGGTTATTGAACCGCTGGCAGAATCTCCCTCGGTAATAAACAGCATGGTATCCTGATTCCTGGGGTCCTTATCTCCTCGGTGAATCCTGCAATCTCTAAGTTTTCTATTATGGAGATTAGCCTTTTTAGCCCTCTCACGAGCCAGTTTCTGTATTCCACTTATCGCCTTTCTCTCCTTCTCACTCTCAATTATCTTTTTCAGTATGGCATCGGCCACAGAGGGATTTTTATGCAGGAAATTATCGAGATGCTCGGAGATAAAATCCACAATAAAATTTCGCACTGTGGGGCCACCTGGAGCAACATCCTTTGCATCAAAATAGGTCTTTGTCTGATTTGAGAATTTAGGTTCCTCAACATTAATGCTTATTGCACCAATAATAGATTGCCTTATATCTTTTGGGTCAAAATCCTTTTTAAAAAAATCCTTAATGGTCTTAGCCGCCCCCTCCCTGAATGCCGCGAGATGAGTCCCGCCGTGAATTGTATTCTGCCCATTCACAAAGGAACTGATGTTTTCTCCATTCTCATTACCGTGAGTCATAACAATCTCTATATCCTCTCCTGAAAGATATATAGGATCATATAAAGGGGTCTCGGAGAGATTATCATGAATCAAATCCAACAGCCCATTCTTTGATTTGAACTCATTCCCGTTAAGCACAATGGAAAGACCTTTGTTCAAATAGGTGTAATTTTTTACCATTGTCTCCACAAACTCCATATTATAACTGTAATTTTCATACAGCAATGCGTCTGCAGTATACCTCACCATTGTACCGTTTCTCTCAGAACTCTCATTATCTCCGCTCTCCTTAAAATATCCCTGCTCAAAACGAGCCCAGGTACATTGTCCGTCTCTATATGTTTCAATATAGAAACTCGACGAGGTGGCGTTTACCGCTTTTGTTCCCACTCCGTTCAATCCCACAGATTTTTTAAATGCGGCACTGCCATACTTTGCACCCGTATTCATCTTGCTCACAGCATCAATAAGTTTCCCGAACGGTATTCCTCGCCCATAGTCCCTCACACAAACCTCTCTACCGGTTATCTCAACCTTTACGAATTTGCCGTAACCCATTTTAAATTCATCTATTGCATTATCGATTATCTCCTTAAGCAATACATATATACCATCATCAGGAGAGGAACCGTCTCCTAATTTACCAATATACATGCCGCTTCTGCGTCTGATATGCTCGTTCCAACTCAGGGTTTCAAAATCCGCTTCGGTGTAATCGCTCGCATTCGATTTATGATCGAAATCGAGCTCTACCGCTTCCTTCTCAATACTATCTTTATTTTCGCTCATTAAAAATATGGTTTGTTTATCAACTGCAAATGTAATTAAAAAAATACTAAATTTGTAGCCGCCACATGAGAGTTACCGTGCAATAAAAAATATTACAACAGGAAAGGAAATAAAGTATGATTCAATTAAATACGCCAGCTATAAAGGCATATGCGACAAATACAACATCATGCTTATTGTCTATTCCTGTTAAATAAATCAAAACAGTATGAACTTTTATTTTAAATATCTTACAATCACAACCCTCTCTTTACTAATCTCACTTCCTGCAATGACACAGAATTACAAAAGTGCAGAGTGGGACAGAGTAAAAATGGATTCAAGCTATAATAGTGCAAACAAGGAACTTAAAAAGTTAAAAACTCACTCGATTATAGCAAAATATAAACCTGCAGTAGATTCTCTATATATTATTATTGGGCATACCCCTAATGAAATACAGAAATTTCCGCCAGAAAGCCCGCTATCAAACTTTGCTGCAGACGCAATAAGGTCTACGGCAGACAAATATATGAAAGAGAGAGGTGAAAGCGCAACAACAGATATGGCTGTCACTAATTTCGGTGGTATACGAACCTCACTCCCTGCAGGGAATATCTCCACTGCCGATATTATGTCGGTTTTCCCATTCGAGAACAGAGTGGTAATTGTAAAGATGCAGGGTAAATATATAAGACAAATGATGCAAACCTTTGCAAGAACTCATAGAGTTGAGGCCTTATCTGGAGTGGAAGTGATAATCAATAATGGGAAACTCGACAAGTGTCTTATTGGCGGGAAGCCGATTGATGACAATAAGATTTACCGTATTGCGACAATAGATTTTCTTATTGCAGGCGGAGACAATGTCTTCTCGCTAAAGAACAATAATGGCATAACCGAAACAGGCATTCTGATAAGAGATGCAATCATAAAGATGATTAATAAAGAGACTGCAGCCGGAAGAGATATCAACCCACAAAAGGATGGCCGAGTAAAGATAATCGGATCTGTAAAATAGCAATTGCGGCAGAAAATAATAGAAACGACCTAATAAGCTATTGTGACAAAAAATAATAAAAAGAGCAACAAAAGAGTAAAAAATTATGGTACAAAAGAGTAAAAAAATAGTCACTGTATTGATATTACTGTTTTTTATAGTAACCAGTTTAAACGCACAGGATTTGGTTATCCTCCACACAAACGACACGCACAGCCAGATTCTGCCGGAGACAACCGGATACGGTAAAGGACTCGGCGGGTACGAGAGGAGAGAAAAATACATTAAATCAATACGAGCATCACATAAAAATGTTCTGCTACTCGACGCCGGAGATTTCAGCCAGGGTACTCCTTTCTTCAATATTTATAAAGGAGACTTGGAAATTGCTCTCATGAACACTCTAAAATACAATGTTGCATGCATTGGGAATCATGAATTCGACAATGGACAAGAGGAACTTGCACGCAGAATAAAGAACGCCTCTTTCCCTGTAATTTGCGCCAACTACAACTTTGCAGGGACACCGTTAAATAATATTGTAAAGCCCTACATTATTATAAAGAAAGCAGGCAAAAAGATTGGTATCATCGGCCTTACAGTAAACCTGAAAAATTTAGTCTCTCCAAAAAATCTGACGAACATGAGCTTCACAGACCCTGTGAAAGCAGCAGATTCTATAGGTAAAAAACTTGTGGAGGAGAAAAAATGCGCTCTTATCATAGCTCTCACCCACATCGGATACTCTTCAGACACACTTCTTGCACAAAAAAGCCGATACATAGATATTATTATAGGAGGCCACTCACACACAAATCTCACCGAGAAAAAACTCTTCAAAAACCTGAATGGGAAAGAGGTAATAGTTTTGCAGGATGGGGAGAAGGGCGAATACGTGGGCAGGCTCGATATCAAGTTCTAAGCAACAAGTTCGATATTATTGCATATTGCTGCATACGCACCAACCATGCAAATCATATAGCACCTGCGCATCGCACCTCTTTCAGTTGTGCATGCCAATTTCATCAATTGAAACAAGCCTGTTCAATACAGCATAAATTGCAAGTTTTCCGGGAGATTTTATATCGAGTTTCTCGGAAATGTTTTTTCTGTGAGATATCACGGTAGTAACCGCGACATTGAGTACTTCAGCTATCTCCTTATTAATAAAACCCTTAACCACTAAAATCAGCACCTCCTTCTCCCTTTCCGATAACTTATTCATTGAAACGGCAAGAGGCCGTCTACCTCCGACCGGACTTCGCTCGAAACCGTGATACCCCCCGCTATGCGCAGACTGATGAATTTTAAGAAGCGATTTTATCACCTCATCCTCTGGTCCAAAAGAGACAACGGTTCTGTAACCAGCAACAAATAGGGCAGACTCCTCCTCCTCGCTCAACGCTATAACGATAGTCTTTTTTACATGGTCGGCAAAGAAACCTCCGCTATTCATTATTATCTCTTTGCCAACAAAAAAATGAAATGGCTCAACTGTGTGAATTTCAGAGATATACTCCTCTAAACTTTTATATATACTTATTTCAGCAAAGGGAATGATATCAGCGAGAATAGCTCTCATTCCAATACATATCAAGGTATTAGAATCTATTATAACCACTTGAGGCAATGCTACTGCAGTTTTTTCACGTGAATTGTTCATCGGCACAAATTTAATCTTTTTCTCCAAACCCTCATCAATGAGGATTGCCATAAATATATTAAAGGGTATTTTTGCGCCCGAAGTAATAAAAATGCACACAAACAGATTATGAAACCCGATATGAAATTTTTTAAGTTTTTAGTTTCAATTTCGCTCGTAATTGTTACAATTACAATTACCGGTATTGACTCTTTCGCCCAACAGGAATATAAGGAACAAAGCAAGATAAAGAATAAAAAGCCTGTAAGGGAGATGAACGATACTGCCAGGTTAGCTCCTTTGTATGTAAATGCAAGCCTTAAGGAAACGGTAGGATTACGCGGTACTCCGCTTACCTACACTAAAATAGGAGAAGTGGCCATAGAAAAACATCGCATTATCTCACCAAAGGAACTTTCCATCATCACCCCTAATCTATATATGCCGGATTACGGCTCAAAAATGACCTCCTCAATCTACATCAGAGGCATAGGTGCAAGAATAGACCAACCTGCCGTAGGACTCTACGTTGACAATGTACCATACATGAACAAAAATAACTATGATATTGATTTTTATGATATTGCAAGTGTAAATGTATTGAGCGGCCCGCAAGGTACATTGTACGGAAGGAATACGGTTGGAGGGGTTATAAGTATTTATACCATTTCACCTGAATTTTATCAGGGGATAAGAGCCTCTGTAGATTACGGCAGTTGGAATACTCTTAAGATTAAGGCCTCTCTCTACAACTCCCCCTCAAGAAGATATTCATGGTCGGCTGCAGGATACTACAAAAGAAGCGACGGCGCATACACCAACAATCATGATGGCAGCAAATGCGAAAAATACCGCAGCGGAGGAGCCAGATTGAGAGAAATTTTTAAAATAGGCAAGAATACCTCTATTGAGAATATATTTACGGCCGATATGCTTAAACAAGACGGATACCCATATGCTCCATACAATACTAAAACAGGCAAGACTACTGAGATAAATTATAATGACAAATCAGACTATCGTAGAGTTACACTCACAGACGGACTATCCGTAAGATATAATACCGATAAAATTAAGTTGAGCAGTACAACTACATGGCAATATACTAACGATAAAATGAATATGGATCAGGACTTCCTGCCCGCATCATATTATACGTTGGTACAAGAGCAACATGAGCATGCATTCACACAGGATTTTACAATCTCCTCCAATGCTGATGATGACAGACAACGCATCCAGTGGCTCGCCGGCATATTCGGATTTCATAAAAATTTGAGAATGAATGCTCCGGTAACATTCGGGCAGGATGGTATAAACGAATTCATACTAAAGGGAGCCAATGCCGGAATACATACGGCAATGCCTATGGCTAATCTCTCGTTTCGCGACCCAGAACTTCCTATAAACAGCTATTTCACAATACCCACAAGCGGATTGGCAGCATACGGACAAGCATCAGCAAAACTTGGAGGCAACAACAATGCTCAAAGATACTGGACAATCACAGCAGGAATACGTTTCGACTACGAGCATGCCTCCATGTCTTACGACAACGTAACAAAATTGGCCTATAAACTTACCCCCATGATGCAGAATTATAAGGAGGTCATTTCAGAACTGCACGGCACAAAACGGCTCAATTTCAATGAAGTATTGCCAAAAGTCTCAATAATGTACCATACCGGAGGAAGCAATCTCTATTTTTCAATTGCAAAGGGATATAAGGCCGGCGGATTCAATACGCAAATCTTCTCGGATATTCTTCAGACAAAACTAATGAGCGACCTGATGGGGGGCTTCGGAAGCAGACCAGGCAGTACCGGAAGCACAACAACCGATTACGAAGCTAAAATCTCAAAATCATCATATAAGCCCGAACACAGTTGGAATTTTGAATTAGGATCTCATTTCCAACTCTGCAAGAACAAAGTTGAAGGAAGTGCGGCCCTCTTCTATATCGGACTCCGCAATCAACAGATCACAGTATTTCCTGAGGGAAAAACTACAGGAAGAATGATGTCAAATGCAGGACGTTCATACAGCAAAGGTGCCGAGATAAACCTCTCATACGCCCCCTTTGGACCCTATTATAACAACACTTTCCTCTCCGGAATAAAATTGTCGGGGTCATTTGGACACACAATTGCAAAATTCACCAAGTACAACGACGGTAATAACGATTATTCTCACAACTATGTACCATATGCTCCTAAAAATACGGTTATGCTGGCAGCTGACTTCAGAATTCCCCTCGGGAAAAAGGACAAAAACGAATCTAATACAAGAAATTGGCAAAGAATCGCTGTAAAAGACCTCTCAATTCATGCCGATTACAAAGGAGTAGGTAAAATTTATTGGGATGAAGCCAATAAACTTTCACAGCCCTATTACGGGACCTTCTCAGCATGCATTGGCCTGAATCTTAACTGTTTTACACTATCGGTATACGGCAGAAACCTTACTGACAAGGAGTATAATGTCTTCTATTTTAAATCAGTGGGCAACTCCTTCGTTCAAAAGGGACGTCCTGTTGAACTGGGAGTTTCAATCAACTTCGACATCAAATAACAGCTGCCGCTATACGAATTTAAAACTCCAACCCCTGCATCCCGGGAGTTGGAGTTTTTAAATGTATTTGTTGCTTAATTATCCGCAATGGAAATAACGGCGAACAAGTTCCTTCATCTTTTCATCATTGTTCCCTATATCATTACGCAATGTACGATCTCCGTATGAGCGCAATTTTTTAAGTACTCCATCTATAGTACTTGGAGAGAAGACATTATACGCCTCAAATATGCCCCTCATACGCTCAAGACAATCCGCCGAAGCCTCGCAACTATCAGGCAAACTATCCAAAGTCTCCAATCTTGCCTTATTTTCATCGTTATGAATATTGACATTCACATAGGTATTTTCTGCAATTTCAAGAGCATTATTGATTTCAAATCCATGGCGACAAGCAACAGCCAGACTTGCAATCAATTGATATAAATCTGCCGACCCATCAGGCGATCGCATCTCAAAGGTCTGCTTTTGAGTTGTATCATAATGACTGTCATGCTCCATTGGATTTGCTTCGGCACTCATATCAGTTTTAGAGGTCCACCCAAGAGGTATTCTAACAAGAACAGACCTGTTGCGGTCGCCCCAACATACATTCGTAGGAGCCTCTTGATGCGGAACAAGTCTGAAATAGGAGGTAGGCACAGTATTCCCGAAAGCTGTGATAGCCGGAGCAAGAAGCATCAGACCACTGATTGCCTTACGTGCGGTATCGGATATCTCTCCATTATTTACCATCATGCTCTTTCCCTCTTTGGTCATTTTCATGTGAATATGAAGTCCAGATCCAGCCTTGCCTGCAGTGATTTTAGGAGCGAAAGTTACATTATATTCATATTTACTCGCAAGATTTCTTATTACCCATTTTGCAATCATCAGCTGATCTGCCGCCTCACCGGCCTTAACAGGTAGAAATTCAATCTCATTTTGTTCAAAGATCATTCCGTCCTGAGTAAAATTGCCTACCTCCGAGTGACCGTACTTTATCTGCCCCCCTGCTTGAGAGATATATTTCATACATTCACAACGGAACTGGCTAAATTTTGAGTATGGTGCAGATTCATGATAACCTTTCTGGTCAGTTGCCGGGAACAATCCATTATCGGGAGCAATGACATAATACTCCAACTCACCCATGGCGTAAAATTCCATTCCAGTTACCTTTCTAAAATTATCACATGCTTTGAATAATGTATACTCAGGAGCACTCTCAAGAGGTTTGCCGTCTTTATTGAAGAATGAACACAACATTGTAAGAGTAGGTATCTCGGCAAAGGGATCTGCAAAGGCCGTTTTGTATCGGGGTACTACATAAAGATCACTGCTAGAGGCCTCGATAAAGGCGAAAAGGCTTGATCCATCCACTCTCTCTCCACAAGTGAGAATAGCATTAAGATACTCCTCATTATTAATTACAAAATTCAAAGTTTTCAATTTTCCGTCTCCCGCAGGGTACATAAAGTTCACCATCTTTATACCGTTTGCCTTAATGTAGGATATAATATCGGCTTTTGTAAATGTATCGGGCGATTTTTTTAGAAATGCCACAACGGAGTTGGCATTCATCTCAATGAATTTTTCTGACATATAAAATATATTAGTTTGTTTTTTACAAAAAGTGCACAAATAAAATTAGTTTACATTTTGCGAAAAAGTCACCAAAAATAAGAAAAATTATAATTCGATTACTATGTTTTTTGAAAAAGTTTAAGGTAAGCACAAAAATAGCCCATTCCATCAAAAGAGATGCGGATCTTTGGCAAGATTAAAACAATGTCTGCACAACGGCTCATAACTTTCCTGCTCTCCTATCTCCACCAGACTCTTACCACCCGCTATTCTATGAGAATGTTGGGCCAGGTTACCACATTTCACACATATTGCATGCACTTTGGTAACATATTCGGCAACTGCCATGAGTTGAGGCATAGGTCCGAAAGGATTGCCGAGATAATCCATATCCAAACCTGCGCATATAACCCTTACTCCCTTATTTGCAAGTTGCTGACACACATCCACAATGCCATCATCAAAGAATTGCGCCTCGTCTATTCCTACAACATCAACATCGCCTGAGAGAAGAAGAATAGAGCCAGAACTCTCGACAGGAGTAGAGAGAATAGCATTCGCATCATGAGAAACTACCTCCTCCTCAGAATATCTGGTATCTATTCCAGGTTTAAAGATTTCAACTCTCTGATTCGCAAACTTGGCTCTTTTTAGCCTTCTTATCAGCTCTTCGGTCTTTCCGGAGAACATAGATCCACAGATCACCTCTATCCATCCGGCATGCTTGGCACTCTCTAAAAACATTTAATTTGATTATTTTGTTTTGCAAATTTAAATAAATTTAGAAATTTAGCCAACATTTAATACACATCTCTGGATATCGGCTTAGAACTCCCACAGAATGCGTATTCCAACCAAAATTAAGAGAGGACTATAGGATTTTCGGATATAAAATACTATTTTTGAGACCTTAGAAAAGGTGGAGATATATGGGCAAACTTTATTTGGTGCCTACTCCTGTAGGCAATTTGGAGGATATAACATTACGCGCAATACGTATTCTTAAGGAGGTAAATCTCATTCTCGCAGAGGACACAAGAACAAGTTCTGTACTTTTAAAGAGATATGAAATAACTACCCCGATGGAATCGCATCACAAATTTAATGAACACAAAGCAGCTGCAAGCGTATGCGAACGTATCGCAGGGGGTTTGAATATTGCATTAATAAGCGATGCCGGAACACCTGGCATATCTGACCCTGGATTTTTTCTGGTAAGATGTTGTGCAGAGGCCGGAATAGAGGTGGAGACATTGCCAGGAGCAACAGCTTTTGTGCCAGCACTTGTAACATCGGGATACCCATGTGACAGATTTATTTTCGAGGGTTTTTTACCTGCAAAAAAAGGCAGACAGACAAAATTCAAAGAACTTGCAGAGCAGACAGCAACAGCAATTATCTATGAATCGCCATATCGTCTCGTAAAAACGCTTGGGCAAATGGTGGAATTTTTTGGAACTGAGCGCCATGCTGCTGTATGCAGGGAGATCTCTAAAATTCACGAAGAGTGCAAACGCGGCACTGTCAAGGAGTTATTCGATTGGTACTCAAAAAATGAACCTAAGGGAGAAATTGTAATGATAATAGCAGGGAGGAATTATGTGGGGAGAGAAAAATTACAGAAAGGATAGTAATGATGAAGATGAGCCCGACTTCTCAAAAGAGAACAGGTTCACAGCCTCAAGGGCAAGAGGTCTGATGGCTCTGGTTGCAATTTTATTTCTTTTTCAGATAGGATTGCTTATTTTCAATAAATGTATCAGAAAAACACAGCCGGAACATGAGCTCCAAACACATTATAGAACAACTTATTACAAGACATCACACTCCGGTAATGAACGTTACAAAAAGAGATACTCAACCGAATTGAGTCCATTCAAAGAGAATAAAAGTAGCAAGTGGGGTAAAAAGAGTCATAGTACCGCAATGTTATTTTATTTTAATCCCAACATAATATCTGCAGACAGCCTAGTTCTACTTGGACTTTCAGAAAAACAGGCGGCTACCATTATAAAGTATAGAGAAAAAGGGGGGAAATTCCGCAGAAAAGAGGATTTTGCAAAGATGTACACAGTGAGCGAAGAGTTCTACAGACGCATAGAAAATTATATTAAGATATGGTACCCCGACACAAAAAGTTATAAAATCTCAACAGAGCCGAACGGCAATTCTGATAATAGACAAATCCCAGAAGGTGCAACCTTCGCAGAGAATAACCACAAGCGCAACTTTACAAACATAACAAAAACCATAAACAGCCCTATTGCCGACTGCAAGGCAGTTGACAAAAGCTATAGCGGTAACGATAGCAAAGGGACAACTTCAAAAATCATAGACCTTAACCTTGCCGACAGCACACAACTCCTCTCCCTATATGGGATAGGCCCCTATTTTGCAAAAAAAATAATTGAATACAGAAAGCGACTTGGTTCATACGCCTTCATAGAACAACTCACAGAGATAAACGGAATAGACAATGAACGCATTGAGGGCTTCAAAAACAGAGTGACTATCAGCGATGAACATATAAT
>CAZNBA010000026.1:0-21052 GCA_964571395.1 uncultured Muribaculaceae bacterium
GAATTCATCAAGGAGCCCAGTTTTACACTATAGGACAGCGACGCGGACTCGACATCGGCGGTCATAAGGAATCTCTCTTCATTATCGCCATAGATATCGAAGAGAACACTATATATGTTGGTGAGGGACACAGTCATCCTGGACTTTATAGAAAAGCACTTGAAATTGACACCAATGAGATTCATTGGATACGTCCCGATTTACAGCTACAACCGGGAGAATATAGAGATTATATGGTCAGAATACGATATCGCCAACCTCTGCAAAGGGCAAGACTCTACATGGAGAATGAAGGCCTATACATTCTTTTTGAGAAACCTCAAAGAGGGGTTACACCCGGACAGTTTGCCGCATGGTACGACCCCGAAACAGAAGAACTTTTAGGAAGCGGAATAATTTAACAATATAATCATGATTTTATACCTACTGATATTCAGATTTTTACTATTGAGCCTATTTGGTCCACAGGAAAAAGAATCTATCTACTCAAATCCACAATACTGGTACTTTGACAATACAGCAACGGCAACTGCTGTGACAATGACACCTAAAAACGAAAAAAACTCTTTTCAAAGAGTTAAAAAATATAATGCGGATGTTTTCTATATTGCCCCAACCTGCGTTTGGGACTGGAAAGATTCAACAGGGACAATAATGCACTACTCATCGAGGCTAAAAGCCGAACACAGGGCAGCTCTCGAACCCTCACTAAAACTTGCCAAAGAGATTTTCGGAGATAGTTGCAACTTTTACTCTCCTTACTATAGACAGATTACCTTGGAGTCATGGAAAGAAAACGACAGCATAATAGAATCACGTTTCGCTCTCAGCATGAAGGATGTACAAGAGTCATTCAACTATTATATGGAGCATTTAAACAATGGGCATCCCTTCATAATAGCAGGTTTCAGTCAGGGAGGCAAATGCGTTGTGGAACTTTTGAAGAGCTTAAATCATGAGAGATATAGCAAACTTGTAGCTGCCTACGTAATAGGATATCGGGTTACTGAAAAGGAGCTGATGGAGTACCCCGACATTGTGCCGGCAAAAGACTCCATAGACACAGGTGTCACAATCTGCTATAATTCTGCAGGAACACCTGAAACTGTACTAAAAAGTGCAGCAAACAGTGCAATATGCATTAATCCAGTAAATTGGCACAGCGATTCCACACCTGCATATCTGGTCTTAGATGAGAATGCTGTAAGACCAAAAGATAAACCAAAAATGATAGAGACAGCTACAATTGCAGTAGATACACTCTCCCATACGCTAATAGTTTCAAATATAGATAGTTCAAACTATTTCTTTCCACAACTTTCAAGTTTTTTCCCCAAGGGAAACTATCATTTGCAGGAGCTTGTTTTTTATAAAAACTGCCTGAATAAAAACGTCAAACAAAGAGTAGCTAAATTCCGTTCTGCCGGAAAACACACGTCAAAATAAATTACTCTTCATGGTAACAAAGGCTCTTGATTCCCAAGTAGTGTTCTTCAATGCAAGAGCTGATATTTCTACACTTCAGCAAACAGGTTGTGCTTAACCTCGTTGAGTTGGAATGCTGTCACATTAGCTCTTCGTTGCAGGAGCTGCTATTTCAGCAATTCAGCAAACAGGTTGTGCTTAGCTTCGGAAAAGCCTCAGATGCGCCCAACTCTGTTTCTGAATATGCTGAAATACGCATCTTGTGCTAAAGGCTGCATCAGCAGCCGCACTGCTTCTGCAGTGCTGTCTCCTCAGGCTGAAAGCCTGTAAACTGAGTTAAGCTTCTGCTGAACAACGCATTTGTGGGAAGGATTATGCATCTTGTGGAAGTTTTAATGAATATATCCTGTTTTATGTTGCCGGTATCGGGGTAACAAAAAAGAGTACTGCGCATAATATCAGTACTTTGTATAAAAAAACAACACCGCTACTGGCAGGGCATAACTAATTAGGACGTGACAGAGCACTGAGCATTTGCTTATCTATATAGTTTTAATACACGGGCGTAAAAATTTTATGAATTTTGAGATTAAAGAAATATTAAGTGATGAAATTTGGTTTATTTTATAAACTTGTTTATATTTGCAGAAAAATAAAAAACAATTGTTATGGAAACTATCAAAACAACCTGCATTACAGAGAGCGGAAAAGAAGGCAAGCAATCAGTAAAAGTTAAAATACGTTATTGGGCAATTAAATTCTTTGCCATAAACATATTTCTTGCAGGGATCAATCTTTTGACCTCTCCTCATTATTTGTGGTTCCTTTGGGTGATGGCGGGATTCAGCCTCTCTTTAATTCTGAAAATAAATGATTTAATGTATGAGCAAAGTGAGAAGAAGACCAACTGTCACAAATCACTACAATAATTCACAACAAAACTTAAGAACAATAATAAACAGAAAAGAAACATACAAAGTCCTAACAAAAACGAGACACTAAGGCATCACACAAAAAAAGAATAGTATTTAACTAAATAGTATTAAATAGAATAAATAGTATTCAAGAGGATAAAAAAATAAAAACATGGAAGAAAAAATAATCAATGAACAGGAGTCGATGAGAATAATTTCTCAAATGATCCGCAACACACAAGATAAGATGGAGGAAAAATCAGGCAGTGACTTCCTAATCTTCGGATATACAACAATTGCTATTTCGGTTATCATTTGGTATTTATGTACCGTCACAAGAAACTACTACTGGCAATTTTTATGGTTTGCATTACCGGCAATAGGCTTTGGTTTAAAGGCATTGACTAACAAAAAAGCTAAAATGAACAATAAAGGATATGCAGTAACTTATATAGATAAGATTGTTTCAAAAATTTGGACATTATTTGGAATAACAGCGATAATGCTCTCCATCCCTCCATTCTTCATGTCGGGCAATTTTCCAATTCTATTTTGCATCATTCTTCTTATGGGCATGGGCACAGCCCTCACTGGAATGGTCACAAAATTCACCCCGGGAATCGTATGCGGCCTCATTGCAATGCTATGCTCCTATTTCTGCTTTTATTTTCAAGGTCTCAACAGCATACTTATATTCGCTCTGATATTCATTCCCATGATGATAGTACCCGGACATATTTTAAACTACAGAGCCAGCCATAAAGAGGTAAACCATAACAATAACCCGCAATGTTCAAAGAACTAAATCCACTGCTACATTCCGAATTAAGACTTGGAATAATGTCGATTCTGATCTCAGCAGAAGAGGCAGATTTTGTCTACTTGAAAGAACAGACGCAATCTACCTCAGGGAACTTGAGCGTACAAATAGATAAACTGAACGAAGCCGGCTATATAAAGATAAAAAAGGGATTCGTAGGTAAAAAACCACGTACAACATGTTCTATAACATCAGAGGGTAAAGAGGCCTTTATGGAATACGTTGAAGCTCTCAAAAGCTACATTATCAAATAATAACCAGTTTATGTATAAAAAAGAATACATTAAACAATGTAAGAGATATCATACAATTTATAATCATAAGGCAACCATATCACCATAAGATTATTGTAGTCTAAATTTAGAAATATAAACTCACAGAGCAATCATGAAAAGAGATCATTTCGTTACAACTAAAATAGTGCAAAGATTTATAGTTATAATCCTGCTGCTATTTACAATATCAACTACTTTATCAGCACAATACGATGAAAAATTCTACTATCCTACCAAAGGAATGGCACACCTTTCGGACTCTTTGAATTATAGAGAAATCATTATTCCTACAGGAACTGATACGCTCTATTCTGTACTGATAAGACCAGAATCGGGGAACAAGACAAAAGCTACAATTATCTACTATCATGGAAATGGTGGAAACATATCGTCGTACATGAATCAAATAACACCACTGGTAAAGGCAGGATTCCAAGTATATATATGGGATTATAGAGGCTATGGCCGCTCAACAGGAACTCCAACACATATAAATATTGCAGAGGACTCCCAAACAATATTCAATCTCATAACCTCGGACAAAGAGGTTAAGGGAGATAAAATTATTATTTATGGTGCCTCAATAGGAGGTCAACCTGCAATAAAAGTAAGTGCGGAAAATCCGGAAATGATTACAGGACTTGTTCTTGACGGATCTCCCTCATCATTCAAAGATCTCGTAATAATGTATACACCTAAGGAATATCAAAAATACGTACAGGATTATCCTCAGCCTTATTCTGCTAAAGAGGTCATAAAAGAGATAAAGGGGATGAAGATAGTTGTTGTTCACTCAAAAGAGGATAAAGTTATACCTGTAGAGATGGGCAGGCAACTATACAACAATATTAACAGTAGTTGTACAAAAGAGTTTTGGGACTATAACGGAGGTCATTTGCAAGCAGCCACCAAGTCTCCCGATTTATTGGTCGAAAAAATCAATGCTCTTCTCGCTAAATAATTCATTACGTATCACTTGCAAAAGGTTGTATTGAGTAGTTGTAAATTTCTCTCTTTCCAGCAAACTACTGATGCAGCCTTTATCTGTCCATTAGAATCCTCCACATTCCATACAATGATAAAACCAACTTAGATTTAGACCTGAACACACTCTTTTGCAACTGCTCATTCATTTCTTCATCAAGCACAATAAAAAACTGCCAGAAATCTGGCGGCTTGCTCCATAATAAGCCATAAGGCAACTATTCGGTCACTTTTATGATATCGGAATCCTCCTCATTCAAATAACGGATATAGAGGTTAAAATCAAATACACCGCGCAAGATAAGGGCCTTTAAGTAACGGCGCAACTGGGCACCTGATTTTACAAAATCCTGTTCCAAAGGCTTCAACCCCTTTTCTTTAGTAAAATTGACAAAATCGGCAAATAGCTGTTCATCAACTTTAAAGCCATTTTTAAAAGAGTCGTAATCTTTGTTTTTAAAGACTCCTGAAAGTGATGATTCCCCATGACGATATTTTTTAAGCAACATACTACGATTACTATCGAGGTACTTGTTCACATAATCCGTTAAAATACCTTTTCTCAATATTTCCCCATAATATTTAGTGTAAAACGTAGTGTCTTGAGCCACAAATATATCAGGCATAATTCCTCCTCCACCATAAACAGTTCTTCTATCAACAAGGGTAGTGAATTTTAGAGAATCAGGAAATTGGATGCTGTCTTTACCAAAAATTCCACCGCCGCTCTTGGCAAATCTCTCATAAAAGGCCTTATAGTATTCCTCAGCCTTACCAGCCTTATATGGAGATTGAATAACTCTGCCGCTTGGTGTATGATAACGGGCAACTGTTAAACGAAGTTGAGATCCGTCTGAGAGAGGCATCTGCTGTTGAACAAGCCCTTTACCGAATGAACGGCGTCCTACAATAGTACCTCTGTCCCAATCCTGTATTGCTCCAGAAACAATTTCACTTGCAGAGGCAGAATTTTCATCAATCAAAACAGTCAACTTAATCCCCTGCAAAATACCGGTGCCATCTGCATACTCATTCATTCTACGTACTTTTCGCCCTTCCGTATAGAGAATCAACTGCCCGCGATTTAGAAATTCATTTGCAATTTGCAGTGCAGTAATAAGATATCCGCCACCATTACCTCTTAAGTCAAGAATGATGCCATTGGAGTGATTATATTTCTTAACTGCAGCCATCATTTCGTCATATGAAGTGGCAGAAAAACGGCTTAATTTGAGGTAAAGCAGCCCTGGCTGAATCTCATAAGAGGCATCCAAACTATTAATGGGAATTTTTGCTCTCGTAATCATGAAATCGAGTACACTGCTCTCTCCCCTTCTAAGAATTTCCACCTTTACTCTCGATCCTTCAGGACCGCGTAAATATTTATGCACACGCTCAATTGTCAAGCCTGTATTGGAAATCTTCTCATCATCAACCTTCACAATCTTGTCTCCCGCTCTAATACCTACTCCCTCAGATGGTCCGCCCTGTATAACAGATTGAACCGTAAGAGTATCCTCTATTATAGCAAACTCCACTCCCACTCCGCTGAAATTTCCCTCTAACGGTTCATTCATCGCCTGAACCTCTTTTGCAGGTATGTATACGGAATGAGGATCCAACTCCTTTGTAATAGCAAAAAGCGCCTTGTCTGCAATAGAGGCAAAATTCAAGGTATCAAGATAATAGTTGTCAAGAAGATAAAAAGTCTGTCCTATCTTGGTTATATTAGATTCCAAGCCACCTTTTACGGTACCCTGACGCAAAAAGGATTGAGCCTTTAGTCCTGACAATGAAATTAACGTTATAAACAACGCAACTGCAAGAAACTTATTTAATGTATGATTCATCCTTATTATATTTTTCCAATGGTATTTCAAATTTCGTTCCCTCTTTTGCAGAAAAGGTATTGGAAAAGATTTTTCTTGCCTCTTTAACAAAGATTGTTCTATTGCGATATCTCGACGAATAGTGTCCTATTATCAACTTCCCTGCCCCTGAAGCTACCGCGCACTCCGCAGCCTGTTCTGCAGTAGAATGAAAAGTGGCCTTTGCCATCTCTGCTAAATCCGATGCAAAAGTAGCCTCATGATAGAGCAGATCTACACCCTTAACCCATTCAGGCAATTTTTTAAATGGCGCAGTATCCGAGCAGTATGCAAAGGACCTCGGCTTGTAAGGAATATAGGTAAAGTCAGGGTTTTTCAAGATGATTTTGCCTTGCTCAATCTCCCCTCCTGTTTTGCATCCACATTGCGAAGAGTCAGACACTGAACCTAACTTTGAGACAGAATCCGTTCCAAAGGCATACTCTGATCTATTTCTGACAATATTTTCTCCTCTCTTCAGCGCGCCAATCTCGGTAAGAGAGAGATTATACTTTTCAATCAACTCTTTACGCACATTGGCCATCGGTTGCTTCTCCCTGAAAAGATAGCCATAGGTCTCGCCGCGATGCTTTAAAGGAAAGGCATAAATCTCAAGATTATGAGATTCATAAATCATGACAGGCTCGGAACATTTTACCGGTTCGAATACAATATCATACTTCACTCCCTCCGCAAAATTGGCCTTGAAATAGTTGAGGTATCCCGACATACTCTCTGGCGCATAGATATAGAGTGGAGCCAATCTGTTCATCATTCCAAAGGTGGACAAAAGCCCCATAAGACCAAAGATATGGTCGCCATGCAGATGCGAGATAAAGATGTTGTCTATCCTGGAAAGTTGAACATCATACTTTCTCATCTGCATCTGAGCGCCCTCACCGCAATCTATTAAAAACAAACGCTCACGTATATTGAGAACGTGAGCGCTTGGATATTTGTGAGCAATGGGGAGGGCCGAAGCCGTCCCCAGTGTCGTGAACGAAAATTCCATTAAAATAAATAGAAATTATCTCTCCTCTTCAGATTTTTCCTTGTTCTCAGTATTGTTCTCCATCTTTGTTTTCAAAGCGGCAAGCTCACTGATATCTCCAAGGGTTGTAACCTCAAGATTAGATTTTATCTTTTTAACTGCCTTGTGAGTAGATTCAACTTCGGCTATCTTCTCGTTCTTCTCCTTTGCCTCACCCTCTCTCTTAATATCTTCCCAAACTCTTGAGTGAGAGAGAATAATCTTTTTATTGGATTTATTGAACTCTATAACCTTGAACTCAAGTTTCTCTTCTGCTTTAGCTGTTGTTCCATCCTCTTTAGCGAGAGTTTTAGAAGGAGCAAAACCCTCTATACCATACTCGAGAGCAACAGTAGCACCTTTATCATTGAATGAGATAATTGTGCCTTCATGAACCGACCCAACAGTAAATACAGTTTCAAATACATCCCAAGGATTTTCCTCTAATTGTTTGTGACCGAGGCTCAATCTTCTATTCTCTTGATCTATTTCAAGTACTACAACATCGAGGTTCTCACCTATTGCAGTAAACTCCGAAGGATGTTTTACCTTTTTTGTCCAAGAAAGATCGCTGATATGAACGAGACCGTCTACACCCTCCTCCAACTCAACAAATACGCCAAAGTTGGTAAAGTTGCGAACAACAGCAGAATGTTTAGACCCTACAGGATATTTCTCTACTATTGTAGCCCATGGATCCTCTTTCAACTGCTTGATGCCTAATGACATCTTTCTCTCCTCTCTGTCAAGTGTAAGGATTTGAGCTTCAACCTCGTCACCTACCTTAAGGAAATCCTGAGCACTTCTCAAATGAGAAGACCAAGACATCTCGGATACGTGAATAAGTCCCTCTACACCCGGCTGAATCTCAACAAAAGCACCATAATCGGCAAGGACTACAACTTTGCCCTTTACCTTGTCGCCAACCTTGAGGTTTTGGTCAAGAGCATCCCATGGATGCGGAGTAAGTTGTTTGAGACCTAAAGCAATACGTTTCTTAGTATCATCAAAATCAAGAATTACAACATTAATCTTTTGATCCAACTTAACAACCTCATCCGGATGATTGATACGTCCCCATGAAAGATCTGTAATATGGATAAGTCCGTCTACACCACCAAGATCTACGAATACACCATAAGAGGTGATATTCTTAACTGTGCCCTCAAGAACTTGTCCCTTCTCAAGTTTGCCGATAATATCAGCCTTCTGAGCCTCAAGTTCAGCCTCAATAAGAGCCTTATGGGATACTACCACGTTTCTGAATTCATGATTAATCTTCACAATCTTGAACTCCATAGTCTTGTTAACATATACATCGTAATCTCTGATAGGTTTTACATCTATCTGAGAACCTGGTAAAAAGGCCTCAATTCCAAATACGTCAACAATCATACCGCCTTTAGTACGGCATTTGATATAACCCTTAACAATTTCATCCTTGTCGCAAGCCTCATTGACTCTATCCCAAGAACGTAAAGAACGGGCTTTCTTGTGGGATAAGATAAGTTGACCTCTCTTATCCTCAGCATTTTCAACATAAACTTCTACGGTATCACCTACTTTAAGTTCAGGATTATATCTGAACTCGTTAATAGAAATAACACCCTCGCTCTTATAACCGATATTTACAATTACTTCTCTTTTACCGACAGCTACTACAGTACCGTCAACAACCTCATTCTCGATGATTGTAGAAAGAGTCTTGTCATATTCCTCGGCTACTTCCTCTTTAGATTTACCATAATCGGTCTCCTTCTCAAAGGCATCCCAATCAAATTTATCTACAGGAACGGATGCATTGCTTTTTCTTTTTTTGGTTGCGTCAACTACAGGGGCTGCATCCTCTACAAAGGCCTCCATAGATTCCTCTTTTTTGTGGACAGGAACAACTACTTGCTCCTCATTGTCCATAATTTGTTTTTCTTTTGTCATTTTTTAAATTTCTAACAAACAAGTGGTTAAACATTATTTATAAAGTCCGTAACTGCAAGCCGACAAGCCGGGATACAGGTTGAACAATTAAGTCGCGAAAGTAGCTATTATTAGCTAATAATCCAAATTTTTACAGAGTATTCAAAGCTATTTAGTCATGAATTGAGTTAATTCATACCTATTACATCAACATAGTTTATCGTCTGGGTTTCTTTTTTCTGAAAAGCAAAGAGGCAACAAGAACTGAAACTAACATAATGGCAACAATTATTATAAAATCCCACTTTTTATGACCCGTCACAGGAAGTGTGACATTCATTCCAAAGATTCCGGATATAAGTGTCGGCGGCATAAACAGCAGGGAGACAAAAGTCAAAACCCTCATAATTTTATTCTGCTCAAGATTAATAAGACCGAGAACAGTATTTTGCAGGTACTCAAGCCGCTCAAAACTAAAATTTGTATGATTAAGTAACGAGCCGATATCTTTTATAACCACATTGAGTTTTGTATGAACATCACGAGGAAACTTATCGCTCTTAAGAATAGAGGAGATCATTCTCTGTTTATCCACAACATTTTCCCTAACCATCATTGTATTTTCCTGCAACTGATTAATATCCAACAGGAAATCTTCATTTACATTTTCTCCCAAACTAACTCGCTTGCTAAACTGCTCAATCTCCTTTGCCATTAACTCAATCATATCTGCGTCGAGGTCTATTCTGCTCTCCATTATGGCAACAAGGATGTGATATCCTGTGGGATACAATTTTGCGGTAGCCATAGCAGTAATTCTCCTCTGCAAATCAGTAAGTGTCCTCAACGGCACCTGTCTGATAGAGACAAGTATTCCTTCAGAAAGAATAAACGAAACAGCCTCCATACTGTAGTTGTCCGGCCCTGGAATAAGGAAATTTGTATTGGCAAATATTGTGGTATCTGTTTCAGAGTACCTCGATGAACTCTCAATCTCCTCAGCTTGAGCCCTGCTCTGTAAAGTAGTATCGAGAAATGACTCAACACCGCGCTTTTCCTCCCCTGTTGGTTCAAAAAGATCTATCCATAGAACATCGTCAAAACCAAGTTCATCAAGATCGGCTAATTTGGAGGAGCTTATTATCTGTCCGTTAGATTTGTAAAAAATATCAATCATTATAGGGTTTTTTAATGGTAATTAATTAAATATTCACTCCGTTCCCGAACATAAAATTACCATCGGACTTTAGACCTCAACTCCGCGAGAGCTAAAGTCCAGAAATCCTTAAAAACCTCTTTCTTCTTAGCAAGAGTACATTTATACGATATAGAAGTATGCTTTACCATCTTGCAATCAAACATAAAGTTTGCAAAGGTAATAATTTTTTTTTAAGAGTCCGTATCGAATTACATTACAGATTATTTTGCCAGGTAAAATATCGCGGCACCCAAAAAACTGAGCACATAAAAATCACTTAAAGATGAAGAGAAATACAGCCATAGGCTAAAGATGTTCTATCAGAATCTTTATGCCTATAAGAATAAGAATCAAACCTCCTGCTAAGTTAGCTTTGCGTCCTATCTTTTTCCCAATAATGTTTCCGCTCAAAAGTCCTGAGAGAGCGGCAACTGCAGTCACTACAAAGACAATAACTCCGGACCACAGCACTTTATCACAACTCATGTGAAGAAAAGCAAAGGAGATACCAACTGCAAGAGCATCAATGCTTGTAGCAACCGATGCAACAACCAGTTTTGAAGTAGTCAATAAATCAACACTTTTTTCTTCGCTTGTTGAAAATGAATCTATTAACATTTTACCTCCTATATAAAGCAGTAGTGCAAATGCAATCCAATGGTCATAATTTTCAATATAAGAACTTACGGTACTACCCAACGCCCACCCTACAACTGTAAATCCTGCCTGGAAAAGTGCAAATGAAATAATGATTTTGATTTTAACGAAAACGGATAGACAATTCTTACATGCTCCCCCCACAAGAGAAACGGCAAAAGTATCAAAACAAAGACCAATCGCAAGAAGAAATATTTCCGTGTAACTCATACTATCAGACATTTTTTATTGAGTCCTTCTCTTTAATTCTAAAGAGCCACAACCCCAAAAACGTAAGTGCGCCATTAACAATAAGTAATGTGAAACCTAAATCAAAATCAAAATACTTTTTACAAAGCGAATTGATCAGGAGGCAAAGTAGTGGTGCAGCCACGGCAATAAAGGGAGCTGCGTTATCAATAATTTTGTACTTTGTAAAGATTCCAAAGAAGAAGAGTCCCAACAGCGGACCATAAGTATAGGAAGCCAGTTTGTACACAAGATTTACTACTGCATCGTTGCTTAATACAAAAAGAACGAGAATAATCAGGAAAAATAAAAAGGTAAAGCCTGCATGTATCAATTTCCTTGATGATTCCTTTTTGCGTGCAGGAATATCAGTACGGTTATTATAATTGAGAAAATCGACACAGAATGAGGTTGTCAAAGAGGTTAATGCACCACCAGCACTTGGATATGAAGCGGATACGAGTCCTATCAAGAATAATACTCCCACTCCTATCCCTAAATACTGACTGGCAATAGTTGGAAACATTTCGTCGGTTTTAACAATACCCATTGCCTCAAAACCACCCTTGTTGGCTACATAAGCAGAGAGAAGAGCACCTAAAAGAAGGAAAAAGAAATTCACAACAACAATAATAATACTTGTAGTGTACATATTCTTTTGTGCAGATTTAATATCCTTGCAGGCAAGGTTCTTTTGCATCATGCTCTGATCGAAACCTGTCATTGCAATAGTTACGAATATACCAGCAATAAATTGTTTTACGGCATTGGTGCCATGACTCCAATTCCAATCGAACATATCAGAGAAATGCCCTCCTGCCTGAGGATTCTCAGTATTTGCAACTGAGGCTATCATATCGCTGAAAGACCATCCTAAATCTTTACAGACATACCATATAGTAAGAAAAACGGCCAAAAGCATAAAAGTGGTCTGCAGTACATCTGTCCAAATTATTGTCTTAACACCTCCCTTGTACGTGTAAAGGTAAATGAGTGCGAGAAAAATAAATGTCACGATTGCGAATATGCCTATTTCAGAACTCCATGCAATTATATTTTTGGGGATAAATGCATAAAGCACAAGTACCACGACAAAGACTCTTACGGCTGCTCCAAGAATTCTTGATACCATAAAAACAGAGGTCCCAGTTTTATAAGATTTAATGCCGAATCTCTCACCGAGATAGGTATAGATTGAGGTTAGGTTCATCTTGTAATAAAGCGGCAAGAGTATCTTGGCTATTACAAAATAACCTCCAACAAAACCTAATACAAGCGGCATGTAATAAAAATTTTGCGCAAGCACATTTCCGGGAACGGATACAAAAGTTACTCCTGAAATTGAGGCTCCAACCATACCGTATGCCACAACAGGCCACGGAGCCTGTTTATCGCCGGAAAAAAAGGAACTGTTTCCAGCTCTCCTCGTTGTAAACCAGGAGATAAGGAACAGTATTACCGTATAGAGAGCAAAAGCTATAAGGAACAGATAAAGTGGAAATTCGTGTCTCATATTGATCTTTATTTATCGGGTTTGAAAAGTTGTCTATTTTCTATTGAACGGCCTAAAGTCAACTCGTCGGTATACTCCAAATCGTCACCAAAGCCGACACCTCTTGCTATTGAGGTAATCTTTATATTATACGCGGCTAATTTTCTAAATAGGAAGAGAGAGGTAGTTTCACCCTCCATACTTGTACTCAAGGCAAGTATCACTTCATGATGTTCTCCACGAGAGACTCTTTTAAGCAGGGAATCAATTGAGAGATCAGATGGGCCTATTCCGTCAATAGGAGAAATAATACCACCAAGAACATGATACAATCCTCTGTATCGTTGCGTGCTCTCTATGCTCATGACATCTCTAATGCTCTCAACTACACATATAAGTGATCTGTCTCGGTTTTTATCTGAACATATTGAGCATCTCTCGGAGTCTGAAAGCATATTACATTCCGAACAGTATCTTATCTCTCTTCTAAGCTCTATAATTGAATTCCCGAACCTTTCTACATTCTCCTCAGGCTGCTTTAAAAGGTGTAGGGCAAACCTAAGGGCGCTTTTCCTCCCTATTCCCGGCAACGATGCAAGTTCGTCAACTGCCTTCTCCAAAAGAAGCGAGGAAAATCCGGTCTCTGTCATTGGCTGAGTATTATTTTCTCTCCTTATTATAAAAATCTACGGCCTCACGTACGGAGCCGTATTCGAGCAGAAGAGTCTTTGCCTGCTCATATTCCTTTATTCCGGTCTCATCCATAATCATTTTGGTACCCCTGTCTACAAGTTTTGCATTTGTAAGTTGCATATCAACCATCTTATTACCTTTGACATGCCCCATCCTGATCATAGCTGAAGTGGAAATCATATTAAGAATAAGTTTCTGAGCCGTACCAGATTTCATTCTTGTGCTTCCGGTTACAAATTCCGGCCCAACAATGGCAATGATAGGAATATCTACTGCTTCAGCTACAGGCGCTCCCGGATTACAAGTAATACAGGCAGTAAGTATGCCTCTTTCCCTTGCCTCTTTGACAGCTCCTATAACATAAGGAGTAGTTCCTGATGCGGCAATACCAACTACAATATCCTTCTCACACACCTTATATGGCTGCATATCGTTCCATCCTCCCATTAAATCATCCTCTGCATTTTCAACCGCTTTTCTTATAGCGGTATCGCCTCCGGCTATAAGACCAATAATAAGGTCAAACGGCGCTCCGTATGTAGGAGGTATCTCAGAGGCATCAAGAATCCCAAGTCTTCCGCTTGTCCCGGCACCTAAGTAAAATAATCTCCCTCCCCTCTTCATTCTCTCCACAACCCCATCAACAAGCTTTTCTATTTGTGGGATACATTTTTCGACTGCCAATGGTACTTTCTTATCCTCTTTGTTAATATTAATTAATAGTTGGGCCGTTGACATGGTATCAAGTCCGGCATAATTGGATTGCTGTTCGGTAACTTTCATGACTGTAGTATTATATAAGGCCTTTATGATATTCGGTAAGTCCTTCTATAGGAGCTTTGAGAATCCTTCCTATTTTCATTCCTTTAGATTCTGCAACTTCAGTTAAAAAATCTCTAAAATAATATGCAATGGAACCCACGAACCCAATAGGGTAATTCGTATAATCGTATTGAAAAATATTTCTGTTAAAGAACTCGCCAAAACTGGATCTCAACAAGTTTGCGATATACAAGTTTTCTCTGTACTCATTTAGGAAGGGAGAAAATGAGGCTAAAAAGCGGCTTGGAAGTTGCTGTTTATAGACTATATCTACAATTTTTCCATAATCGAGTTTATAGCGTCTCTGAAATTCATTCTCTAAATCTTTGGGAAGTAAACCCTTAATAAAATCCGATATGAGGCGTTTACCCAAATAGGCTCCACTTGCCTCATCGCCCAATATAAATCCACCTGCACGTACATTTTTGACAATGCCTTTTCCATCGTAAAAACAGGAATTGGATCCGGTCCCCAAAATACAGGCAATACCTGCCTGCCTTCCGCAAAGTGCACGTGCCGCTGCAAGTACATCTGATTCGGCATGGCATACAGATTTCGGGAAGACCATTTTAAAGCAATTCGATAAAAGCTCCTTAATATTTGCCGATACAACACCTGCCCCGTAAAAATAGATTTCATCCACATCAGGACCAAGTTCATACAGCAACTTAACTCTCAATATATTCGTTATAGAATCAGGATTGAGAAAGACAGGATTAATCCCCTCTGTACTAATGGATTTAACAGTACCGTCATCATAGATTGCTCTCCAATCAACTTTGGTAGAGCCACTGTCAGCTATCAATTGCATTTTTTTATCTTTTTGGTGCACTGCAAAGATATTAAAAATATCGGACAACAAGGCAAATTAAACGCTATTTTGTCTTATATATAACTAAAATTCATATGCAATTCTAATTATGAAATTAATTTTGGCTTGTGGAAAAACTCCCTGCTCTAAATGTTGTTTTGAACCATCTGCAAAAACAGCTCTGTATATCCATCCATAAGCATAGTATCTGTTATCAAATAAATTATCTACAGTTCCCGAAAGCACTATTTTTGAACCGTTCTTCAACCTAAGTGACTTTGAGGCATTAAGAGATGAAGTCATATATGCAGGAACTTTGGAATCTGCAGACGAACTGTTATCCATATATTGTTTACCTACAAACTTATTTGATAATGAAAATGAGATGGTGTTGGTTGGAGTACAGGTCAACATTACCATTGCAGTGTAATCTGGAGAAAAAGCTATATTGGTCGTGTTATAATTTATTTGTGTCTGAGCCAATGGAGTCCAATCATTAGGATTATCGTAAGTATCAACATATGAGGTAAAATTTCTGATTTTATTTCTTGAAAGTGTCAAGTTACCATCCAATCGAATTAATGAAACTGGTTGCCATCCTAAGACAAGTTCAACGCCCCTTCTGTAACTGTTCGGGGCATTTTGTTTAACAACATGTCCTGTTTCTGAAAGCTTACCTGTCGCAACAAGTTGATCTTTATACTCCATTAAATACAGATTGGCCATAGCTGTAAATTTACCCGAAGTGTATTTATATCCTATTTCATAGTCCACTAAGCGTTCACTATTTAGTTCCTCCTGCCTTTTTGCTTTGATAGACTCTTTTATATCGCTTCTCGATGGGTCTCTGTGTGCTACGCTTACCGATGCATAAAATTTATTATTAACATTAAGATTGCAAGTCAGCCCAAATGTTCCATTAATAAAATTATATTTTTTATTGTTGTATAAAGAGAAAAAATCTTTATCAATGCCTCTCATCTTATAGTTTATATTTCTATATTGTAGTTCGGAATAGGCTATAAGATATTGACCGAATTCATAATTAGCTCTTACAAAAAAATTTAACTCTTTCTTTCTTCCGTCATTCTTGTAATATTGAAGATTCTCCTCAATGTTATTATTATACATACTCCAAATAATATTACCCCAGTGATCTCCGCCATAATAGGAATAACCGGCTCCACCGGAGAGATCCAAACCGTTATTTACATAACTGAGTCCTGTATATCCCGAAAAATAGTCGTTGCCAAGTTGCTGCCTGATTATAATATCGCTCTTCTTATATGTCACTCCATCTATAACCTGAGGATCTATGCCATATTTGGAAAATTTGGCGGATCCCTTATAATTCTCGTAATAGCCGGACCCTCCTGTATAATTCAATGCTGAATTCCATGCAAGATGTTGATTAAATTTATGAGTGTAGAAAACCTGGATATAGTGCTGTTTATAGTTATCTGTTTCATTATCATAATAATGCACATTACCTGCAGCATCGTAATATTCTCCACTCGGGTTGTATCTGCGGTCGGAATAGTATTTTTCCAGAGAGATACCCTCCCATGTGATACCTGTGTGCTGGTCGCCATATATATAATTGGCTCTCAATAAATTATTCTTATTTTTCCAGCCAAATGATGTAAACAGCGAGTTTAGTTTGCCGTAAGCATTGCGAATATAACCATCTGTTTCTGAATGTGAATACCTTGCATCAAATGAGAGCCCGCTTTTGGAAATACCTGTACCGGCTCCAATTGATGTGATATATGTATTATAGGAGCCAAGTGAAAATTCGGCATTTCCGTATGCCTTCTCTGACGGCGAAGCTGTCATCATGTTGATTCCTCCTCCGAATGAGGCAGTACCGGCAGTCGAAGTCCCAACCCCACGTTGGATTTGTGCCGATTTAAGAAACGATTGTATAAATGGAATATCTACCCAAAATACCTCCTCGCTCTCAGCATCATTAAGAGTTATTCCGTTCATTGAAACATTTAATCTCGACGCATCGGTACCTCTTATCGATATCTTTGAATAACCCAATCCTGTTCCGCCCTCAGTTGTTGCAACAACTGAGGGTTGAAGAGCAAAAAGCATTGGTAATGAGTATGAAGCAGGACGACTCTTCATCTCTGCTTGGCTCATTTCAGAATAGGTAAGAGGGGTGTTTTTACCAATCAGTGGAGCGGAAACAACAATACTGTCTAGTTTCTCCTTTCTCTCTTCAGATGCAGCCTTATGCTGCTGCGAAAATCCTAAGTACGGGCATAATAAAATCCCGCAAAAAAACAGTGTTTTTTTCATAAAACCGGTTTTTATATGCAGGAGGGTGTAATCTTTAAACTGTCGTGAAAGAAACTATTCTTTCCCTACGCCGGCATGATCCGGATCAGGTTTAAAGGGTATAATCTCAGCCAATAGGCACCCCCAAGCAATTGTTATTAAATATTATAATTTGCTGCCGCAAGGGCAACACTATTATCTTTTTTTGTAAATCGATATTTTATATAATCTCGGCCAATATTTCCCCGTAAAATATAACGATTTTGTTGCAGGATTGTATGCTATACCGTTAAGTACATCGGTAGAGTATGTCCTCAATGTCACAGGAAGAAGTTTACTGCAGTCAATTTTGCCCTTTACTCTTCCAGTTGTTTTATCTATAATTACTATGTAGTCCTCTCCATAGACATTCGCCCAGATATCACCGTTTATATATTCAAGTTCATTTAAATAATTCACAGGTTTGCCATGCATTTTAACTTGAAGTGTAGAATCTACGACAAACGTTTCAGGATTCATGAAAATCAGATTATCAGACCCATCAGTCATAATAAGACTTTTGTTGTCTGTTGTCAGACCCCATCCCTCTGTCGCAATCTTGAACTCTCCGAGATATTTGAAATCATTTATATCATAGACAAATCCCTTACGTTCTCTCCATGTCAGTATGTAAACTTTTCCCTTATAGGCGCAAGATCCCTCTATAAAATATTTGGCTTCAAAATTTAGAATTCTAAGTATCTGTCCGTTTTGATATTTTACCTTTCTGAAACTCGATTCTCCATATTGCCCTGCACTTTCGTAAAGTTGATTATTATAGAAAAAAAGTCCCTGTGTATATGAACTTTTATCATGCGGATAGCTGTCAAGTACCCTGACACCATATTCGATAACTTTCCCCTGAGAATATAAATATGAAGAGGTCAAAATTGCAAAAAGCAATAAAAAACAGAGTTTAATCTTAGTTGATCTACGCATATATTTTATTTTTTCTCCTCCCTTGAGTTTCTATATTTCATCGCTGCATTTACGAATGCAACAAATATGGGTTGAGGATTTTCTACAGTACTTTTAAGTTCAGGATGAAATTGTACTCCGATAAAGAAAGGATGCGACGGTATCTCCACTATCTCTACCAAACCTGTATCTGGGTTTTTACCGCTGAAAGCCATTCCTGCACGCTCCATCTTCAATAAATAGGCATTATTGAACTCATATCTGTGACGATGTCGCTCAGATATTATCTTTTTGCCATATATCTCATAGGCGAGCGATCCTCTTTTCAATTCACACTTGTACGCGCCTAAACGCATCGTGCCACCCTTGATTGTCAAAGATTTCTGCTCCTCCATAAGATCAATAACAGGCTCCTCTGCCTTTGGATCTACCTCAGTGGTAGTAGCTCCCTTTATCTTTAACACGTCCCTCGCAAATTCCACTACAGCCATCTGCATTCCAAGACAGATTCCAAAAAAAGGTATATTATTTTCTCTTGCATATTTTACTGCCAGTACTTTACCGGCAAGCCCTCTTTCTCCAAAGCCAGGCGCAACCAAAATGCCATCCATCTCCTTAAGATTCTCCGCAATATTACTTTCGTCGAGGTACTCGCTATGAATAGTATGAACATTTACTTTGCATTCATTTGTAGCACCGGCATGGATAAAGGATTCGAGAATAGATTTATACGCATCCTGCAACTCTACGTATTTTCCCACAAGGGCAATATTGACCTCATGTCTCGGATTAAAAAGTTTCTTTAAAAATGCCTTCCACGTTACCAAATCCGGGGCAACAGTATTAATTCCGAATCTCTGCAGCACAATCTCGTCAAGATGCTCCTTCATAAGATTTAGGGGCACTTCATATATGCTCTTGGCATCCATTGACTGAATTACTGCATTAGGTTTTACATTACAGAATAGTGCCACTTTGCGACGCATCTCAAGTGGAATAGGATGTTCTGTACGGCAAACTATAATATCCGGATTCACACCGCTTTGTTGAAGCATGCGAACGGAATGTTGAGTTGGTTTGGTTTTCAACTCCTTTGCTGCATTAAGAAAAGGAACAAGTGTAAGGTGTACAACAAGGCAGTCGTTATCCGGTAATTCCCATTGAATCTGTCTTACAGCCTCAATATAAGGTGTAGACTCTATATCTCCTACAGTACCTCCAATCTCTGTTATAATAACATCGTAATTACCGCTTTTCCCAAGCAGCATCATTCTTCTTTTTATCTCATCAGTAATATGTGGAATAATTTGAACCGTCTTCCCTAAATAGGCTCCCTCTCTCTCCTTATCTATGACTGTTTTATATATTTTTCCTGTTGTTACATTATTTGCCTTGGAGGTAAAAACATTCAGAAATCTTTCATAATGACCAAGATCCAAATCTGTCTCGGCGCCATCCTCGGTTACATAACATTCACCATGTTCGTATGGATTCAAAGTACCAGGATCTATATTTATGTATGGGTCGAATTTTTGAATTGTGACACGCAGTTTTCTTGCCTGCAGTAGTTTTGCCAAGGATGCTGCAATTATGCCCTTTCCTAATGAAGAGGCCACACCTCCCGATACAAAAATATATTTTGTGCTCATTTTTATATATTTGGATTATTTGTTACGGGTTACAAAGATAGCCCTTAAATTTTGATTAAACAAGCCAGAAAATCTCTATTTTTGCACAAATCGAAGATTTAAAATCAGCAAATCCGGAATAAAAACGTGATAACATTATGAATATTGCAGATAATCAAAGGCTAAAAGAGTTTGGTACACATGGCACTATAGCGTGGCATGAGGCAGATCTTAATAACAGGCTACGCCCGCACTCATTCATGAACATAATTCAAGAGCTCGCAAATGAACATGCCTCAAAATTAAAATTCGGATATAAAGAGTTAATGGCTTTGGATCAGGTTTGGGTTTTAAGCCGGTTCAGGGCAAAATTCAGAAAGTATCCCAAATGGAGAGACAAAATCTTTACGGAGACATGGCATAAGGGAAAACAGGGGTTGTTCGGATTGAGAGACTTTGCTTTGTTTATTGAGGAGGGCAATGAGCAGTACTCCAGTTCTAAAGTATCTGAGGCTGCAATAGCCGCTACAAGTTCATGGTTGATAATTAATACGAAAACTCGACACATAGAACGCAACAACGCTTTCAATGCAAGTGAAGAGGCAAATTCAATGGCAAATATGGTTGATGCCATCAATGAACCATGCGAAAAGTTACATGCGCCAGATAATCTCGTTAAATACGGTGAACATATTGTCTGTTATTCCGATCTTGATTTTAACAGGCATGCCAATAATGCAAAGTATGTCGAATGGATTATGGACAGCATTGATGTCGAGATACTGCAACATCTTACTTTGAAAGAATTTCAAATAAATTTCATTACTGAGGCAAGAGCAGGCGACAAAGTGGAACTTTTCAATAATGCCCATGTTAAAATTGAGACAGGCAATATTGAAAATGGGCATTCTATCTATTTCGAAGGGAGAAAAGAGGAGAGCATCATCTTTGAGGCCGAATTGGTTTTTTAGAATAAATGAGTACTTTTGCAAGATAATCGGCGGATCGTTCTATCGCTCATCTTTCAGATGGGAGGAAAGTCCGGACAGG
>CAZNBA010000027.1:0-19668 GCA_964571395.1 uncultured Muribaculaceae bacterium
TTTATATGAGATTAATTTCATGAAACATCTTACTATAATAGGCTGCCTTCTTTTCTATCTTTAGTGGATAGGCTCTGGAGGTGGAGGGCATTCTGTAAAATTGCATTTTACGCTCTCCGATTATTATCTCTTCGTGCTGACCTATTGCCGGTATTTGTGACTGTGCCACCTCAGAAACTATCTCCGTAGCCTTGTTTCCTGTTGTTACAATGGCTTGGCAATGTGGAATGCTTTTTAAAAGTTGTTTTATATCTGTAATTTTAACCACTTCCAAATATTTATCTGAAGAATCACCCTTAAGTCTGCGTATTTCGCATGCGGTATCGTACATGGCCACTCCAATTTCGGCAGCGAACTCTACAACGGAGTCATAATTGAATCTTTTTTCCATATTAATTGTAAAGTGGTCTGTGTTACCGAAAAAGACTATACCCATGATTCTCCACATATCATTGTTGAAATTGGGATAGAAAAACTCCATACTCCATCGCTCTTTCAGAGGAGGGAAACTGCCTAACATCAGTACTTTTGCATTATCAGGCAAGAAGGGTTTCAGAGGATGTTTTTCAATCAAGTATTTCGACATCGATTATTCTATGACTTTATAATGGTTTCTTGCCTCAGGAACAGCTATTGAGTTAAAATGCCACCACTCCGATGGTTCTATCAGAAATCCTGCTTTTGTCATAATCTCTCTCAGCAACTCTCTGTTTTCCAGCTCTCTTCTGTTGATTTCACCTTTGCGAAAAAGTTCAGCCTCTTTGTCTACTCTGGCTCTATCGCCAAAATAATCGTATTCAGAACCCATTGGAAGAGGATGACCTGTACAATCAACTAATGTAACATCAACGGCAATCCCGAAGTTGTGACCGCCTCCTCCGTTTTTGTTAGGATTAGCGACATAATCCTCCATATTTGTTCCCTCTACCTCTTTCCACATCTCTTTTTGGATTGAGATAGGTCTTGCTGCATCATATACAACCAGGTGCAGATCTTTCCTCTTTTCATGCAGATATTTTTGTGCAAGTTTCAATTTTTGGGCAGCCTCCGGCCTGAGAAATGCTCTGTCGAGGTTCTTATAAAGTGTATAAGCCATAAAATTATGAGGTGTAGAGTAAACGAGATAAACATCTATTTGAGGTTCAATCTCTTGAATATCTACAAGCCCTGTTACTTTCAAATGATTAGCATATTGCTCCTTTGTTAATGAACTGTTGTTTTGTGCAAAGGAGAAATTGAAGCATAAGAGGATTGCAGAAAGAACTAATAATTTTTTCATACAATTAAAAATTTTTAAATATTTTCATCTCTGGTTTCATTATTTTTATCATAACAAAATTACAAATAAATTGTGTAAAATCCTCCTTTTATTATATCCTACATAGGCAGAAAAAGCGCCGTCGGATTTTTACTTCGGCGGCGTTTTAAAAATTATCTCAGCTATTTATGTAGCTTATGTAAGCTATTGAATAGCTATTTATTATAGCTGAGGACCTGCTGATACAAGTGCTTTCCCTGCAGTGTTTCCTGTGAACTTAGTGAAGTTTTTAATGAAACGTGCAGCAAGATCTTTAGCCTTCTCGTCCCATTGAGCTGCACTTGCATAAGTGTCTCGCGGATCGAGAATTTTAGGATCTACGCCTGGGAGGGCTGTAGGTACTTCAAAATCGAAATAAGGGACAGATTTGGTAGCAGCCTTATCTATTGAACCATCTAAAATAGCATCAATTATTCCTCTGGTATCTTTTATTGAGATACGTTTTCCTGTTCCGTTCCAGCCTGTATTAACAAGATATGCTGTAGCTCCTGATTGTTCCATCTTTTTTACAAGTTCTTCGCCGTATTTTGTTGGGTGAAGTGAGAGGAATGCTGCACCGAAGCATGCTGAGAAGGTTGGAGTAGGCTCTGTAATTCCGCGTTCTGTTCCTGCAAGTTTTGCAGTGAATCCTGAAAGGAAATAGTATTTTGTCTGCTCAGGAGTAAGGATAGAAACCGGAGGAAGAACTCCGAACGCATCTGCTGAAAGGAAAATTACCTTTTTTGCAGCCGGTGCTTTAGAGATAGGTTTAACAATATTCTCAATATGATAAATAGGATATGAAACACGTGTGTTCTCAGTAACGCTCTTATCATTGAAATCTATTTTACCGGTTTTATCAACTGTCACATTTTCCAAAAGCGCATCTCTTCTGATTGCTTTGTAGATATCAGGTTCTGCCTCTTTGCTCAAATTGATAACTTTTGCATAGCAACCGCCCTCGAAATTGAAAATGCCGTCATTATCCCAACCATGCTCATCATCGCCTATAAGTGCTCTTTTAGGGTCTGTTGAAAGTGTTGTTTTACCTGTTCCTGACAGCCCGAAGAAGATAGCAGTTTCACCCTTTGCATTTGTATTTGCGGAACAGTGCATAGAGGCGATACCTTTAAGAGGGAGATAGTAGTTCATCATTGAGAACATACCTTTTTTCATCTCTCCACCGTACCATGTGTTAATAATAACCTGCTCTCTCTGAGTAAGGTTGAATACGACCGCAGTTTCTGAATTCAGGCCTAGTTCTTTGTAGTTGGTAAGTTTTGCCTTTGATGCGTTGAATACAACGAAATCAGGCTCACCAAAATTCTTAAGCTCCTCTGCTGTTGGGCGGATGAACATGTTGGTTACAAAATGTGCTTGCCACGCAACTTCCATAATGAAGCGAACCTTCATTCTTGTGTTTTCGTTAGCACCGCAATAACCGTCAACAATATATAATTTTTTATCCGACAGCTCTTTTACAGCTAAAGCTTTGCATGCACCCCATGCTTCAGGAGTTGCTTTCTTATTATCATTTTTGTATTCATCAGAAGTCCACCATACTGTATCTTTTGATGTCTGATCATAAACGATAAATTTATCTTTAGGTGAACGTCCGGTATAGACGCCTGTCATAACATTTATTGCGCCCAACTCTGTTTTTTGTCCAATTTCGTAACCTGTTAACCCTGCGGCAGTCTCCTCATTGTAGAGGGTTTCATAAGATGGATTGTAAATAATCTCTTTTACACCAGAAATGCCGTATTTGCTTAAATCAATTGTAGACATATTTTAAAGGTTGTTTTATAAAATTAATAATCTTTATATTTTTGTTTTTATTTGTTCCCTTTAGGCTTATAGTATAGCCAAAGAAGAATCAAATTTTCTTGCAAAATTTGAGCCAAAAAGGGTATATTTGCTTTGATAAAAATATATGACCTCAAAATATGGAGAATACGAGGAGTTTGTTGAGTAAATATTGGGGCTACCAATCGTTCAGACCCATGCAGGAGGAGATAATCAACTCCATTCTTGCCGGTAATGATACATTGGCTTTGATGCCTACCGGTGGCGGTAAATCGTTATGCTTTCAAATACCGGCACTAGCTAAGGAGGGTATTTGTATTGTAGTTTCGCCGCTTATAGCTCTTATGAAGGATCAGGTTGAGAATCTTTGTAAGCGAGGAATAAAGGCACTTGCTGTCTATTCTGGGATGTCGTATTCACAGATAGATATTGCATTGGATAATGCAATTTACGGTGATTATAAATTTATATATGTTTCTCCGGAACGTCTTTCTACTACTCTTTTTAAAGCAAGAGTAAGTAAGATGAATATTAATTATCTTGTTGTGGATGAAGCTCATTGTATTTCGCAATGGGGATATGATTTCAGGCCGGCATATCTTAGTATTGCTGAACTTAAGAAGATAATTGGCAATGTGACAGTGGCGGCTCTTACTGCCACAGCAACTCCGCCCGTTGTGAACGATATTATAGCTAAACTTCAGATGGAGAAGGCTGTCGTTATCAGGACAGGTTTTACGCGTCCGAATCTTTCATATGTGGTACGCAATACCGATGATAAAATGGGAAATATTTTAAAGGTGTGTGATGGCGTCCCCGGTTCTGGGATTATATATGTCAGAGAGAGGAAAAAAGCGGAAGAGATCTCTAAATTGCTTTGCGGCTATGGAATTTCGGCCGATTTTTATCATGCTGGAATGAGCAGGGACAGGCGCTCTTATAAACAGGATGGCTGGCGTAAGAATGAAATCAGGGTAATTGTGGCGACGAATGCTTTTGGAATGGGAATTGATAAACCAGATGTCCGTTTTGTTGTACATTATGATGTTCCTGATTCGATTGAGGCCTATTTTCAAGAGGCAGGAAGGGCTGGTAGAGATGGGGAGAGGGCCTATGCAACGTTACTATGGAATAAGTCTGATTTTGCAAGGCTCAGACAGATTCATAATATTAATTATCCTCCGATTGATTATATCAGGGAGATCTATCAGAAGGTTTTTATCTTTTTTCAAATACCCTATGAGGAGGGAAAGGAGAGTGTATGGAAATTCAATCTGGCCGATTTTGCAAGGCAATTTTCACTCAATGCTGTGTCGGGGTACTATGCAATAAAATATATTGAGCAGGAAGGCTACTGGGAACTTACCGATGAAATAGATAATCCATCCAAGATAATGTTCATAGTGAACCGTGATGAGCTATACAAAATTCAGATACAGAATGTTATTCTTGACAGTTTTATTAAATCGATACTGAGAATTTATTCAGCTCTATTCTCTAAGTTGATACCTGTAGATGAGGAGTATATTGCCAAACTCACAAATGACAGCCGAGAGGGTGTTGTGGAGAAATTAAAGAGCCTCTCCAAACTTAAAATTATCAAATATGTTCCTGCTGTAAAATCTCCTCTTATTCTTTTTAATAATGAACGGTTGTATCCCAATAATCTTTTAATTTCCGAAAAACGTTACAAAGAACGCAAGGAAATTTTGAAAAATCGGATTGAAAGCATGATTTCATACCTTAAAGAGGAGAATCGTTGCAGAAGTCGCCTGCTTTCTGCCTATTTTGGAGTGGAAGAAGATTCTGATTGTGGCATATGTGACGTTTGCCTTAAAAAAAGAAGCGTATCGAATCCTCATCTCAAGAGAGGAGCTATTGAGAAGCATATCAACCAATTTTTGATCAATAAATCAGAGGCAGGAGAGATAGTGCGTGTGCGTGATATTGAGATTGCAGGAGGAGAACTTTATACGTATTATCTACAGATTCTGAGAGAGATGCGTGATAATGGCAGAATAGAGATAAAAGGTGATGTAATTAAAGTCCTCTTCTGAATTCTGCACATATTATTGCTGTTGAGACGGCAACATTCAGTGATTCGCTTCCAACAGAGTTGGCCGGGTAGGGTGGAAGGAAAAGTTTACATTCCTTTTTTATCATATTTTCAATCTGTTTGGGAATCCCGTTGGATTCATTGCCCATTAATATGATTCCCCTTTTTTCCGGCATGGCTGCGTAGATATTTTTCCCATTCAGGAAAGTCCCGTAAACAGGCAAATTATTTTTTTTAAGTAACCCGATAATCTCTTCTATATTGCAGTATATTATTTTTTTGCGAAAGATGGCACCCATCGTTGCCTGTACTGTTTTGGGATTGTAAAGTTCTACCGTATCTTTTGAACAAAAGAGTGCATCTATTCCGAACCAATCAGAAATTCGTATAATCGTACCAAAATTACCGGGATCTCGTACGCCGCAAAGCCCAACAAACAGCGGATTATTGGATGATAATAAATTATGTTTTAGCTCTCCGTCAGTTTGAAAAAACTCAGAAATGGCGTATTGTTTCTGTTTTACAATTGCCAAAATAGGTGAAGGAGTGGAAAAGCAAGTTATCTTTTTCATTGATTCTTCTCCAATATCGGTGGTGCGTAAGATCTCAACAACCTCAAAATCTGATTCAACAGCCTCTTTAACGAGCTTTTCACCCTCTATTATAAACAGACCGCTTTCCTCCCTGCTCTTTTTATTGAAAAGAGCACGAATTTGTTTTATTCTGTTGTTGGAAAGAGTTACCATCTCATAAAAGATTATCAATAACCGAGTATTTTAAGCATAGACTTGTAACTCTGCTCTTTACTGAATAATTTGGTGAAATACTCACCATTCTCATCCCTATCTATTATCACATGTTTTGGTGCAGGTTGGAGACAATGTTGTATTCCACCATAACCTGCGATTGATTCCTGATAGGCGCCTGTGTGAAAGAATCCAATATAAAGAGGATCTGTTCTACTATCCATTTTTGGAAGAAAGATTGCATTCGCATGAGCTTCTGCATTATAATAATCTTGGGAATCGCAAGTAAGACCGCCGAGAAAGACCCTTTGGTACTCCTTGTCCCATTTATTGATTGGCAGGAGAATGAATCGTTGCTTAATTCCCCACGTATCCGGTAATGTGGTCATAAATGAACTGTCAACCATATACCAGCGTTCTCTATCGTTTTGTTGCTTTATATCAAGAATTTGGAATATTGTGGCACCGCTCTCGCCAACAGTGAAACTTCCGAACTCAGTAAAGATGTTTGGTTCTTGTACTCCGCGAGAGTTACATATACTTTTAATTTGAGATATAACCTCTTCAGACATGTACTCATAGTCGTAATCCTGAATAAGTGAATTCTTTATCGGGAATCCTCCTCCAATATTCAGTGAATCGAGTTCTTTGCATACTTGTTTGAGGTCGCAATAAACGTGAACGCACTTTGCGAGTTCATTCCAATAATAAGCGTTGTCTCTTATTCCAGTATTGATAAAAAAGTGCAGCATCTTTAGTGTAAATGTATTGCTTTTCTTTATCTTGGCCTTATAAAATGGTATGATATCGCTGTACCTTATACCAAGTCTTGAGGTATAAAATTCAAATTTTGGTTCCTCTTCTGCCGCAATCCTGATACCTAATTTAGTAGGCTCATGAATGCACAACTCAAGATCATCGAATTCTGTCATGTTGTCGAGTACCGGGATGATGTTTTTCCACCCGTTGTTGCGCATGTTGGCAATGTTTTCTATATATTTATCCTTTTTGAATCCATTGCAAATTATATATAAATCCTGATCTACCTTTTTTTCATCATATAAGGATTCGATAAGATTAATATCAAATGCAGAAGAGGTTTCCAGATGGATATCATTTTTTAAAGCCTCTTCAATCACAAAGGAAAAATGGGAACTCTTGGTACAATAGCAGTAGTGATATGCCCCTTTGTAATCTACCTTCGCCATAGCTACATTGAACATTCGTTTCGCTCGTTGAATCTGACTGGATATTTTTGGTAAATAAGTTATTTTTAAAGGTGTTCCGTATTGTTCAATAATATCCATCATAGGGATGTTATGAAAAAGAAGGTTGCTGTCTTCAACCGTAAATTCGTCTTGCGGAAATTCGAATGTTTGATTTATCAGGTCGATGTACTTATTTTTCATTTTGCGAATGTAAGTTAGTCGGGTTGTTATTTAATTTGCTATGTAAATGAGTTACTTTATTTTTTTGCGCAAATATATCTATTTTTTTATATTGTTATTTATATTTAAATTTGTAACGAATATAAAAATTCTATATGTACAAGCTAATTTGCTGTAAGATAATATTTTGTATAATGGTATTTTTTACCGTGATATCGTGCAGCACAACACGTGTAATACCTGAAGGTAGAAGCAGACTTGCAAAAAATAAAATTATTGTTTCAGAACCGACATCAGTTTCTCCAACCTCTCTACAGCATTGTTTAAAACAAAAGCCAAATAACTATTTTCTTCTTGGATGGAATCCTTTTCTTAATGTATATAATTGGAGTACAGGAACTAACAGCTGGTGGGACAGATTCGTTAAGAAGATTGGTAATGCTCCTGTTTTATTCGATCCTACTCTTGTAAAGATGTCCGAACAAAATATTGAGAATCAATTGATTCATAATGGCTACTATAATTCAACAGTTACCGATTCCATAACAACACATAATAAAAAGACCAAGGTATTATATGATGTTAAACTTGGCAAACGATACGTCATTGATAGTATCGTTTATTCTATTGCTGATAATGGTTTAAAGCACTTATATTTTAGCAACACAACGGCACCTGTAATTAAAACGGGGGATTTCCTCTCCGAAGGATTGCTTGAGGATGAGGTAAAACGTGTTACCTCAATTTTCAGGAATAATGGTTATTTTAATTTCAACGGGAACTACTTCTCTTTTGTCGCGGATACTCTTCAGAAAAATGGAAGGGTAAAGTTGGAAATATGTGTTAATAATTACCTCAGAAATGAGAGCAAAGAGGAGACAAAGCCACATAAAGTGTATCGTTTTGGCAATGTATATTTGAATCCTGTACGGAATTTGCAACCTGTTTTCGGCCTTTCTGATTCTCTTTCTGTGTTAAAAAAAGATACTGTTCGTTATAAAAATGTAAATATCATCTATTCCGGTAAAAAACCGTTAATAAGGCCAAAGGTTCTTGAAAGAATGAATTTGATAGTACCCGGTAATATTTACGATGAGAGACTTGTGGAGAAGACTTATAAACGATACTCTTATATTAAAATGTTTAGTAGTATTAATATTGATGCCTCTGTGCCATCATCTGATACAACAGCGGTTGATTTGAATATTAAGTTACTTTCTTCTGCCTTGCAAGGATATAAATTGAGTCTCGAAGGCTCAAGCAATTCATCAGGTCTTTTTGGAATATCGCCAGGGCTTTCATATTATCACAAGAATATTTTCGGAGACGGGGAGGTATTCAATGTTAGTTTTACGGGCAATTTTCAGTTTAAGCCTAATGATAATGTTCATTCCAATGAGTTTGGAATCTCCTCCTCCATCAGTATTCCCAACTTTTTGTTTATCAACGATAATATATTCAAAGGAGGAATCATCCCCTCTACAGAATTGTCTATATCATATAATTATCAGCAACGTCCGGAATATACTCGTAATATCATCTCAGGCTCATTCGGCTATTCGTGGAGCGTTAGAAACAAATTGTTTTATAAAATAAATCTTATTCAGGCCAATGTTGTCAAATTATATAATCTTAGCGAATCTTTTTATGAGTCACTTAAAGATCCCTTTCTTAAGAACTCGTACCAAAATCACTTTGATCTTGGAGTGGGAGGAAGCCTTTATTATACTACAGACGCCTCTACGCCTCATAAAAACAGCTATTTTTATCTTCGTTGGAACAATGATCTTTCCGGTAACCTGCTCAGTCTTTTCAATAATACTCTTCCAAAAAACAGTTCAGGAGAATATCTGATATGGAATACTCCATACTCTCAATATTTCAGAACGGAATTGAGTGCTGTTTATACTTGGATATTTGGGCGGGAGAAAAAGCAGGGACTTGCAATACGGGCACTTGCCGGAATAGGTAAGGGATATGGCAATTCAATCTCATTGCCTTTTGAAAAATTATTCTGGGCTGGTGGTGCTTATGATATAAGAGGATGGCAGGCAAGAACGATTGGCCCAGGGGCTTCTCAGGCAGATACAACTTTTAGGATACCAAATCAAACCGGAAATATGAAACTTGAGGCAAATATAGAATATCGCTTTCCTCTTTTTTGGATCTTTGACGGGGCGGTATTTGTTGATGCAGGAAATGTTTGGATGATAAAGACAGATTCCGACAAGCAGGATAAATCCGGGCTCTTCCATTTTAATAATTTTTATCGTCAAATAGCTATGAGTACCGGTGCAGGTTTGAGGCTTAATCTTGGTTTTACAATACTCAGACTTGACATGGGGCTAAAGACGTACGATCCGTCAATAAAATCGTGGATAGGACCGGATAAGTGGTTCAGAAACGATAATTATACTATACAATTTGGTATAGAATATCCTTTCTGATTAGTGTAGCAAAGCTATTTTGATAAAATATTTCCTTATAGAGTTCTCTGTCCTTTATTCAAATATCAGCAATCCGAAATAGTCAGGAGTATGAAAGTTCGGTTTTGGTGTCAGTATGGGATTCCAACTGAAGTAGTGCTTTTGAGGCATATCATCGCCGCATTTATAGAAATTGGCCCTAATTGTCTCTCCTGATACAGGGCTTATTTTGGCCATACTGAAGAGTTCGAACGGAATTGCTATCGTGAGTTTCCACGCCTTCATCTCCTTTTCATTTCCGGGTTTGGTTCCGAATGGCTCTGATCCGAGTGATGAGTCTCTCCTTATTTTAGAGAGTACTGCACTACCGAATCTGACCTTTTCATCTCCGCATCTGTAGGCAAAGGTCCCCTTTCCGATGCAGTTTAGCTCCAGATTATAGTAGCCTTTATCGGGTTGCGGCATTACAAAGAATTCACAGCAGGAATCTTTATATGGTTGTGATGCTGAATCTACCCCGAAAACGGCTTTAAGATCTCTCTCCTTAACCGTATATTGCAGGTATAGTTCCTTGTTGGAGTATGCAATTCTAAATTTTACGGTCGGGGAGTAGTTGAATCCGGGCCAATTTGCCACGTTTATATTGTTGAATTCGACTCCTGCTTTATCTAATGCCATCTCTATCTCCATTGTAGTGGGAGTGTCGGAGTTCATTATAACTCTCCTGATTGTAATCTTTTTGCCGTTATTTTTTTCCATACTCTCTTTTTGTTGGTTTTGAATTAAGGAGGAATTTACCACTTCAAGTTGGGATTCTGTATAGTTATATAAAGAAATAACCTCCTGCGCATTGGCACAAGGCAAAATACACAGGAGGAAAACAATTAATGAAATAAACTTCATTTATTTTTCAAATTTGTGCTTTACAAACAGCTCTATTGCCTGATATTCTGCCATACCGAGTTTATCGTAAAGAACTGCCGTATTATGATTTCTCTCTTCGGCCCTTAACCAGAATTCACGTTTGTCGGAACCAGGAAACATTGGCCTGTCTTTCTGAGATTGGTGTCTGAAGATGGCCTCGCGTTTAATTTCAACCTCTTCAGGGCTCAATGGAACTGCCATTTCAGCCTCTGCAACATCCCATTCCTGCCATGCTCCACGATACATCCAAAGTCTGCAATCCTTAAACCAAGCCTCATTCTTCAACTCTTCGCATGCTGCCACTATTGCCTGAAAACAAACTCTGTGTGTTCCATGAGGGTCAGAAAGGTCTCCGGCAGCGAAAATCTGATGAGGTTTTACCTCTTTAAGAAGATTTTTAACTATATCTATATCGGCCCTGCTCAACGGTTTCTTTTTTACGCCGCCTGTTTCGTAGAAAGGCAATTCAAGGAAGTGAACTCTTTCTTCAGGAATACCGAGATAGCGGCATGCGCTTCTGGCTTCACCTCTTCTTATAGTAGTTTTAATCTCTCTTACATCCATAGGATCAGGCTCTCCAGGGTGCTTCTTAGCAAGCTCCAGTGATACTCTCTTGTATAATTCATCGGCTTTCTGACTGGAAAAATCGTAAACATGGCTGCTCTCTCTTATAAAATCAAGATATCTTATAACATCATGATCAAATACCGCGATATTTCCTGAAGTCTGGTAGGCAAGATGAAGTTCGTGGCCCTGAGAGGACAAACGGGCAACAGTACCGCCCATTGAGATGACATCATCATCGGGATGAGGGCTGAATACGATAACCCTTTTGGGAAACGGAGTGGCTCTTTCTGGTCTTGTGGAGTCATCTGCATTGGGTTTTCCTCCAGGCCAACCTGAGATAGTATGTTGAAGATCATTAAATACCTTAATATTTATTGCACTTGCCGGACCGTGAGCGGTTACAAGTTCACTCATTCCATTATCGTTATAGTCTCGGTCTGTGAGTTTTAAAATAGGTTTCTGAACCTTCTTGCAGAGCCAGAATACTGATTTTCTGGTCATGTAATCATTCCAATCGCATTCTCCTGTCAGCCATGGAGTATCTATTCTCGTAAGATTGACAGAGGCGGCGTTGTCTATGAAAATCGATAGATTCTTGTGTTCCTGGAGGTATGAATAGGGAATATGCGCACTAATCTCACCCTCTACAAGATTCTTGATTGAGGAGGCTGCACCTTCGCCCCAAGCCAGGTAATAGATCTTTGCTGCATTTAGAATTGTCGCAATGCCCATTGTAATTGCGTGGTAAGGTACATATTCTACGCCAAAGAAATCACTTGCTGCAGCAACTCTTGTTGTATAGTTGAGTGTAATTTGTCTTGTTCTTGAATTGTATGCAGAACCAGGCTCATTACTACCCATATCTGATGTTATGAGAATATCAATGCCCTTTGCCTGGATCATTTTTTCAAATTCCTGGCAATAATTATTGATATCCTCCTTCTTAGTGCTGTCAATACAATGTATATTCTCCTGTGGGATATCTACGAGGTCGAAGAGATATTCCTTAAAGAATCTGTAATGACTTTGAAGTTCGTTCTTATCAAGCGGATAATATTCATCAATCGTGAAAACCTCAACTTTCTTGAAACTGATCTTGCCTGCTTCGTATGCCTTTACAAGGTCTTCATATACTTGAATACAGGCAGAAGAGGCAGAAAGAGCGAGAATTAAATTCTTTTTTGCATTAACCTTTTCGGCAGCACTTTTGATAATATCGTCAACTACAACCTTAGCAGCGTCTTTTTGATCCTCGAATATTTGAACTGGGACCTTTTCATAGCGCCTTGAAAAATCTGATATAGGGGTCATTGTTATCTTATGTTAAAAATTAAAATCATTAATTACAGCTTTTCTGATAGGTATTAAGGTTTTAAGTAAGTTTTCCATCAAATCCAATCTGAGCATGTTTGCACCATCTGATTTTGCCTCTGAAGGATTAGGATGTGTCTCAAGGAAGAGACCATCAACTCCTACAGCAATACCGGCCTTTGCCATTGTTGTTATCAATTCAGGTCTACCTCCGGTTACTCCTGAAGACTGGTTAGGTTGCTGCAAACTATGGGTGACATCCAAAACGACCGGATAATTTAACGACTGCATCTGCGGAATGCCGCGATAATCGATGATAAGATCCGAGTAGCCGAATTGAGTACCTCTCTCGGTAAGAATTATGTTATTGTTTCCAAAGGCTGCAACTTTTTCTGCTGCAAACTTCATTGACATGGGGGAGAGGAACTGCCCTTTTTTGATATTTACATATTTTCCAGTTTTGGCTGCAGCTTCAAGAAGATCTGTCTGTCTGCACAGAAAAGCGGGGATTTGGAGAATATCTATATCGTATGAGGCCGCCAGCGCAGCCTCGCTTGGGTTATGAATATCCGTAATAACAGGAACTTGGAGCGTGTTTCTTATCTCACTAAGGATTTCTAACCCCTCAATATCTCCAATTCCGGTAAAAGAACTTAATTTAGAACGGTTTGCCTTTCTATATGAAGCTTTGAAAATAAACGGGATTTCATATCTGGAGGTTAACTCCTTAAGAGTTTTGGCTATTGAAAAGGTAATCTCTCTTCCTTCTATTACGCAAGGACCTGCAATAAGAAAGAACAGTCCGTTTTTGTAATCCTTTATATTTGACAAATTGAGCATTTTGCACCGTATTAAATGACGCTGCAAAATTACTAAATAAAAGATAAAAAATGCTAATAATTATATTTTTTCCACATTTGGGAGAGGTTCTGCCGTATTTGCTTCTCTTTTGGATTATTTCCGGGGTCATATAACTTTGTACCTGAGGCGGATTCAGGAAGGAACTCCTCCTCTACAAAATTGTTCTCATATGAGTGGGCATACTTATACTCCTTGCCATACCCCAGCTCTTTCATCAGTTTGGTAGGGGCGTTGCGCAAATGTAGAGGTACTGAGAGATCGTTGCTCTTCTCAATAAATTCCAAAGCCGTATCAATAGCCATATAGGCCGAATTGCTTTTGGGACTTGTGGCCAGGTAAATAGCGGTTTCAGAGAGAGGAATCCTTCCCTCTGGCATTCCTATCTGATGTACGGCATCAAAACAGGATTGGGCCAGGAGCAGAGCATTAGGATTGGCCAAACCTATATCCTCAGAGGCTAAAATGATCATTCTGCGAGCTATAAATAAGGGATCTTCGCCGCCCTTTATCATTCTTGCAAGCCAATATACAGCTGCATTAGGATCAGATCCGCGGATACTCTTGATAAAAGCAGAAATAATATCGTAGTGCTGCTCCCCGTTTTTGTCATACATTGCCATATTCTGCTGTAACTTGCTTTTTACCAAATCATTGGTGATTATGATTTTTTCGGTGGGAGAGGAGTCGTTAGTGATTATTTCAATTATATTTAGCAATTTCCTTGCATCCCCTCCGGAATAGCCGTAGAGAGCCTCTTTTTCTTTAATTTTAATATCAAGAGTCTTCAGAAACTCATCTTTTTGGAAGGCTCTTTTAAGAAGTATGTCGAGGTCTTTTGCGGTAAGTTCTTTTAAAACAAATACTTGGCATCTCGACAATAGAGGGCTTATAACCTCAAAAGAGGGGTTTTCTGTAGTGGCTCCAATAAGTATTATAGTTCCCTCTTCAACAGCACCCAGAAGGGCATCTTGTTGAGCTTTGTTGAATCTGTGTATTTCATCAATAAATAGAATAGGGGTTTTGGGCGCGAAAAGGCTGTTCCCTTTTGATTTTTGAATTACTTCACGGACCTCTTTGACTCCGGAACTTATTGCCGAAAGAGTATAGAATGGCCTATCGGTGCTATTTGCGATTATTCTTGCAAGTGTAGTCTTGCCAACACCTGGAGGGCCCCATAAGATAAAAGAGGAGAGGTTCCCGGTGGCTATCATGGATCCGAGCAGAGAATTTTTACCTAACAGGTGTTCTTGTCCCACATAATCCTCCATATTTTTTGGTCGCATCCGTTCCGGTAGAGGGATTGTTCTATAATCGCTATTTAACATAATATAAATTGTATGATATTTATGTACAGATCTTACAATACTTACTTTTGTTGATCCGCACGCTTCTTAAGCTGTTTTATGATTTTTGAAATAATATTGTCTATAGATTCATCCGGCTCAATAATGTTGTATCCCTCCCAGAATTCCTGATCTGTAAAATCAATAACCTTTGAAGAGACAATATCGCGCCATTTGAGCCGGCGCTTGGGCTCTATCTTTGAGGTATTATCGTTAATATTTGTGGCTGCAAGTTCCGAAACAACTGTATAGCGGTTTTTCAGCCATTTGTTGCGGTATTTTATATTGAATTTTAGCTCCAGCCTTGAATAGTCGAAATACCACTTGCCTGAATACTCTTTAAAATTTACTACATAATTGGCATAATCTACACCAACTTTAACATTATCCGGCTTGTGCATTACAAATTCTTTCCAGGCCAGTGGTTTGTTTTCTACATTCATGGAGAATTCGGCTCGGATTATTGCGAGCGATTCGTTGTCTATGTAGAGTTTGCCTCTGTACAGAATATCTGTTATTTCTGGCTTTTGGTTGAAGGCTATCACCATAATTGTACGACCATCCTTAAATATGGTGTTTTCCATTGTAAATGAGTAGTATTCAGGAGCCATTATAAGGTCTGTGCCGGCAAAGGGATTCTTAACTATATCAATATATAGTGATGATATAGGGCCTCCCTGGAGCTTCATCATGAGAGTATCGGTCATTTTGTAGTTCTGGTTGCCCCTCCCTTTGTATATTGCGATCTGGTCTCTTTGTATAGATGAGTTGTATGAGGCTTTGAAAATATCCAGAATAGCCTCATTCAGAATTATATACTGGTTGCCGCGTTTGATGGTTTCTCTGTAGAAAGCCGTTATACCGGTTGGTTTTTCGGGATAATTTTGTTTTATCCTGTTATAGGCCATTTGGAATATAGTTACAGCCTCTTCAGGCCTTACGTATGTTGGTTTGAGGTTTAAAGTTGAGACATGGAGTCTTATGACTGCTTTTTTTGTGTATAAAAGTTCCGACACTGCATAGTTTTTTCCGGAATAACCAATATAGCTTGCCCTGATGGAGTCGTTTGTAAACTCTGCAGGTATTTTTAGTGTGAAGTAGCCGTCGGCGTTTGAAATATTGGAGATTGTGGTTTTCAGCAGGAATACTGTGGAATATGGCAAAGGCTTACCGGTTGCCGCATCTTGTATGCGTCCGGATACAGTTACATAATTTTTAGAGGATTCCTGACTGTACAGATAAGAGATAAAGCACAACATTAACAATAATGTTACAGTGGCTGTTTTGCATAATATTCTCATTGCCTGATAATTGTTTATAAAAATCTCTTCTTTGCGAATTTGTAGCTAAATACTGCTCAGTTTCGGCTAATTTACGACATTTATTGAAATTTTGTTATTTTATTGCGTATTTTTGCTGCTCAAATTATAATAATCATGGGGAGAAAAGAGAAACCTTTATTAAGGAATGTAGAGATAGAATCTGTGGGTGCTGAGGGAAATTCAATTGCGAAAGTGGACGGCAAAGTGCTTTTTGTTCAGCAGGCGATTCCCGGAGACATTGTGGATGTGCAGGTAAATAAGATTAGAAGTGGATATATGATGGGGTATATTGTAAATATTGTTACCCCCTCTCCTCTTCGCGTAAAGCCCTTTTGCCCTCATTTTGGGGTTTGTGGCGGCTGTACATGGCAACATCTGCCGTATGAAGAGCAATTGAAGGTAAAACAGCAACAAGTTATAGATCAACTGAAGCGTATTGGGCATTTGCAATTGCCGGAGGTCACTCCTATTTTAGGCTCGCCCGTTACAGAGTTTTACAGAAATAAATTGGATTTTGCCTTTTCGGATCATCGTTGGGTGCTCTCCGGAGAGGATCCTGAGACAATTAGCGGTGATGATTGGATGGCCGTGGGGTTCCATATAGGCGGCTTCTTTGACAAAATATTGGATATAAAGGAGTGTCACCTGCAGCGCGAGCCTTCTGATGCAATCAGGCTTTTTGTCAGGGACTTTTGCATTGAACACAAATTGCCCTTCTTTAATATGCGTTCGCAAACAGGTTTCATGAGAGACCTAATCATTAGATGTGTCTCTACAGGTGAGGTTATGTTGACAGTTGTTTTTGCATATGAGGAGGAAGCAATGAGGAGATTATTGTTGGATGCAGTACGTGAACGTTTCCATGAGATAACCTCATTGAACTACATGATAAACAATAAGAAAAATGACTCAGTATCGGACTTACCCTACACTACTTACGCCGGTAAAGACTGCATCTACGAGGAGATGGAGGGATTAAAGTTTAGGATTGGACCCAAATCCTTTTTTCAGACCAATTCAGAGCAGGTGCACAGGCTCTATTCGGTTGTGCGAGATTTTGCCGGCCTGACAGGTTCTGAAACCGTATATGACTTATATACCGGTACCGGGACAATAGCTCTTTATTTGTCTTCAAAGGCATCAAAGGTTGTTGGTATAGAGTATGTGCAGGAGGCAATAGACGATGCGAATATTAATGCCGAAATGAACGGAGTTTCAAACTGCTCTTTCTTTGCAGGCGATATGAAGGAGATACTTAACGAGGAGTTTGTAGTGGCCAATGGCCATCCGGATGTCGTGGTACTTGATCCTCCAAGAGCAGGAATACACCCTTCAGTAGCTGAAGTATTACTTGATGCGGAGCCTAATAAAATTGTGTATGTCAGCTGTAACCCTGCGAGCCAGGCGCGCGATCTTGAGATTATTTGTAAAGATAATGCATACAGCATTGCGGCGGTAAGACCGGTGGATATGTTCCCTCATACTGTTCACGTGGAGAATGTGGTTTTGCTGAATAAAAATTGATTGTATGCATTCTGTAGTGATAGTGTCTCTGAAAATGCTTCCGGCTTTCCGGCTTTTGATGTGTAGTTATTGATGAGGAATAGGGAACGTATTGCTTTTGTTTATAAAGTTGGGTTGTTGAACGTTGTTGAACATAGTGTGATATTTACTGTTCTTCTTTTTTATGAAAAGTTAAGTTGTTTAGCATAGTGCTATGTGTGATTCTCCTCTTTTGAGAAGTTGATCGTTGGGTTGAAACTGCGAGGCAGCATAGAAGAGAGATTTTATAAATTGCTTTTAAATCTTTAATAGTATGAATAATTGCGACAAGTTTGCTCAGAATGTATATGATTGCGACGATATTTGCGCATTGGCAACCCCACAGGGGCATGGAGCCATAGCGATTATCCGCACGAGCGGCGCCGAATCTATCTCTAAAATCAGCAGGATTTTTAAAACTATCAGTCGCGGAGGTGATTCATCTGTATTGGAGTTAAACAATCCGAAACAGGGCTCTGAATTGCGTTCACTTTTGGAAACAAAGCCCTATACAATGCGCTATGGCGCAATATATAACGGGGGAAAGTTGCTCGATGAGGTGCTTGTGGCTGTTTTTAAGGCACCACACTCCTACACCGGAGAGAACAGTGCTGAGATCTATTGTCACGGTTCTTCATATATAGTCTCTGAAATTATCAGGATACTGCTTTCTAATGGCTTTACAATGGCTGAGCCGGGGGAATTCTCTAAACGGGCTTTCTTAAATGGCAAAATGGATCTTGCACAGACAGAAGCTGTTGCTGACCTTATTTCATCTGAAACTTCGAGTGCACATGCAGTGGCCATGCAGCAGATGAAGGGTGGTTTTTCTGAGGAGTTGAAACAGATGCGTTCTGCTTTGCTGGAGATTGTCTCTTTAATGGAACTTGAGCTCGATTTTAGTGAGGAAGAGGTTGAATTTGCAGACCGTTCAAAGTTGAAAAATCTGCTTGCGAGTGTTACGGCAAAGGTTGATTCTCTTATCTCATCTTTTGCATTAGGTAATGTGATTAAAAATGGTGTACCTGTGGCGATTGTGGGTGCTACTAATACCGGAAAAAGTACTCTGCTTAATGCCATTTGCGGCGAGGAAAGGGCTATTGTTTCAGACATTCACGGTACCACTCGCGATGCGATTGAGAGCAATGTAAATATCGGGGGTACTATGTTTAGATTTATAGATACTGCCGGAATTAGAGAGACAAAGGATACTATTGAAGTTATTGGTATTGAGCGTACATATTCCAAATTGCGTGAGGCTTCTATTGTTGTGATGATGCTTGATGTCACCAAACCCGATTCTTTTGAGGATAATTTGCAGGATTTGGCTAAGCGTGTTGATACACTCAGGCAGAAGATTGTGATAGTTGTAAACAAGGCCGATGCTGTGGATGACCACTTTAAAACGCTTCATTCGCAGATAATGGCAGATATTGCTCGTGGCAATGAGGTCCATTGCGGCTGTGCAGGACATTCAGAAGACCATGCAAGCCATTCTGCTAATTCTATTGCGAAAGATTATGCGCAGGCAGGTGATGTGGCCAATTCTATTGCGGAAGATCATGTGCAGACCGGCCCTGCTACTAATTCTGATAATGAGGATGGGCATGCGCAGACTGGGCGTTGTACTGAGAGGTGCTCGTGCCAGGCATACAAAGCAATTATTACTGAAGCTGATGTGAACAATGCCTTTTATCTGTATAGTAAAGAGCTTGCAGAAGAGATTAAAACCGTGCAGGAAATATGCTCGCGACTCTTTAAAACCTCCCCTTCTATCCTACCCGTTTCAGCTAAACAAAAACTTGCTATAACAGAGCTTAAAAACTTATTAATTAAGTTACAGAACACTCAAAAAATAAATACTGGAGATACCATCGTAACCAACCTGAGGCACTACCAGGCACTTAAAGACGCAAGTGCTGCATTGCTCCGCACCTCAGAAGCCTTAAAATCCGGTACCCCGACAGATCTTGTTGCAGAAGAGATTCGCAATGCCATCTACCATATAGGCACAATTGTTGGCGAAATCACTACCGATGAAGTCTTAGGGAACATATTCAAGAATTTCTGCATCGGAAA
>CAZNBA010000028.1:0-19168 GCA_964571395.1 uncultured Muribaculaceae bacterium
TATTTTAGTTTGTCGTGATATCAATTAATAATTTAACAGTAAGTTTCGGAGGTTTCGATCTCTTTTCGGATGTGAATTTTCATATCTCCGATAACGATAGAATTGGTCTTGTTGGAAAGAATGGTGCAGGAAAATCCACTCTTTTGAAGTTAGTTGTTGGAATCAACATTCCGACTGCCGGAAAGATAATGATGCCGAGCAATATTAGACTTGGCTATTTGCCTCAGATAATGCAGCACCCCAAAGGTAAAACCGTTATTGAAGAGACCTTGACAGCATTTTCGGAACTGTTTGAGATGCACGCCAAACTCGACGACATCAACAAAGAACTTTCCATAAGGACTGATTATGAAAGTAAAGAGTATTCAGACCTCATAGTAAAGTTGAATGAGATTAACGATTCTCTGGCAATCATGGAGGCGGAACCTCCTCAGACTCAGGCCGAAAAAATTCTGCTTGGACTTGGGTTTAAGTCGGAGGAGCTTGTCAGACAGACCTCTACCTTTAGCCAGGGGTGGAATATGCGTATAGAACTGGCAAAAATATTGTTACGTAAACCCGATGTTCTGCTACTCGATGAGCCTACTAATCATCTTGATATTGAATCAATTGAGTGGTTTGAAGAATATCTTAAATCATTTCAAGGGGCGATAGTGCTTATTTCGCACGATACAAAATTTCTTGATAATGTGACAAAGCGTACTGTTGAGATCATGCTCGGTAAAATATATGATTACAAAGTTCCATACTCTAAATATAAGGAGTTGAGAGCAGAAAGAATGGAGCAGCAGAGGGCTGCATATGAGAATCAGCAGAAGATGATTGAAAAAACGGAGGAATTTATCGAGCGTTTCAGATATAAGGCAACTAAGAGCAATCAGGTTCAGTCGAGAATAAAGCAACTTGATAAATTAGACAGGATAGAGATAGATCTTGAGGATAAATCGGCATTGGCCGTAAAATTTCCTCCGGCTCCAAGAAGCGGACAGGTTGTGTTTATTGCAAAAGAACTGAAAGTTGGATATGGCAAGAAGGTTATTATTGATAATGTAAATATTACAATTGAGCGTGGCGAGAAGGTAGCCTTTGTCGGGAGGAACGGTGAGGGCAAGACCACATTGATGAGGGTTATTACAGGGGAACTTGGGGTTATTGATGGCGAAGCTAAGGAGGGGTATAATGTAGATATGGGATATTACGCTCAAAACCAGGAGGATATACTTGATAAAAATGACACTGTCGAGGGTACTTTAGAAAAGATTGCCGTTGGAGATATAAGGACGAAATTACGTGATATTTTAGCTGCATTTCTCTTTAAAGGTGAGGATATAGATAAAAAAGTGGCTGTCCTTAGCGGTGGTGAGCGTGCGAGACTTGCAATGGCCAAATTGATGCTTAAACCTCATAATCTTCTGGCACTTGATGAACCTACAAATCATATGGATCTGTTATCAAAGGATATTTTGAAGCAGGCTCTTAAAAGGTATGATGGAACTCTTATAATTGTTTCCCATGACAGAGATTTTCTTGAGGGACTTGTTAACAAGGTATATGAATTTAAGGAGGGCAAGGTGAGAGAACATCTTGGCGGTATAAATGATTTTCTTGCAAGGAAAAAACTTGAGAATCTCTCGGATTTGGAGCGAAAAGAGAAATTAGAAACGGTTGCGGTTCAAAAGCAGCAGGAGAGAGCTCCTCAAAGAGAGATTAAGCAAGATAAGCTTGCTAATGCAGATTTTAACTTAAATACTACTCAGCGTCCCTGCCCGGCCAGACAATCACAAGCTTCGTATAAAGAGATGAAGGAGCGAGACCGCGAAAAGAGTAGATTCAAAAAGAGACTTCAGAGATGCGAGCAGGAGATTTCAGAGCATGAGAAGGAGTTAAAGGATTTGGAATCGGCACTTAGTGTTATTTCGGACGCATCGGAACTTCAAGCTCTTACTGTAAAATATTCTACAGTTAAACAGGAACTAGACACTCTTATGGAGGAATGGGCAGTACTTGCCGAATAAATGTCGAGATTCTGAATAAAAATAGTCTATATTTGCATCTGTGTTTCCTGATTAAAATTATTAAAACGAAATATAATGAGTTTCAACAGAGAGGATAAAAAAAGGCCGTTCGGTCCAAGAACAGACAGAGGTAGTTATGGGGATAATAGAAAGCCTTTTAGAAGGAATTTCGACAAAAAATCTGCCGGCAATAATGTAGAGTTTGATGATGAGGAGTTGTCAGAATGGAAAAATACAGGCGCAAAAACTGTGGATAATGTAACTGAGGTGATTCCTGGCAGAGAAGTTGAAACTCCTGTAAGTGAAGAGATTATTAAGCAAAATTATCTTTTTGGTATGCATCCTGTGCTTGAGGCGATTAAATCCGGGAAAGCTATTGACAAAGTTATGCTTAAAAAGGGTCTTGAGGGAGAACTGTTCCGCGAATTACTTACATTGCTTGAGCAAAACAGTATTGCTTTTCAATTTGTTCCTTCCGAGAGGCTTGACAGAGTTACACGCGGGAGACATCAAGGAGTTGTAGCCTATTTGCCGAATGTTGATTATGTTCCTATGGAGGAGGCTGTAGAGAGGGCAGTTAAGCGTACATCTCAATTAGAACTGCCGTATAATCCTGTTGTGCTTTTGCTAGATGGCGTTACAGATGTGAGAAATCTTGGAGCTATAGCAAGAACAGCCGAGTGTATGGGGGTATCCTGTATTATTTTACCAGCAAAAGGTGGTGCTGCAATTAATCCCGATGCCATTAAAGCTTCCGCTGGTGCATTGCTAAGAATAGATGTATGCAAGGTTTCCAATCTGAAAATGGCTATTTTTTATCTTAAGCAAATGAATTTTAAAATCATTGCCTCCACTGAAAAGGCCGGAAAGAGACTTTTTGAGGCCAATTTTTCAGATAAACCAGCCGCAATTATTCTCGGTTCTGAGGGCAAGGGTATATCGGATTCCCTAAGAGGACTTTCAGACGAGCAGGTAAGAATCCCGATGTGTGGAGATATAGAATCGTTGAATGTTTCAGCCTCTGCAGCAATAGTTCTTTATGAGGTAATACGCCAGCGCAGTCGTTAGCCTCCCCGTGTGTGTATGTCAATCTTCATGCCGGTGTTCCTAAGCTAATCCAAATAATGTGATTAAAAATAATGAAAAATAGAGAGCAACTAAAATGCTTTAGTTGCTCTCTATTTTTTCTCAGTCTATTCTGTTTTTTCCTCGTAGAGTATAAAGTAGCAGTTGAGTGCTATTTTGCAAAACTTACTGAACGTGTTTCACGGATGACAGTTATTTTCACCTGACCTGGATAAACCATTTCATCCTGAATCTTCTTAGCTATTTCAACTGAAAGGCTTTCAGCCTCTTGATCGCTTACCTGTTCACTACCTACAATTACTCTTAACTCCCTTCCGGCCTGAATAGCATATGTCTTGGTAACACCAGGATAGGAGAGAGCGATATTCTCCATATCCTTCAGCCTCTTGATGTATGACTCGATAACCTCTCTTCTTGCTCCAGGACGTGCTCCAGAGATGGCATCACCAACAAGTACAAGTGGAGAGATCAGTGAAATCATCTCAACCTCTTCGTGATGGGCACCAACAGCATTGCAAATTTCTGGTTTCTCCTTATATTTTTCTGCCAGTTTCATACCCAGAATAGCATGAGGTAATTCCGGATCTTCATCAGATACCTTTCCTATATCGTGCAACAGTCCGGCTCTTTTGGCTGCTTTAGGATTAAGACCAAGCTCAGAAGCCATTGTAGCGCAAATATTTGCAACCTCTCTTGAGTGTTGCAGCAAATTTTGCCCGTATGAAGAGCGGTATTTCATTCTACCAATGAGTTTTACGAGTTCTATATGAAGACCGTGAACTCCCAAGTCTATGCAGGTTCTCTTTCCTGTTTCGAGAATTTCATCTTCGAGTTGTTTTTGAACCTTTGTCACAACCTCTTCAATTCTTGCAGGGTGTATACGTCCGTCAGCCACCAACTGGTGAAGGGCAAGGCGTGCAACCTCTCTTCTTACAGGATCGAATGCAGAAAGAAGTATTGCATCTGGAGTATCGTCTACTACTATTTCCACACCAGTTGCAGCTTCCAATGCTCTGATATTTCTACCTTCGCGGCCAATTATTCTTCCCTTAATCTCATCGCTTTCAATATTAAATACCGTTACGGCATTCTCAATTGCAGTTTCCGGTGCAGTTCTTTGGATTGTATTGATAATAATTCTTTTAGCCTCTTTTGATGCTGTAAGACGAGCCTCATCCATTGTATCATTGATGTATGACATGGCCTGAGTTCTTGCTTCATCTTTCATTGTCTGAACCAATTGAGCCTTTGCTTCATCGGCTGACATTCCGGAAATATTCTCTATTTTTTCGATTGCTTCTTGTTTGAGCTTATCATATTCCTCGCTTTTTTTATTTACGAGTTGCACTTGATTATTAAGGTTTTCTCTTATTTTATCAAGTTCTCCCTGTTTTCTTGTGATATCTGCATTTTGTTGATTTAGAACAAGTTCTCTTTGTTTTATCTTATTTTCACATTGCAGAATTTGGCTTGATTTCTCGTTGATATATTGTTCATGCTCACTTTTCAATTGGAGAAATTTTTCTTTAGCCTGGAAAATTTTCTCTTTTTTGATATTTTCCCCCTCAATGTTGGCCTCCTTTATCACCTCTTCCTTCCTCTTTTTGAGAACAATATTGGTTACAATATAGTATGCTGTGGCAAATCCTGCTATTGCGCCTACTATAGATAAAATAATGATTGTCAAAATGTCCATATGTGTGTGTATATATAAATAATAGTTTAGTTGACGTTATACAAAAAGCCGTTAGACAAGGCTGTTTTCAGAAAAATCTTAAATAATAAGATTTGAGCTCCGATCATAGACGCAAACTTCCAACGTCCCGCATGCGGAATCCCCCTAAGGGTAACCCAGGCCTGTTTTTGTCTCTCGAGTAACTCGGTTCTGTTAATAAATGTTGATTTTCGCAAAGAGCAATGTCTAACGGCTAAATTGTGTCGAGGTATTCGCCAAGTCTTATGTCCAATAATTTTATCTCCTCCAATAAACCATTGAGATCTGCGTTTTTTTCGGTTTTTAGAAGTCTGACAGCAAATTCCAAAAGGGTGAGGGATACGGCATCTTGATAATCACTGTTTTTCAGCCTGAACAAGTATTTATCAACGCTTTCATTGATTCGTTTGGCTGCCGCACGTAATGTCTCCTCGTCAACAGGATTAATTCTTAGCGGATATGTTCTATCCGCTATAGTTATATTAACCTTCTGAGATTCCTCTTTTTTGTTGTCAAATAATTCCATTATCAGTCGTTAAGAAGTGAAATACACTTGTCAATCTCCTTTACAATTTTCGATATTTTATGCTTTGCCTCTTTAACATCTGTAGAAGAGGCTGCAAAAGCCTTTGCTAATTCTATTTTTTCTACTTTTTCCTCCAGTTCCTTAATTTTATTATTACTAATTTCTATTTTTTCTTTATTTTTTTTTAATTCATTCTCAACAACCTCTTTTTGATGTAATAATTGAGTTTTATCAGAAAGAGCAGACTCATATTTTGAGATGAGCAATTCAATGTGTTTCTTTAACTTATCAATTACTATATTATTTTCTCCGGCCATATTAAATGCAATTATTTGCAAAATTAATAAAAATACTTAAAGTATCTGTAACATTATGGTTATTTTTTGTGTTAATGATAAAAAATAGAGGAAAGAGAGATAAAAAAGAGCAGCCATCATCTTTGGCTGCCCCTTTAAAATTTACATATTTTGAAAGTATACACTTTCAGATACTACAGAACATTGATATCTTTAACTTTTTCCATACCGGCCTTGATTGCAGCTTCATTCATTGGAATAAGTTTGTGTGCTCTCTCAGGAAGTGAATGTTTAAGACCTAGTATTACATTTTCCATTTCAACTATCGGTTTCTTTTTAAGAAATGCTCCGAGAACAATCATGTTAAATGCCTTTGCGTTTCCCATCATTGCACTTTCGTCTGCAGCCGCAATAGAACAGACAGTAATGTCTTTCCTTACAGGGTGGCGAGTAATACCGTTGGGATCATAAAGCAAAAGTCCGCCTGGTTTTACCAATGGCTCAAATTTATCCATTGATTGCTGATTGAGAACGATGGCAGTGTCGTATTTGCTTAAAATAGGAGAACTGATCTTTTTGTCACTCAAAATCACGGTTACATTTGCCGTACCTCCCCTCATTTCGGGGCCATAAGAAGGCATCCAAGTAACCTCTTTATTTTGCATGATTCCTGAATAGGCAAGAATTTTACCCATTGAGAGTACTCCCTGTCCACCGAAACCTGCTATGATTATCTCTTCTTTCATATTAAAATTCTTTTGATTGATATAAACATTTAAAAATTACCTATCCTTCATATCTCCAAGTTTGTAGAATGGGAACATATTCTCTTCCATCCATTTAATGGATTTAACGGGAGATAGTTTCCAGTTGGAGTTACATGTGCAGACAACCTCTATAAATGAAGTACCTTTATTCATTGCTGAATTTTCAAATGCTTTTCTGATAGCATTTTTAGTCTTTCTAATTGCAGCCGGTGTCTGAGCGGACTGGCGTGTAACATAACATGTTCCTTCCAGTTGAGCAATCAGTTCGGTGATTTTAAGAGGGTAACCATTGAGTTCCGCCTTTCTTCCGTAAGGAGTAGTTGCAGTAACCTGACCGAGAAGGGTAGTAGGGGCCATTTGACCTCCTGTCATACCGTAAATAGCATTGTTTATGAAGATTACAACTATATTTTCTCCTCTGTTACATGCATGCATTATCTCTGCTGTTCCAATTGAGGCTAAATCACCATCGCCCTGATATGTGAAGACATATTTGTCGGGGTTAAGTCTTTTAGTTGCTGTTGCCAAGGCAGGAGCTCTTCCGTGAGCAGCTTGCTCCCAATCTATATCTATGTAATTGTATGCGAAAACTGCGCATCCTACAGGAGAGATACCAATAGTCTTGTCCTGAATACCCATCTCTTCAATTACTTCTGCTATGATCTTATGTACAGTTCCGTGTGTACATCCTGGACAATAGTGCAGAATGTTGTCGGTAAGGAGAGGAGTCTTTCCGTAAACCTTATTTTCCGGTTTAATTATATCTTTTATATCCATAGCCTCTATTTTTTAATTGATTTTACAAATGCCTCGAAAATCTCTTCTGGAGAAGGTACCATTCCACCCATTCTTCCATAGAAACTAACCGGCACTCTTCCATTTACTACCAGTCTTACATCTTCTACCATCTGGCCTGCATTCAACTCAACAGACATAATACTCTTCATTTGAGGAACGAGTCTGTCAAGTTCCTGTTTAGGATAAGGATACAATGTAATAGGTCTTAACAGTCCCACTTTGTAGCCCTTTTCTCTTGCAAGATCAACAGCGCTTTCGCAAATACGTGAAATACTACCAAATGCTACAAACAAATGCTCTGCATCTTCTGTTTTGTAAGTAGAAAATCTTGCCTCATTAGCCTCAATTTTTCTGTATTTTGCTTGGAGTTTGATGTTAAATGCCTCCTGAACAGGAGCTTCTAGTGCAAGAGAAGTTATAATATTTCTCTTTCTGCTGATAGGTTTTCCAAGACAAGCCCATGATTCGCATAGTTTGTGAATCTCTTCATTTGTCCTTCTTGGTTTTGCAGGTTTGAACTCTACCTTTTCCATCATCTGCCCGATAACTCCGTCGGCAAGAATCATTGCAGGATTACGATATTTGAATGCAAGGTCCATTGCAGTATCAACAAAATCATACATATCCTGAACAGAGGCAGGTGCGAGAACAATAAGGTGATAATCACCGTGTCCACCACCCTTGCAAGCTTGGAAATAATCGGACTGGCTCGGTTGAATTGTTCCAAGACCTGGTCCTCCGCGCATTACATTTACTACCAAACAAGGAAGTTCGGCTCCTGCAAGGTATGTAAGGCCTTCGCACATTAAACTTACCCCCGGACTGCTGGAAGAGGTCATTACTTTTTTACCTGTGCATGCTCCTCCGTAAAGCATATTGATTGAAGATGTTTCGCTCTCTGCCTGTAAAACAACCATACCGGTGGTTTCCCAAGGTTTTTGTTCCATCAAAGTCTCCATAACCTCAGATTGTGGGGTTATAGGATAGCCGAAATAACCATCAACGCCACTTCTAATGGCACCGAAAGCTATGGCTTCATTTCCTTTCATTAATATTTTCTCAGCCATATCACTAATTTTAGATCTTTACTCTGTAAACTGTTATTACTGCGTCCGGGCAAACTGTAGCACAGCTGGTGCATCCGGTACATGTGTCTGGGTTAGCCATATAACAATAGTTATATCCCCTGCCGTTTACCTCTTTGGAAAGGGCAATAGTATGAGTGGGGCAATTCTCCACACATACGCCGCAACCTTTGCATTTTTCGGTATCGACTACGATAGCTCCTTTTACTGCCATTTTTTTAAAATTTAGTTAAAAAATATATAAATTAATTTTCATCCGTTTTCGTAAGATTCATTGCCCAAAGATAAGAATTATTCTCCCGAGTAGTATTTGAAACCTTTTATTATATGTTCCATAATATAGTTCCATCTTATGATGATACCTATTATTAATACAATGCCAAGTATTATCATTCCCTGAACACTGCCCGGTGCATTCTTAAATTTATTTATCAAGTTCATCCTTTTCTATTCTTATTCTCATGTCAACAGCGGTTATAGTTTTGCTGTTTGCAAGCAGAGGATTTATATCCATCTCCATAATCTCCGGAGCAACTGTACACAGTGCCGATACCCTTCTTATTATCTCGTTGAACAAAGGCTCATTTACACCTTCCTGTCCTCTTACACCCTGAATAATCTTGTAGCTTTTAAGGCCTTTAATCATCTCATCGGCCTCCATCTTCGTTACTGGAGCCAATGCAGTTGAGACATCTTTCATTACTTCAATAAATATACCGCCAAGCCCGCACATTATTACCGTACCAAACTTTTTTTCCCGTTTAGCGCCAATAAATATCTCCGTTCCCTTTAGCATCGGCTGTAACAAAATTGCGGTGGTCTCCTTAATCTTCATCATTCTTGTGAATTCAAGTGCAAGAGTATTATCATCAGAGACATTTAATACAACTCCTCCCACATCTGATTTATGCAGTGGACCCACTACTTTCATGACAACAGGATAACCAATTTGCTTTATGGCTTCCATTGCTTCATCTATTGTATTTACTACTGCCTCCTTTGCAACATTTATGCCTGCTGCCTCAAGCATCTTCTGTGCTTGAATTTGATGGAGATATCCGTTTTTCGAAGAGTCAACGATGTCTCTTATTATTTGCTTGTCAATTGCCGGCATCGGTTCATCTGTTGGTACAAGTTTGTTTTTCAGTACCTTGACAAGACAATTTCCAAATAGGACCTCATCATTGAAGGCGATACCACCTTTTTCATTGAATGTTTTTATTGACTCTTCTGCATTAATTATTGATGGAAAGATTGGATAAATTGGTTTTCCACCCTCTTTTATCTTTTTGAGAATCACCTCATATACATCAGTTACATCTGTAAGACCCGGGTTTCCGAATATTACAGGCATCGCATCTATATCTTTAAAATATTTATTGCAATAATCTATGATGGTTTCCAATTGTGCTGCTGTTCCTGTAGCAAGAAAATCTATCGGATTATGCACAGAAGAACCTGCGTACAATTTTGTAAGGAGTTCATCAGCTTTTTCTCCCGATAGGGACGGAATCTCTATTCCGTTTGAAGAGAGTGTATCTGTCAGCATTACGGCCGGACCGCCGGCATGAGTTATTATTCCTATTTTTTTACCTTTAGGTGCCGGATAGGAGAGTATGGCAGCAATATTCACGAGCTCACCTCTTCCGTAGGCTCTTATTATACCCGCCTTTTTAAACAGAGCATTAACGGCTGTATCAGGAGTTGCCATTGCACCTGTATGAGAAGTTGCAGCTTTACTTCCTGCCTCGCTGTACCCCGCCTTGATGGCAACAATTTTTGCTCCCTTTGAAATGAGTGAGCGAGCATGTTTTAGAAGCAGTTGCGGATTATTGATACTCTCAATGTACATTAGTTTTACTGGTGCACTTTCTCCCGGTTTGTATGTGGTGTCGAGGTACTCCAAAACCTCTTCTACTCCAATTTGAGCGCTGTTACCAACGGAAAAGACATTGGCGAAGGTTAGTCCGAGTTTTATTGCGGTTTCCATAATGAACACTACAGTTGCTCCGGAACCGGAAATAAGATCTACTCCCTTAGGGGAGATATTCAAAATAGGTTTTGTAAATACTCCGGCATAATTTGCAGTTATTACTCCAATACAGTTTGGACCTATAAGAGAAGCTCCGTATTTATTTACTGAATCAACTATTTCAGCCTCCAAAACTGCTCCTTCATGACCATCTTCATGAAAACCTGCAGAGAGGATTATAAAGGCCCTGCACCCCTTTTTTGCGCAGAGTGTTTCAACTGCTTGGGGACAAAACTTTGCAGGGATAGCCATTATTGCGCAATCTACACGGTCTATTTCATCTACTGTTTTATATGTAGGACATCCTTGTATATTCTCTCCTTTTGGATTTACGACAAAAATTTTTCCAGGAAATTTGGTGATCAACAGATTGTTGAGCACACTTCCGCCCGGTTTTGTCGTATCATCAGAACCACCAACCACAACTATGCTTTTGGGTGAGATTAATTGTTGAGTTATCATAATATATTTTTCTTTTCTACAAAAGTAATAAAAAACCTCGAATATTAGAGCAATTTTATTAAAAATGAAATAAATTCTTCCTAAAACTTATAAATATTAACAAAAATCCATATTTTACTTAAATCTTGAGATTTTGATTTGATTAGTTATTCACCGATTAGATTTCCTAAAAGTACTTTTTTACAAGCATGAGAAAATTTCAATTAGTAGAATATCTGTGAAATTGGTAAAATTCAAAAATTACTTCTTAGATATTTTTGCTATTTTTGCCTAATTAAATGAAGAAAATGTCTGAAATATTAATAAAAGAGGTAAATTTTGCCGGTGGCGGAATATACAATGTAAGAATAAAAGAAAATCTGATATGCGGCATTGAAAAGGTTGCAAAGGAGAATATTGCAAAGGTAGCAAAAGAGAACGATAATGAAGATTATGGCAATATGCCTGTTGATAGTGGAGCAAAGATTATAGATGGAAGAGGAAAGGTGCTGCTACCTGGTCTTATCAATATGCACTCTCATTCCTCCATGACACTTATGAGAGGTGCGCGGGAAGATGACAAATTACAAAGTTGGTTGAAAGCTATATGGAAAATGGAGAGCAAATTGGATCCAGAAATTGTCTATTGGGGTACAAAACTCGCCTGTCTTGAGATGATAAAAACAGGTACTACCTGTTTCTTTGATGAATATCTGAGGACAACATATTCCAGTAAAGCTGCAATGGATATGAGCCTCAGAAGTTTCCACGGTTATGAGTTTTTGAATTTCTTTAATAAAAGTAAAATTGAAGAGTGTAAGGCAGAGTGCATATGTAAGTTTGAGGAGTCTAAATCATGGGATTCTATTGCTAAGTTTATGGTTTCAATCCATTCTCCATATTCTGTAAGTCCCGAGTTAATAGTTTGGGCTGCCGGTTTTGCGAGGGAAAACGGTTTGTTATTGAACATTCATCTTTCGGAGACAGAGAAGGAGGTTATCGATTCTATTACTGCTCACGGGCTCTCTCCTGTTGCCTATCTTGACAAACTCGGTGTACTTGGCTCCAATGTTGTGGCGGCACATTCACTCTGGTTGAGTGATGAGGATATTGAGATTTTAGGTAAGCATCATGTTACGACAGTTCACAATATCAACTCCAATTTAAAACTTTCGTCGGGGTACAAATTCAGATATCTGGAGCTAAAAGAGGCCGGGGCAAATGTTTGTATTGGAACTGATGGTTGCGCCTCCTCTAATAATCTTGATTTGCTTGAGGCAATGAAAACGGCTGCTATGGTACAGAAAGCTTGGAGAGGAGATCCTACAGTGATGCCTATTAATGAGTTACTTGATATAGCTACAGTAAATGCCGCAAAGGTGCTTGGACTAAATTTAGGCAAGATAGAGATTGGGGAGTTTGCTGATCTTATTTTGATTGATACTCAAAATTATGCTTTTACTCCGAACATTAATTTTTATGCCAATTTAATCTATTCGGCAAACAGTTCCTGTGTGGATACTCTTATTTGCAATGGTAAAATTTTAATGGAGCATAGAGTGGTGGAGGGTGAAAAAGAGATAATAGATCAGGCGAATATTATTTACAAAAGATTGTTATAAAGAAGTTTAGTATAGATCATATAAATTATAAATTGGTATGGATGAGAGAATAGAGAAAATAGAAGAAGCTGCAAAATATCTGAAAAGCAGGCTTAACGGTATTGTCCCTTTTGCAGGAATAGTGCTTGGAAGTGGACTTGGAAAATTGGCAGATAGAATTGAAGATCCGATAGTTATTTCATACAAAGAGGTTCCTTTTTTTCCTATTTCAACTGCAATTGGTCATAAAGGAAACTTTATAATTGGCAAACTCGGTGGTAAAATTGTAATGGCGATGCAGGGCAGATTTCACTACTATGAAGGTTATCCAATGGAGCTTGTTACACTTCCTATTAGGGTAATGAAGGAGGTGGGAATCAAATATCTCTTTGTTTCCAATGCTGCCGGCGGAGTTAATTTGGATTTCAAACTTGGGGAACTGATGATTATAACAGATCATATTAATCTTATGCCTAATCCTTTGCTTGGTAAGAATTTCGACGAATACGGGCCTCGTTTTCTCGATATGACTCATACATATGATAAGAAACTTATTAAGTTAATGGAGTCTATTGCTGCTCAGGAAGGTATTAAACTTAACAAAGGTGTTTATCTTGCAAGTACAGGACCTACATATGAAACACCTGCCGAGTATAAATATTTTAGGACAATAGGAGCTGATGCTGTTGGAATGTCTACAATTCCTGAGGTCATTGTTGCACGCCACTGCAATATTCCTGTATTTGGAATGTCAGTGATAACCAATGAGGCACACGATCACTATTCTGATGATTTCGAAAATAATGGGGATGATGTTGTAAAGGTTGCTGACGCTGCTGCCGATGTATTATCCTCTCTCTTTACTAAATTGATTTCTATATTGAATTAGTTGTCTGTTATGATTAAAAATTTAGTTTTTGATTTAGGCGGCGTTATTGTTGGCCTGGATAAGAAAAATTGTCTTGTAACATTCGACAGAATGTTGGGATTTAAGGATTTTGACAAATATCTTAATTCATTCCTTCAAAAAGGTTTTTTTCAGGAGTTTGAGAATGGCGATATTAATGCTCACCAATTCAGAACAATTATCCGTTCCCACTCCTCTAACCCGCTGATAACTGACGAGCAGATTGATTTTGCAGTTAGAACATTTCTCACAGAGGTAAAAATGAAGACTGTCATCTCTCTAATTGAATTGAAAAAACATTATCGTCTCTTTTTGCTCAGCAATACCAATCCAATTGCCTTTCCAAGATGCAGAGAACTTTTTCTCTCTGCTTATGGTGTTCCTATGAACAATATCTTTGAGAAATTTTTCCTTTCATACGAGATGAAGTGTTCAAAACCTTTTAAACTTATCTTTGAAAAGATGTTGGAAGAGGCGCAGATTGTTGCCTCAGAGACCTTGTTTATTGATGATGCCAAGGCTAATATTGAGACCGCCAATGAAATAGGATTCATGACGCTCTGTTATGAGATGCATGAGGATTTTAAAGAGCAGATACAAAATAAGTTGTCGCAATTATAATGGTTAAATTTTTAAGTCTTTCAAGTGGCAGTAATGGTAACTGTTATTATATAGGAAATGAGGAGACTGCTTTGCTAATAGATGCAGGCATTGGCCCACGTACAATTAAAAAACGACTTGCAGAAAAGGGGCTTTCTCTTGATAAGGTTCAACTGATACTTGTTACTCATGACCATATTGACCATGTGAAAAGTCTCGGAACATTGGCCGACAGGTTTCATATACCCATTTATGCCACTCATATTCTTTACACTGCAATGCTGAATTTTAGGTATGTAGGTCCTAAAATAAAAGGAGATGTGAAGTTTACCGAGCCTGACGTATGCTATACATTCAAAGGAATTGAATTTACTCCCTTTATTGTTCCGCATGATGCCACTCAGACTGTGGGATATTTTATAAATTTTTACGGAGCGAAATTCACTTTTCTTACAGATACCGGTGCAATTACAGATGATATTTTAAAATATGGTAAAATGGCTTCCGCACTTGTAATTGAAGCTAATTATGATATGGAGATGCTAAAGAAAGGTCCTTATCCGGTGCAGTTGAAAAAGAGAATTTCTCAAGGTCACGGACATTTAAGTAATAATCAAAGCGCTGAGGCGATAAAGAGGATTTTTTCCGGTAACCTGACACATATTTTTCTCTGTCATCTAAGTGAACATAACAATACGCCCGAAATAGCATATAACACTATTTCGGACGTGCTTATCGGTTTGGGAGTAAAGCCAGGACGTGATTTAACACTTTACTGTCTACCTCGTCGTACCTCTTCCGATCTATTTACCTTTTGATTTTTACTTTTTTACCAGATCAAACTGTTCTGCAAAATATTTGGCTGTAAGTTTTTCTCCGGTTGCGCGCTTTATAAAGTCATTCCATTCATATTTCATACCGGGTGCGAAGATCTTTTCCTGCATCCATTTTCCAACCTCTTTATTACCTATATAGCATTCATTGCGATATTCTCCTGATTTGGTTATGTTTTTAACTATATAATAGTGCATTTGAGAGGCTAACAAATCACCAAGCTGATAGTTTTGATAGTAGCACGGGTAAAGTGCAATATGAATCTTGGTGGCATAGTCCGGTTCATCTCTTCCCTGAGGTTTTTTTAGCATCTGGTATTTTTCAACCAAATTCCACCATAATTGATTAAGATTCTGATCGGGATTGGCATACATCTCCTTCTCAAATCTGTATACAACCTGAACCCATCTGCTGAAGACAATCTTTGCAAGTCTGGTTGATTTGTAACAATCCTCTGCAATTTTTTCCTTCTCTTCTTGTGATATTCCAAGGCTCTGACGCATCCATTCTGCATTGCGAGAATTACGCTCAAACATCATTGCTACAGCCTCTGTTGTGAAGGCATTTGCTGCATCTCTTAGAAAATAGGGTAAACCGGCATTGTCGCTGCCCAAAAAATAAACACCGTGACCAAATTCATGCAGCATGGTTCCCATCCACTGTTCGTTGGAAGAGATATTGCAAAGAACCCTTACATCTCCCTTCTTATTCAGATCAGAGCAGAAAGCATGTTGATTTTTTCCCTCTTTTGGATAGAGAGAACTTTTTTTTAGGATAGGAGTAATATCCATACCTATTCCTTCATAGAAATTCTTTGTCAATTCTTCCAAGTTTTTTCCCTTGTAATATTTGTCGAGATCTACTGGATATAGATCTGGTGCCTCCTGAAAATATCTTCCCTGATAATGCCATGGCATAAGTTCCTCTTTTTTAATATGATATCTTTTCGCAAATTTATCGTCCATCTGACTCTTTAATTCTGCAAAACCGGTAGATGTAAGTTGGTCGAGTTCATCAAGAATTGCTGTTATCTCTTTTGGGTCTTGTCCTGCAAGTTCAAGAGACATAGTATGATAGTTGTTAAAACCCAGAGACTTTGCCAACTTGTTTCTTAGTTTTACAAGTTCGATAAGGTCTTTTACTACTACTTTGCCTATGCCCTTATGGGATTCCCATACCTCCTGCAACTCATTGTTGTTTATAGAAGTATGCAATATATTTTCCACTTCGTTGTCGTTAATAGGTTTGCCGTTCAGTTGAGCACGGTAAGAGCCGTAGGCCTTCTCAAGTTGAGTGGATTTTGCAATAATTTCATTCAGTAAAGAAGTATCAGCTTGATTTGCAAGGAAATAGTTATATACTACATCCAATTCTCTTTTCAGTACAAGAGATTGCTCGTCATTTTCAGCGATATTGTTGAACATACCGCTCTCTTTGAATTTTTTGAGTTGAGCGAATACCTCTTTGTTGGAGAGGTACTTTGTGAGTTTCTGTTGAGCGAGTTCCGATTTCTTGAAATCCTCTTCATTACCGGATACGCTTCCATTCCATTGAGCAAGTGTAACCTCGTTTGAAAGAGGGGCCACTTTGTTTTCGATTTCTGTAAGCAGAGTCTGCAACTGCATTTTTTTGTCTGTGCAGGAGAAAGCTACAAGAGATGCCATAGTTAAAATTAATAGTTTCTTCATAAAGTATTGAAATTGATATTGTGATTCCTTTACAAAAGTATAAAAAAAACAGTGTATATTTGATGAAAAATAAATTGGTATGGATATTATTCTCATTGTCATTGTAGTTTTTGTTGTTGTTGTCTTTTTATTTGTGAATTTATATATCATTTCAAAATCTCAAAGGGAATCAAGAGGGGAGATGGATAATCAGTTATCAAAGAACCGTGACGATATATCACTATCCTTTAAAGAGATGCAGTCTTTCTTTGAGAAGAATGTCTCCTTTTTGAATGATAGCCAAAAGGAGCGTCTCGAGCAGATGAGCCGTGAGCAGAAAGAGAGGTTACAGCAGATAGGAACTACACAGAATGAGCGTCTTGAACAGATGACGAAATCTCAACTGGAACGTTTGCAGCAGATGGAGAAGAGCCAGAACGAACGCCTGGATCAACTTACTAAAACACAGCAGGAAAGACTGTTTCAACTTGATAAAACTCAGAACGAGCGTTTAGAACAGATGACTAAATCTCAGCAGGAGCGTTTGCAGCAACTCGACAAAACTCAGAACGAGATGGTGAAAAAGACAGATGAAAAACTCGAGAATATTCGTGTTACAGTTGAGGAAAAACTGGACAAAACTCTTTCTGAACGTTTGGGTAAAAGTTTTGAGACAGTTGGTAAGCAGTTGAATGATGTGCAGCAAGGGTTGGGTGAAATGAAAAATCTTGCTCAGGATGTAGGTGGTCTTAAGAGGGTACTCAGTAATGTAAAGATGAGGGGAGGACTCGGTGAGGTTCAGTTGCAGATGCTGCTGGAAAATATTCTTGCACCGGATCAATATCAGGCGAATGTAATCCCAAAACAGTCAGGACGTGATATAGTTGAATTTGCTGTCAAGTTACCAGGTGCATCGGAGGAGATTCCTTTTATTTGGCTTCCTGTTGATGCAAAGTTTCCAAAAGATGTATATGAAAAGTTGCAAAATGCATATGACATTGCTGATCCTGCTGCAATAGAGTTTGCCCAGAAAGAGTTGGATGCTGCTATTAAATTAAATGCTAAGGAGATAAGTTCAAAATATGTTGAGCCTCCTTATACTACCAATTTTGCAATAATGTTCTTGCCATTTGAGGGTATTTATGCTGAGGTTGTGAGAAAGGCGGAATTGTTGGAGTATATTCAAAAGACCTATAATGTTATTATTACCGGGCCTACCACCTTTGCTGCAATTTTGAATAGTCTTCAGATGGGATTCAAGACTCTTGCGATTCAGAAAAGAAGCGGTGAAATTTCACAGGTTCTAAGTGCAGTTAAAACTGAATTCGATTCATTCGGAGGACTTTTGGAAAAGGCAAAAACAAAGATTCAGGGAGGCTTGGATGATATGGACACTATGGTCGGAAGACGTACAAGGGCAATTCAGCGTAAATTACGTACTGTTGAGAGTCTCGGGGAGGAGGAGGCTAAGAGACTTCTTGGTACAGATGATATCTCATCTGTTTCGGAAAATGATGAATAATTTGTGACATATGATTGTTACATTTGATGATGAATGAAAGTAATATTTAAACAGAGTAATTTGAACTGAGTGCCACGTCTATTGCACAGAGGCTCCTGCTGAACGCACATCTGTGTAGCATCAGCGCATTTCTCTTTTGATGGTGTTAAGGTCCTCATCGGCTTTAATCTTGCAGATAATGGCCTCTACAAGTTTTTCGAGCTCTTTTCCTTTTGAGTAGTCTGCCGAGCACATATAGTTTACTCGCGACTGTTCAAATAGTTGTCTTGCGCTGCTTTGCTTTTTCTCGTTTCTCGGTTCATAAACGGCAATGGATGTTCCTCCGAGTTGTTTTATGAGTTTCATGCAAGGTACATCGGTTTCTCCGTCCCCAAAGTAGATCATATTAGTGAACTGCACCCGCTTTTCCTCCTCCGGAACCGATTCGTTAATCTTAACTGAATCGTGTACGCTAAAGATGCCTTTGTTTATTTTAAAAAGGAACTGTGTTTTGTTGGTATAGTTTACTGCTGCAGCAGGCCACATGGCGTTACCGTCTGGATCATAATAATAGGAGCAGGCAAAGATTGTCTTGAACTCTTTCCCTATCTTGGTACCCTCGATAATCTCCTTCATTCCTGAAGAGTTGATATAATGTTCTATAATCACCCCGTGTGTTTCTCCAAAACTTTCTATTCTCCGGAACCATGTGGTAACACCGTTGAATAGCTCAACCGACTCTCCGAATTTTCTAAAACTCTCTTTCCGTATAGAAATTCCCTTCTCTTTTGCCTTCTGAAGCATAGAGAGCATATAGACGAGGACATTGTCGGAGTCCTGTTCTTCTGCCATTTTTGCCGTGCCTGCCCAAAATTCGTCTTTGTTTTCACCTATAGCGTCGATGAAAGAATACTCCTGCATGTTGCCAGGCGATAAAGTGCCGTCAAAATCATATATAAGGGCGACAATCGGTTTTTTTTCTCTCTCTATCATGATATCTTAATTTATCTTTTCGATTGTAACATCAGGAAGTTGTTCCATGATATTCAGAAAACGTTTCTCATCACTTGATATTTTTGATTTAACTCCAAGTGTTATTACATAAGTGGCAGGAGCATTCTCATCCTCGCGTATCTCCATTGAGTAAGAGACAATCTTAAATTCTCTTTTATCCTGCAGTGTCAATATCTTTTTCAGAATATCCTTGTCTTTTGTGGAGAAAACTATAAAATTATTTTTAAGGTCAAGACTCCTGAATATAAGGCCAAGCAATTCAAGAGCTATAAGAGCTAATAAAG
>CAZNBA010000029.1:0-18968 GCA_964571395.1 uncultured Muribaculaceae bacterium
AAGTTGATATTGTTGATGACCCTGAGATGATCGACTTGGTAGAGATGGAAGTTCGTGAACTCCTTAATTTCTACAAATTCGACGGCGACAACGCTCCTATCATCCGCGGTTCAGCTCTTGGTGCTTTGAACGGTGATGCAAAATGGGAAGACAAGATTATGGAACTTATGGATGCTGTTGACACATACATCCCGCTTCCTGTCCGTGATAACCAGAAACCATTCCTTATGCCGGTTGAAGATATTTTCTCTATTACAGGACGTGGTACAGTTGCCACAGGTAGAATTGAGACAGGTATCATCAAAACAGGCGATGAGGTTCAAATTATCGGTTTAGGTGATGAGCCTAAGAAATCAACAGTAACCGGAGTTGAGATGTTCCGTAAGATTCTCGACGAAGGAGAGGCTGGAGATAACGTTGGTTTGTTACTTCGCGGTATCGATAAAAAAGATATCAAGAGAGGTCAGGTTATTGCAAGGCCGGGCACAATTACTCCTCATAAGAAATTCCAGGCCGAAATCTATGTATTGAAGAAAGAAGAGGGCGGACGCCACACTCCTTTCCATAACAAATATCGTCCACAGTTCTTTATCCGTACACTCGATATAACCGGTGAGATTACTCTTCCGGAGGGTGTAGAGATGGTAATGCCTGGCGATAATGTTACAATTACAGTAGAACTTATCTACCCTGTAGCAATCAACGAGGGTCTTCGTTTCGCAATCCGCGAAGGTGGACGTACAGTTGGAGCAGGTCAGGTAACAAAGATTTTAGAATAAGTTATATGATACCTTAACAAGGACGGCTTAATAAAGGCCGTCCTTTGTAGGTATCTTAATAGGGACATAGTTCAAGGGTAGAATAGCGGTCTCCAAAACCGTTGATGGGCGTTCGAATCGCTCTGTCCCTGCAATGCCAAAGGTTACGCATTGGCACTTTAATCTGATAACAAGCAAAGCTTCCAATTGTAAGTTGTCATAAATTAAATTAATATGAGCAAAATTGTTTTCTATATTAAAGAATCGTATACCGAACTTTCAAAGAAAGTTACCTGGCCTACATGGTCTCAATTGCAAAATTCAGCAATTGTAGTGATGGTGGCTTCATTGATTTTCGCATTAGTGGTATTCGTTATGGATCTTGTTTTCAAGAACATCATGACATTTACTTATCATACGCTATATTAATATCATGAGTGAGATTGCCAAAAAATGGTATGTAGTTCGCGTTGCCGGTGGCAAAGAGAAAAAGGCTAAAGAATTAATCGAGAATGAGATTAAAAGACTCAATCTCGAAGATCATGTAGCTCAAGTTCTCATACCTACAGAAAAAGTTTATCAAGTTAAAAATGGTAAAAAAGTAAGCACGGATAAGATTTTCTTCCCGGGCTATATTCTTGTAGAGGCCATGCTCACAGGAGAAATTCAGCATATCATCCGTAACACTCCTTTTGTGTCGGGATTCCTGACAGAAAAAAAGAGCGGAAAGGAGAGTGAACCAACCCCCTTAAGAGTCTCAGAAATCAATCGAATCTTGGGAAATGTAGATGAGATGATGGAAAAGGAGGAAGAGAATTTAATTCAATACACTCCTGGAGAGGTTGTTAAGATTATAGATGGCCCATTCAGCGGATTTGACGGTGTTGTTGAAGAGCGCGAAGACAAGAAGAAACTTAAGGTTTCGGTCATCATTTTTGGCAGAAAAACTATGGTGGAACTCAATATTGTTCAAGTAACAAAAGCATAAATAAATTAATATTCAATTATTATGGCTAAAGAAATTGCCGCATTCATTAAATTGCAGATTAAGGGCGGTGCAGCGAATCCATCACCTCCAGTAGGTCCGGCATTAGGATCCAAGGGTGTTAATATCATGGATTTTTGCAAGCAATTTAATGCTCGTACCCAAGACAAAGCAGGTAAGGTTTTGCCGGTAATTATTACTGTATACAGTGATAAATCATTTACTTTTGTCGTTAAACAGCCACCTGTAGCAGTACAGTTGAAAGAGGTTGCAAAGATAAAGACAGGTTCAGCTGAATCTAACCGTAAAAAAGTAGCAACAATTACTTGGGAACAAGTTCGTGCAATAGCTCAAGATAAAATGCCGGATATGAACGCATTTACTCTAAAATCAGCTATGAGCATGGTTGCCGGTACGGCACGCAGCATGGGTATTAATGTTGAGGGAAATTTTCCTGAAGACGTAAAATAAAAATCACACGCAATGAGCAAGCTAACAAAAAATCAAAAAGTAGTAGTAGCTAAGGTTGAGACAGACAAGCAATACAAATTACTTGAGGCTTGTACCTTGGTTAAGGAGACCTCCTTTACCAAATTCGATGCTTCAGTTGATATTGCTATGCGCTTGGGAGTTGATCCTCGTAAAGCGAACCAAATGGTCCGCGGCGTTGTGACTCTTCCTCACGGAACAGGCAAAACAGTTCGCGCATTGGTACTCTGTACTCCCGATAAAGAGGCTGAAGCCAAAGAGGCAGGAGCTGATTATGTTGGATTGGATGAATACATAGACAAAATTAAGGGAGGCTGGACAGATGTAGACGTAATTATCTGTACTCCATCTGTTATGGCTAAAATAGGTCCAATAGGTAGGATTCTCGGTCCGAGAGGATTGATGCCTAACCCTAAGACCGGAACCGTGACAATGGAGATAGCTAATGCTGTCAAAGAGGTCAAAGCCGGTAAAATAGACTTTAAAGTAGACAAACAGGGTATCATCCACTCTGCAATTGGTAAGGTATCGTTCGATGCTCAGAAACTTGCTGAAAATGCAGCCGAGTTTATTAACACTGTCATCAAACTGAAACCTCAATCACTGAAAGGATCATATGTAAAGAGTATCTCTATCTCCTCTACAATGAGTCCCGGAGTTAGTATTGATAGTAAAACGGTAGGTGCTGCCGAATAATAATCTGTTATTATGAAAAAAGAGAATAAAGTACAAATTATTGATAAGATAGCAGCACAAATTGAGGAAATTCCTAACTTCTATATAACTGATATAGAGGGTTTGAATGCAGAAGCAACCTCAAAATTACGCCGCGCTTGCTATAAAAATGACATTAAATTGGTTGTCGTAAAGAATACACTCTTCCAGAAAGCTCTCGAAAAGAGAGGAATAGAAGGTGTGGATCAAATTGCAGCCATTTTAAAAGGCTCCTCAGCAATTATGTTTTCACAGAAGGGCAATGCCCCCGCCAAACTCATTCAGGAATTTGGTAAAAATAACGGTAAGCCGTCATTAAAGGGTGCATTTGTAGAAAGCTGTACATACATCGGCGCTGAAAACCTCGATGTTCTTGCAAACATAAAGTCTCGCGAAGAACTTATCGGGGATATTATCGGACTCTTGCAGTCGCCTCTTAAAAACGTTATTTCTGCTCTTAAATCACAGGGCGCAGATAAGGTTGCAGGCATAGTTAAGACATTATCCGAAAAAGAAGAAAAATAATATTAACACATAAAAATTACAAAACCATGGCAGATATTAAAAAATTTGCGGAAGAATTAGTAAACCTTTCTGTTAAGGACGTTCAAGAATTGGCTAAAGTACTTAAAGAAGAGTACGGTATTGAGCCTGCAGCTGCTGCTGCAGTTGCTGTTGCAGCCCCTGCAGCCGGTGCTGCTGCCGCTGCAGAACAAACAGAGTTTGATGTAATTCTTAAATCAGCCGGACAAGCTAAATTACAAGTTGTAAAGGTTGTAAAAGAACTTACCGGTTTAGGACTTAAAGAGGCTAAAGACTTAGTTGATGGTGCGCCTAAAGCTATTAAAGAAAAAGTTTCTAAAGCTGAGGCAGAACAAATCAAATCTAAAGTTGAAGAGGCCGGCGCTGAAGTTGAAGTTAAATAGACTTCACTCCCCGCTAAACGGGAATATCAGGTTTAGGACTTTACAGCCCTAAACCTTTTTGTCGTTTTTTTAAGTTTATTTACAACCAACCCATAAGCAATGTCGCAAAATACAAATAATCAACGTATTACATTCGCTACTTCCAAGGCACTCCTCGATTACCCAGATTTTTTGGAAGTGCAACTAAAATCTTTTAAAGATTTTTTTCAGCTCGACACAACGGCGGAAAACCGTAGGAATGAGGGACTGTTCAAAGTCTTCCAGGAAGTATTTCCGATTACGGATACACGCAATAATTTTGTTCTGGAATTTATAGACTATTTCATTGATCCTCCACGCTATTCAATGGACGAATGTCTCGATAGAGGATTAACATACAGTGTGCCTCTTAAGGCCAAATTAAAACTGTATTGTACAGACCCTGAACACGAAGATTTCGACACTGTAATTCAAGATGTCTATTTGGGAACAATTCCATATATGACACCTCGTGGAACCTTTATTATAAATGGTTCTGAAAGAATTGTAGTATCTCAATTACACCGTTCGCCAGGTGTGTTTTTCGGACAAAGTCTGCACGCAAACGGGACAAAACTATATTCTGCCCGTATTATCCCATTCAAGGGATCATGGATCGAATTTGCAACAGACATCAATAATGTGATGTATGCTTATATCGACCGTAAGAAAAAATTACCTGTCACTACCCTGTTAAGGGCCATCGGTTTCGAAAGTGATAAGGATATTCTCGATATTTTCGGCTTGGCAAACGAGATCAAAGTTACAAAGGCCAACCTTAAAAAATGTATCGGAAACAAACTTGCAGCGAGAGTGCTGAAGACTTGGAACGAAGATTTTGTTGATGAGGATACTGGAGAGGTTGTATATATTGAGCGTAATGAGGTAATCGTTGACAGAGAGACTGTTCTGGAAGAGGAACATATAGATGAAATAATCGACTCAGGAGTAAGCACCATCCTTGTTCATAAAGAGGATGCCAATGCCAACGAGTTCGCAATTATCTATAACACATTACAGAAAGACCAATGTAACTCGGAAAAAGAGGCAATCTTCTACACATACAGACAGTTGAGAAACTCTGAACCACCTGATGAGGCAACAGCTCGAGACGTTATCGAAAAGTTGTTCTTCTCAGACAAAAGATATGACCTTGGCGAAGTTGGAAGGTATCGTCTTAACAGGAAACTGAATCTGACGACTCCACCTGATGTCAGGGTACTTACAAAATCAGATATTATAGAAATTATCCGCTATCTGATTCAACTTATCAACTCAAAAGCGACAGTAGATGATATTGACCACTTGAGTAACAGAAGAATCAGAACAGTTGGAGAACAACTTGCAAATCAGTTCAGCGTAGGTCTTGCCAGAATGGCCAGAACTATTCGCGAAAGAATGAATGTAAGAGACAATGAGGTCTTCACTCCTATCGATCTTATCAATGCAAAGACTCTTTCCTCTGTAATTAACTCATTCTTTGGAACAAGCCAGTTGTCACAATTTATGGACCAGACAAATCCTCTTGCAGAAATGACCCACAAGAGAAGATTGTCGGCATTAGGACCTGGCGGTCTTTCAAGAGACAGAGCTGGTTTCGAGGTCCGAGACGTTCACTATACCCATTATGGAAGACTCTGTCCTATTGAGACACCGGAGGGGCCTAATATTGGTCTTATCTCCTCTCTTTGCGTTTATGCAAGGATAAATAATTTGGGATTCATTGAGACTCCATACCGTAAAGTTGAGAACGGAATAGTAGATCTTACACCTCACGGGTGCATCTATATGAGTGCCGAGGAGGAGGAAGATAAGATGGTTGCTCAGGCAAATGTCAACCTCGACGACAAAGGCGATATCCTTGATGAAAGAATCAAATGCAGATATGAAGCTGATTATCCGGTTGTTGGAAAGGAAGAAGTTCATCTTATGGATGTTGCTCCCAATCAGATTGCCTCAATCGCGGCCTCTCTTATTCCATTTTTGGAACACGATGATGCAAACCGTGCATTGATGGGATCCAACATGATGCGCCAAGCAGTACCTGTAATAAAACCAGAAGCTCCGATTGTCGGAACAGGTCTTGAGGGTCCGGTAGCTAAAGATTCAAGAACACAAATTGCAGCAATAGGTAAAGGAGAAGTGGTTTATGTTGACGCTAATGAGATACATATAAAATACGAACGTACCGATGCTGAAAAGTTCGTCACTTTTGAGCCAGAAATAACTGTATATAAATTACCTTTATATAGAAAGACAAACCAGAGTACCTCCATTCACCTGAGACCAATCGTTAAAAGAGGTGAGAAAGTAGTAACCGGACAGATAATGACAGAGGGTTACGGTACACAAAATGGAGAACTTGCACTTGGAAGAAATCTTAAAGTGGCATATATGCCATGGAAAGGATACAACTTTGAGGATGCCATTGTCTTGTCGGAAAGAATACTTAGGGAGGATATCTTTACCTCTATTCATGTAGATGAGTATATTATGGAGGTCAGAGATACCAAACGCGGTATGGAAGAGTTGACATCAGATATTCCTAATGTCAGCGAAGAGGCAACAAAAGATCTCGACGAAAACGGTATCATCAGAATAGGCGCACATGTAGAACCAGGAGATATATTAATAGGTAAAATCACACCTAAGGGGGAGAGCGATCCTTCACCGGAGGAGAAACTCCTTAGAGCAATCTTTGGAGATAAGGCCGGAGATGTTAAAGATGCTTCACTTAAAGCCACACCGTCACTGACAGGCACAATTATCGATAAAAGATTGTTTGCAAGAGTCGGTAAAGAGGCAAGTGGCAAGAAGATGAAGGCGAGCATAAAAGCACAAGTTCAGCAGGCTGAAGATAACTTTAATCAGAAAGCCGGTACACTTAGAACACTATTCCTTGATAAACTCATGGTTCTTGTAGACAAAAAAGAGTCTCAGGGGGTAAATGATCTATATGGTGTAGAGATACTTGCAAAAGGAAACTCCTTTACAAGGGAGCTCCTTGATTCAATTGATTACGAAAACATCAATCCTACAAAATGGACAGCGGACAAAACAGCTAATAATATGATTAAACAGCTGATAAATAATTATTTGCTTACATTTAAGGAATACGATGCCGAGCTTAAGAGAATAAAATACAATATTACCATAGGAGATGAACTTCCTACAGGTATCATGCAACTTGCAAAAGTATATGTGGCAAAGAAGAGGAAAATAAGGGTTGGAGATAAGATGGCAGGTCGTCACGGTAACAAGGGTATTGTAGCAAGAATCGTAAGAGACGAGGATATGCCATTCCTCGATGATGGTTCAATAGTAGATATCGTTCTTAATCCTCTGGGCGTACCTTCACGTATGAATTTGGGACAGATTTATGAAGCTGTACTTGGATGGGCCGGAAAGGAACTAAATCTTAAGTTCTCCACTCCTATCTTTGACGGTGCCTCATTGGATGATATTTGCAAATATACCGATAAGGCAGGCCTTCCAAGATATGGAAAAACCTATCTTAGAGATGGTGGGTCAGGCGAATATTTTGATCAACCTGCAACTGTCGGAGTCACATATATGATTAAACTCGGACACATGGTTGACGACAAGATGCATGCCCGTTCAATAGGACCTTATTCTCTTATCACCCAACAACCTTTGGGAGGAAAGGCTCAATTCGGAGGTCAGAGGTTCGGAGAGATGGAGGTATGGGCACTCGAAGCCTTTGGTGCTTCAAATGTCCTACAGGAGATTCTTACAATAAAATCAGACGATGTTGTGGGAAGGTCAAGAGCTTACGAAGCTATTGTAAAGGGTGATCCTATGCCGACTCCTGGAATTCCGGAATCACTGAACGTATTGCTCCATGAACTCCGCGGTTTGGGGTTAAGCATAAAATTGGATTAATCATTTAAGTATTTGATAATAAGTAATAATAAATAATATGGCTTTAAAGAAAGAGACTAAGGTTAAGAGCAATTTTAACCGTATCAGTATAGGACTTGCTTCACCGGAGGAGATACTCGACAGATCATACGGAGAAGTTCTAAAGCCTGAGACTGTCAACTACCGCACATACAAACCGGAGAGAGACGGTTTGTTTTGTGAAAGAATTTTCGGGCCTTCAAAAGATTATGAATGTCATTGCGGAAAATATAAAAGAATCCGTTATAAAGGCATAATCTGCGACCGCTGCGGTGTTGAAGTTACAGAAAAGAAAGTGAGAAGGGAGAGAATGGGACACATTAACCTCACGGTTCCTGTGGCTCATATCTGGTATTTCCGTTCCACTCCGAACAAGATAGGTTATCTTTTGGGAATACCCTCCAAGAAACTTGATGCAATAATATATTATGAAAGGTACGTTGTCATCCAAGCCGGTGCAGCTGCAGATAAAGGAGTAAAGGAGATGGATCTCCTTACAGAGGAGGAATACCTTAATATTATAGATCAGCTTCCTAAAGAGAATCAGATGCTTCCGAATGAAGATACCAATAAGTTTGTAGCAGGTATGGGAGCCGAGATTATCTATAAACTTCTCGAAAATCTGAATCTCGACGATCTTTCCTATTCATTGAGAAACAAGATAGAAAATGAGACGTCACAGCAAAGAAAGGCAGAAGCTCTGAAAAGGCTAAGCGTTGTTGAGGCCTTCAGAGAATCGAAAGAGGTTAACAAACCCGAATGGATGATAATGAAAGTTATTCCTGTCATTCCACCAGACTTGAGACCTTTGGTTCCTCTTGATGGAGGGCGTTTTGCTACCTCTGATCTTAATGATCTTTACAGAAGAGTTATCATAAGAAACAATCGTCTTAAGAGACTAATAGAGATAAAGGCTCCTGAGGTAATATTAAGAAACGAAAAGCGAATGCTTCAGGAGGCTGTCGATTCTCTTTTCGATAATTCAAGAAAATCAAACGCAGTAAAAACAGAGGCTAATCGAGCTCTTAAATCACTTTCAGACAGTTTGAAAGGAAAACAGGGACGTTTCCGTCAGAATTTGCTCGGAAAACGTGTAGATTATTCTGCCCGTTCGGTTATTGTGGTAGGTCCTGAACTTAAGATGCACGAATGCGGACTTCCAAAATTCATGGCCGCTGAACTTTACAAACCATTTATCATCAGAAAACTGATAGAAAGAGGCATTGTAAAGACAGTTAAATCTGCAAAAAAAATTGTGGATAGAAAAGACCCTGTAATATGGGATATTTTGGAAAATGTGATGAAGGGACATCCGGTATTGCTAAACCGCGCCCCTACTCTTCACAGATTGGGTATTCAAGCATTTCAGCCAAAACTTATCGAGGGTAAAGCAATCCAATTGCATCCACTTGCATGTACCGCATTTAATGCCGATTTTGATGGTGACCAGATGGCAGTCCATCTTCCTTTAGGGAATGCTGCTGTTCTTGAGGCTCAGCTACTTATGCTTGGCTCTCATAATATTCTAAATCCTGCTAACGGAGCTCCTATCACCGTACCTTCTCAAGATATGGTCCTTGGCCTTTATTATATTACCAAACCAAGAAAAGGAGTTAAGGGAGAGGGAATGAATTTCTACGGACCGGAGGAGATAATTATTGCTCATAATGAGGGACATCTTGATCTCCATGCAATAATAAAGGTAAGATTGCCAAAGGATATGATGCATCCTGCCGATGGATACCAAATGGTTGAAACTACTGCAGGTAGAGTCATATTCAATCAGGTAGTTCCTGCTCAGGTAGGTTATATTAATGAACTTCTTACAAAGAAATCGTTAAGAGACATAATTGGTAAAGTGATTAAATTGTGCGGTATCGCAAGAACAGCTCAGTTCCTTGATGATATTAAACATATGGGATATACCATGGCATTCAAGGGAGGCCTTTCCTTCAACTTGGGTGACGTTATTATTCCAGATGAGAAACAGCAGCTGGTAGATGAGGGCTACAAAGCGGTCGAAAATATCATGTTCAGTTTTAACAATGGTCTTATAACTAACAATGAACGTTATAATCAGATTATAGATATCTGGACAAACACCAACTCAAGATTAACCAATATCGTTGAAAAGCGTATTGCTGGTGATAATCAGGGATTTAATCCTGTTTACATGATGTTGGATTCAGGAGCACGTGGTTCAAAAGAGCAGATTCGTCAGCTCTGCGGAATGCGTGGTTTAATGGCTAAACCTCAAAAATCAGGCTCTACAGGAGCGGAAATTATTGAGAATCCTATTTTGGCCAACTTTAAAGAGGGGCTTTCTGTTCTTGAGTATTTTATCTCAACACACGGTGCACGTAAAGGTCTTGCCGATACGGCATTAAAGACTGCCGATGCAGGTTACCTTACAAGAAGGCTTGTCGATGTATCTCACGATGTAATTGTTACAGAAGAGGATTGCGGCACTCTGAGAGGTCTGATAGCTACTGCAATAAAGAACAAGGATGATGTTGTAGAATCTTTATACGACAGAATTTTAGGACGTACAACCGTTCATGATGTGTATAACCCTCTGACAGGAGAGAAGATAATCGGTCCGGGCGAGGAGATTACAGAAGATATTGCAGCTCAGATTCAATCGCTGCCTATCGAATCTGTTGAGATACGTTCGGTATTGACATGTGAATCAAAGAAGGGAGTCTGCGCCAAATGCTACGGTCGTAACCTTGCAAGAGGACGTATGGTTGAAAAGGGCGAAGTTGTCGGTGTTATAGCGGCACAATCTATCGGAGAGCCTGGCACACAGCTTACACTTAGAACATTCCATGTCGGTGGTACTGCATCAAGTTCTGTAGCTGAGAATGAAATTGTCACAAAATATGATGGTCGCCTTGATTTTGAGGAACTCAGAACTATCATTAAAGAGACAGAGAACGGTAAATTGGATATAGTAATAGGCCGTACAGCCGAGATGCGCATCGTTGATGCAAATACAGGCATTACTCTATCTCAACACGATATACCTTACGGAGCAATTCTTTATCATAAGAATGGCGACATTGTGAAGAAGGGCGATAAAATTTGCGAATGGGATGCATATAACGCTGTAACCATTACTGAAACCACAGGTAAAGTAATATACGACAGTTTGATAGATGGCGTAACATTCAGAGAGGAGGCAACAGACGAGTTCTCACTTCACAGAGAGAAAGTTGTTATAGAATCAAGAGATAAATCCAAGAATCCTACAATCATGATTGTGGACAAAGCCGGTAACGCTCTTAAAGCATACAACTTACCTGTTGGAGCTCATATAATGGTAGACAACAACAAAACAGTAAAGGCCGGAGATATTCTCATAAAGATTCCAAGAGCTATCGGAAAGTCAGGAGATATTACCGGTGGTCTACCGCGTGTGACAGAATTATTTGAGGCACGTAACCCTTCCAACCCGGCAATCGTTTCAGAGATTAACGGCGAGGTAATCATGGGTAAGATAAAGAGAGGTAATAGAGAGATTATCATTAAATCCAAGACAGGAGAGGAGAAACATTATCTTGTTCCTCTGTCTAAACAGATTCTTGTTCAGGAGAATGACTATATACGCGCAGGCATGCCGCTTTCAGACGGAGCAATTTCTCCTTCAGATATTTTGGCAATACTCGGTCCTACAAAGGTTCAGGAATACATTGTAAATGAGGTACAAGAGGTCTACCGTATGCAGGGTGTAAAGATTAATGATAAGCACTTTGAAATTATTGTCAGACAGATGATGCGCAAGGTAGAGATCATAGATCCGGGCGATACCAGATTCCTACCAGAACAACTCGTTGACAGACTCGATTTCAATCAGGAAAACGATCTTCTCTGGGATAAAAAAGTTGTGCTTGATGCAGGTGATTCAAAGAACCTGAAAGCTGGACAAATAGTAACCATGAGAAAACTGAGAGATGAAAACTCAATACTCAAACGTCAGGATCTCAAGCCTGTAGAGGCAAGAGATGCGGTTTCTGCAACATCGAGACAGATTCTTCAAGGTATTACAAGAGCAGCCCTTAAGACTAACAGTTTTATGTCTGCGGCATCATTCCAGGAGACCACAAAAGTATTAAGCGAAGCTGCAATATACGGCAAGGTTGATACTTTGGAGGGACTTAAGGAGAATGTGATTTGCGGCCATCCTATTCCGGCAGGAACAGGTCTGAGAGACTACGACAAAATTGTAGTTGCCTCTATGGAAGATTATCAGAAAATGGTAAAAAGCAAACAAGCATCCGGACCGGCAGGTATTGCAGAACTTAATAAGGCTGCAACAATTCAGGCACCTGCCACAAAAGAGTAATCTTTAAGATAAGACTACTAAATAACACTAATTCAAGGGGAGACAAAACAGATATATGTCTCCCCTTTTTATTGCTCTCCAACTTAATATTAAAAATGATAAACATTCATAATTATAGAAAAAATAGTATTTTTGTAACTATATGGCAATAATAAGAGATTTAAACGGCATCTCTCCCAAAATTGGGAAGAATTGCTTCTTAGCAGAAAATGCAGTAATAATAGGTGATGTTACAATGGGAGATGATTGCAGCATCTGGTATTCAACTGTTCTCAGAGGTGATGTCAACACAATAAAGATTGGCGACAGGGTTAATATACAGGATGGAGCAGTACTGCATACATTATACAAAAGATCTGTATGTGAAATAGGCAACGATGTTTCAGTCGGTCATAATGCCGTAATTCATGGGGCAAAAGTTGGGAACAACGTACTCGTTGGCATGGGAGCCATACTAATGGATAATGTCGTGGTACCTGATAATACAATAATTGCAGCCGGAGCGGTTGTTCTCAGCAACGAAATTCTCGAACCGGGCATCTATGCCGGAGTTCCTGCAAAAAAGGTTAAGGGGGGCTCAGAGAAGATTGCCGAAATGGCACATAAAAATGCTCAGGGCTATCTGATGTACAAAGAATGGTATAAATAAGAATAAATCTATTACTAATTAAATAAGAAATCTTTATGAATAAGATGTTCGTAATTATGCCGGCAATGCTGATATCTGCATTCTGCATGGCTCAGCCAAAAGGCTACACAGTGACAGTAAAATTCAGCGGTGATCTCACTCAAATTAAAGGAGATAGCGCTATACTGACTAATCGCGCAAGGAACGCAGAAGATCTGATTAAGGTAGCCTCCGTTATAAAAAACGGTACAGCTACATTCAAAGGATACACAGACACTCCTGATTATGTAGGAATCTTCTTTAACGACCCCTCTCAGAAAAGACCGTTTGCCCAATTATTTTTAGAAAACTCTAAGATTAACATTAATGTTAAATTGGGAGTTGAAGACAAAGAGAAAAGGAGCAAACATACGGCTGTAATTGAAGGAGCAAAAACACAAAAAACACTCGATTCACTAAATGCAATACAGACAAATCTCTACCGCGCAGCACATCTCGATTCTCTTGAAAAAGCATATTCAAGTGCCTCTGAAGCAGATAAGGCAAAAATTGAAGGTATTTTTGATGAGTATGGCAAACAAGTTGAAAAGATAAACGATGCCTATATGACCGCACATCCTTTCTCTTATGTTACTTTAAACTCAATAATTCAGAATATTGAAAAAAATCCGGTTGCAGATACAGAGAAAAAATTGAACGAGTTTAAGTCCAAAACCTGTTTTGCAAAAAATAGAAAAATAGCAGCTGCAGAGGAGACACTTGCTACAATAAAAAGCTTACAGTCCGGGAAAATAGCTCCTGATTTTACACAAAATGACCCTGAGGGTAATCCTGTAACCTTCTCAAACATATACAAAAAGTATAAAATCACAATGGTCGATTTCTGGGCTTCATGGTGCAGCCCATGCAGACACTTCAACCCCACTCTTGTAAAGATTTATAACAAGTTCAAAGATAAAGGTTTTGGTATCATAAGCGTTTCTCTCGACCAAAAAAAGGAGTCATGGATAAAGGGTATTAAGGATGATAATCTGACATGGCATCATGTCTCAGACCTCGGCTACTGGAACAACGTTGTTGCAAAACAATATTATGTAAGATTCGTCCCACAAAATATTTTTGTAGACCAACAGGGCAAAATCATTAAGAGACAGGTTAGTGAAGAGGAGATTGAACAACTTTTGGAAGAGTATTTGCACTAATGAAGGCTTGGTAATTATAAAAAACAGCAGTTGGAAACAATTGCTGTTTTTTTTAAGGAGGCATAAGCAGCTCATATTAATTTGTCTCTACTTTGAGGGAACAACTGCAAAAGCATCACATTAAGCAGAAAACAGAGAGAAGCGGCCTCACAATATTCAGTTCTTGCCATAAAAGGAGGCAGCCATGGGATTTGACTGCCTCCTTGAATTAAACTATTTGCTTCAGCAAAAAATATCAAGTAGGAGGGAAACGAAAGTTTTCTTCCTACTTCCATTTTATCAACCCCACATGCTCCGGCATTCCTTCTTACTTGTAGATATGCGTTATTAAGATTGCCTGGACTAAAGATATATTACATTAAATGTTCTATGAGGTACTATACCTAAAAGAGGCGGCCAAAATTGGCCGCCTCTGATTATTAACTTAAAAACAATACTACAAAGAGTTCTGCTTAATATTAGGGTTAGAGTTAATCTCTTGCTGAGGGATAAGGAATGTGAATCTCTTGTCGCCTGCAGGAATAGTATATGTCTGCTCGCAAAGCGGCTGACCGGTTCTACCTACATTGCTTTCTTTCAGACGTTTCATATCCAAGAATCTCTGACCATCACCCCAGAGTTCAGCTCTTCTGTACATGAGGATTTCATTAACAAGGGCTGTACCTGTAAGTGAGATAGGGGTATAATACTTAGCTGCATACTTCCCGAATCTGTTTACATTAAGCGCATTAATGTATTTCTGAGCCTCGGTATTCTTTCCATCTCTTGCATAACCTTCGGCTGCAATAAGATACATCTCGCCTAACTTAATATAGAGATAATCGTTTGTCCATTCACCCATACCGGTGTATTTGAAACTTGATCTCTCCTTTCCGCCAAAATATGCATTAAAATAAGGAGCAAAATAAACATCGGGTTGATTAACCATCTTACGTTGATCAGCATCGCTTAGGAAATTAAATACCTTTTCAGACATAACATGCTGGTTCCCAAGTGTGCAATAACCACCAAAGAATGGATCCATATGTGAGAAAAATGAGGCATATGAGGTCTGTTGCTCATCAATAAGAAGAGCGCCCCAGAGCCACTCATTATTTGCCTTATTCCATCCATAGGTATAATCATCTGTAAGTGAGCAACCTGAATTATCAATAACATTTACAGCATATTTTGCAGCGTTAGCCCATTCGCCTCTTGTAAGGGCTACTCGTGCCATGATTGCATATGTAACAGATTCATCAATTTGAGATACATTAGTTTTACTACTCTTTGAACCGCCATCATCAAAGAATTTTACAGCCTTAGCAAGATCAGCGTTTATCTGTGTATAAACTTTGTCTTCGGAACTTCTTGCTAATGCACCAGGATTAGGAATAGTAGGTACAGGTATACCGTTTCCTCCCTCGCTAAACAGCTGTACAAGATAATAGAGTGAATAGGCTCTATATGTATAAGCCTGTGCAAGAAGACTCATCTGCTTGTTTTTGTCGGCAGTTGCCTCAAACGACATAGGCTCAAGGTTGGCTATTACAAGATTTGCATTATTAATAATGTCATAGTAATAAGACCACACATATTCCAGGTTTCCACCATTCACATTTCTATGTTCAATCCACTGATACCATGCAACGAACCATCCGTATCCATTCTCTGTAGGATAGAAATCATCACTCAGACAATCCAGAGCGTAATCTATAGATTTTTGGCCGAATTGGTCATGAGCACCGTAAAAATAATATGTTGCTCTATTAATACCGTCCAATACAGTTTCTGCTCCTGTAAGACTGTTTAGCATATCACCCTCCGTAACACTGCCGGTTGGTGCAGTAGTTAGGAACTCCTTTCCGCATCCGACAAATATCAGAAGCGAAGATAAAATTACAAATATTAAACTATATTTTTTCATAATTCTCTATCATTTAAAAAGTAATGTTAAGACCGAAAGATATGGTTCTAACCGGAACATATGTAAAGTCAGAAGTCCCGTTAAAAGATTGTTGAGGATCCATACCTTTTCTCTTGCAAATAAGTCCCAAGTTATCTCCTGAAGCATATATTCTTACAGCACTGAAGTTAACCTTTTCTAACCATTTCTTAGGTAAGGTATAACCGATTGTTACATTCTTTAATGAGAGGTAGCTTGCATTTGTAAGCCATCTGTCACTTGCAATAGATTGGTTGGAGTTATTGTAGTCTACTCTTGGTACATCGGTATTTGTATTCTCTGGAGTCCAACTATTCATAATATCTTTGCTCCAATGTGAACCACGAGCACCTGTATGCATTAATGATGCATAGTTGCTGTCATAGAATTTACCTCCCAACTGGTATGTAAGGAATACCGATACATCAAATCCGTAGAATTTCCAGCTGCTGGTTAAACCGCCGTATACATCTGGAATTGCAGAGCCACAATAGTAATAAGAGGCTTTATTCCTATCATTTGTTGTACCTCTCTCACCTGTAGGATTACCATTGTCATCTGTAATATCATAATAGTATAGAGCATTACCATTGGTCTGATCTACACCCGCATATGATCTTAACCAGAAATCATAAATTGAATGGCCTACAGAAAGTTTCTTTGAACCACTAACAATCTCCTGATACTTACCCTCATTATCTTTAGGAAGTTTGGTTATCTTATTCTTATAGTGTGTAAGGTTGAAATCCAAAGACCACAAGAAGTTCTCGCGTCTCATTACATCGCCTGAAAGCTGAATCTCAAAACCTTTATTCTTCATTGTACCGATATTCTGCATTTTTGCACTGATACCAGAAGACTGAGGAATAGGAACAGAGAACAACAGGTTGTCTGATTTACGCATAAAGTATTCAATACCTCCGCGAACTCTGTTATTCAATAGAGCAAACTCAACTCCGACGTTAAGATTTTTGTTCTTCTCCCACTTAAGATCCTCATTAGGAAGTTGTGAGTACCATGCTCCGTTTAATGTACCGTTGTTTCTGTCATCAATTGAGAAGAGACTCTGATATCCGTAATAGGTACCAATAGCATCGTTTCCCTGCTCACCATAAGAAACCTTTAGTTTGAGTTCATCAAGCCATTTTATATCTTTCATAAAGTTCTCCTCCTTCATTCTCCATGATGCTCCTATTGAATAGAAACCACCCCATCTTGATGAACTTGCAAATCTTGATGAACCATCATAACGATAAGAGGCCGATGCAAAATATTTGTTAGCATAAGAGTAGTTCAACTGACCGAAAAAACCCTCAAGAGTGTACTCATCGCTTGAAGAAGAGGATCCCTCTGCAATAGCTCCTGCTACCAACTCTGTTGAGGTGATTTTAAAACCAGTTCTGGTTGCCCAAAGATCATTGGTCTTTAGTTGATAGTTCTCATGACCAACCAATGCTGAAATATTATGATCACCAAATGATCTGTTATAAGATAATACCTGGTTAAAGGTGTAAGATTTTGTCTTGTAATACTCCTTTGTTGAACGTCCCTCTACACCTTCTGCATCTCCATATTTGTTATTCTGATAAGTAGTATAGTAGGTATCGTTAAGGTCAGTACTTGCAGTTACCTTAAAGGTAAAATGTTTTAAGAATGAGACCTCGGTTGCTACCCTGGCAGAAATTTGGTTACCCTTGTTGCTTCTCTCATCCAACGGTAAGGTTAGAATAAGGTTAGAGTTTGGAGCATAAGGGCGCTTGTGACCTGCCCACGCATAAACATTTGATTTTCCGCTATCTCCTATATCATACTTCGGTGAACCATCGGCAAGATAGAGAATCTCTCCGTTTGCATCTCTCTGATAAATAGGGAAGATAGGACCCATCATTCTACCATAATAGAATGGGTTGGTGGTATAAGTACCCTCTGCACGGAAACCGTCAGAATTATGAGTATTACCTGAGATGCTTGCATCTACTTTGAACCATTTGTTTACTTTAGAGGAGAGACCTACACGACCGGTAAATCTGTCATATCCTGACCATCTTACAAAACCTTTCTCGTTAAGATAACCTGCTGAAGCATAATATGTAGTGTTCTCATTACCACCGCTTACTGAAACAGAATAGTCCTGACGAAGACCTGTACGTGACAAGGCATCGTTCCAATCATCCTGATAAAGTAATTTGGCACTTGAATTAAGTTTGCCATCTGTTCCAACAAGTGCAGCACCGTCTACACTATAAGGGTTATATCCCTTAAATACTGTAGGAACAAGAATCTTACTTGCATAAGCAGCCGCATTGGTTGCTGACATTCCACCTGCTCTGATTGCATAGTTCTTTGTAGCTTCCCACTGTTTTTCTACCCATTGATCGGTTGAAACTCTGTCGTACTCAGGAATAGCTCTTGATGTAAGACCAAAGTTAACCTTTGCCGATACTGTTGATTTTCCAACTTTACCCTTTTTGGTAGTGATCATTATGACACCGTTAGCTCCACGTGCTCCGTAAAGTGCAGATGCGGTTGCATCCTTCAATACAGAGATATTCTCTATATCCTCTGATGGAATTGAGTTAAGGTCACCGTCATAAGCTGCACCATCCACTACATATAGAGGTGAACTTGAAGCATTTACTGAGCCTATACCACGAATACGGATAGTTGAGGTTGATCCCGGCTGTCCGTTTCCTCCTGTTACCTGTACTCCGGCTACTGTTCCTTCCAATGCCTTGGATACGTTGGCAACCTTGAGGTTCTCCAACTTATCCTGTTTCACTGTAGCAGCAGATCCGGTAAATGCCTTCTTAGTTGTTGTTCCGTATGCTACAACAAGAACATCATCCAAATTTACGGCATCCGGTGAAAGAGTGATGTTTATTTTACTCCTGCCGTTTACAGGTACTTTGACTGGTGTATAACCTACAAAGGTTACCTCAAATACAGCCGTACCCGGTACGGTAATTGAATATTCTCCGACATCATTTGTCGAAGTACCATTACTGGTGCCAACAACCTTTACATAGGCATAGGGAATTGGTTCTCCTGTAGCCGCGTC
>CAZNBA010000030.1:0-18963 GCA_964571395.1 uncultured Muribaculaceae bacterium
ATCCTGGAGAGGATGAGATGGGTGCGCTTGCCTCAAATGGTCTTGCAGTACTTGACGGAACAGAGAAGATTAAGGTATACTAATTAGAGATATACCACAATATGTTGTGTGAGGCAGCCCTATGTTTTTGAAGCTATAGGGCTGTTTTTGCTGCGTTTTCTGCAGCAAGTGCTCCGGTTGAAAAAGCCATCTGTAAATTATAACCTCCCGTGTCGCAGTCCATATCTATAACTTCACCGGCAAAAAAGAGTCCTTTAATCAGTTTGGATTCGAGAGTTTTTTGTGAAATTTCTTTAAGTGAAATTCCGCCTGCCGTTACAACTGCACGTTCATAGCCTACGTTCCCGATAATTGTGAATTTCCAATTTTTTAGAGCATCTGCAATTGATTGTGCCATGTTGTTTTGATCTTTTTCTTTTGCAAAATCAGGCCTCTGCAGGAGATATTCTGTAAAACAGTTGATAATCGCCTTTGGGAGAAGGCGTGATAACAGTGTCGGCAATGTGGTGTTGCCCTGAGCATATTCTCTAATTATTCTACCTTTCAGTTGTTCCGGAGTGAGTGCCGGTTTCAGGTCGAGTATAAGTGCTACTTTTCTTCCGTTTTGTAAGGCTTCCACGGCTTTGCGGCTTACTTTATAGCCTATTGGCCCCTCTATTCCGCCCTCAGTAAAATCGAGATCACCAAATTCGTTTGCAACTTCGTTTCCATCGAGCAGCAGTGAGACCGCCACATTTTTTAACGATACATTCAATGTCCACCTTTCTTTTGATTTCAGTGCAGTAAGGGAGGGAAATTGTCGTGTTACTTTATGCCCCAATTGTTTGGCCATTATGTATCCATCTCCTGTTGAGCCTGTTGATTGATAGGAGAGGCCGCCTGTTGCAAGAATGATACTTTTTGCCATTGCAATTTTCTCCCCCTCTTCTCCCGTAATTATAAACCTATAGTACCCCGATATCTCCTTTACTTGGTGTGCACCCAACTCTTCTCCAGTTTTGGTAAGGCAATTTTCCACCTGCTTAATCTCTTTTACTCTGCAGTTATTGATTATTGTTATTTGTGATTTTTTTATGTGGTCTACGAGTGCGTCTATAACATCTGTTGCCCGCATACTTGCCGGATAGACCCTGTCTCCTCGTTCTATAGTGAGTTTTAAACCTATTCGCTCAAAGAAATTCATGACCTCTTTGTTGTTGCAGGTATAAAAAGCACTCTTAAAAAAATTTGCGTTCGGGTGAATGTGTGTTGAAAATTCCTGCCATTCCCGTGTATTTGTAAGATTACATCTGCCTTTGCCTGTCAGTCCTATTTTACGCCCGCAGCGTGGCATCTTTTCAAAGAGAGTAATTGAATGGGTTTTATTATTGTCTGTAAGTCTTGCTGCTGCAAAAAGTCCGGCTGCTCCTCCGCCTATTATTGCAATATCTGTCTTTATCATGATGTGAAATGGCTAAAAAATTATTTCGAATGAGAGCTTTCCCTCCTTTATCTCAATGTTTTCTCCCCTTTCGTAAATTTTAGCCTCGCCGGTCTCTATTGCAATTATATCACCTGTCCGCACAGAGATATAATTGGAAATAACTGCAAGCGCGTTATTGAAGAGGGAACGTTCAAGGTTGTTGATACCGGTTACAATCGGGCTCAAAAAGGTGCTGTTGTCCAATAGGTTGCTCATTTCTCTCTGTGTATTTTCTCCGGTCGTGTAGGAAACGGCTTTTAATGAGATTCCGTATCCACCAGATTTATAATATCTCTCTGCAAATTTTTCAAGTATGCTCTTACCTGCTCTCTCTATTCGTATGTAAATGAATGGAGAAACAGATAAACTACCGATTGTTTCAGGACAGAAATAGTTATTGCAATCCCTGTTTAGAGAGGTGTCTGGCTTAAGATAAAATTTATTGCCGTTGTTGTATGATTGTATAATGATATTCAAAGCAAAACTGTATATTTGAGTGCTTGTAGGCGGATTTATCTCATATTGAGTTTTATCTTTGTGAGAGTCTGTTTGGTATCTAATGTAAAGTCTCCCCTCATGATCCAGTCGTAGTAGCTTGGCTCGGATTTTAGTACGCTTTCAACAGTTTTTCCTTTGTGCTTGCCAAAATTAATAATGTTTTCTCCCTTTTCATTTTTGATTATTCTCCCGGCGTAATCTACGAACTTGGTTTTTGTTGAAAAATCAGCAAGCATTACCACATCATTCTTTAGAGTGTCGGGGTACTTGTCGAGTTGGGCCATAAGTACTTCGTATGTTGCCATTGTATCTGCCTCCGCGCTGTGTGCGTTTTCGAGGTTTTTTTGACAATAGAATTTGTATGCTGCAGCAAGAGTGCGTTGTTCCATTTTGTGAAATATGTTTTGCACATCCACAAGATTTCTTTTCCTAAAATCAAAATCTATATCCGCTCTGATAAATTCCTCTGCAAGAAGCGGAATATCGAATTTTAATGAGTTGTATCCTGCTATATCACATCCCTCCATCCATGTTGCGAAACTTTTTGCTATCTGCTTAAAAGTGGGGCAATCTTTTACCTCTTCATCAGAGATACCATGTATAGCTTGTGCCTCAGGAGAGATTGGAATCGTTGGATTTATTCTCTTGGTCTTTATTTCATTTGTGCCGTCAGGCATCACTTTAACTGCTGATATTTCTACAATTCTGTCTGTGGCAACATTCAATCCCGTACTTTCGATATCAAAGAAAAGGAGCGGATTCTTTAAATTCAGTTTCATTTTTATCTTTAATAATTAATGATCATAGGCATAAGTAGTACACTTATCAGTTCGTTTTGATCATCTTTTTCTACCGGTAAGATTAACATTGGTTTGCCTGAATCCTTTAGTTTTATTGAGACCTGATCGTATGGCAAATTAGTTAGAATATCTGTGAAAAAGTTAGATTTAACAGCTATTTCCATCGGGTCTCCTGAATAGTCGCAGGCAAGTGTTTCGTGCGCACTTATTGAGAAATCGAGATCCTGAGCCGATATCACAAGCTGGTTGAAACTCAACTTTAATATTATTTGGCTTGTTGCCTGATTGGAACAAACTGCAACTCTTTTTGAGGCATTGAGCAGATCTACTCTCCCTATGTTAAGTATGCTATCGTTACCCTTTGGCATTACAGCCTTGTAATTAGGGAAATTACCCTCTATAAGGCGGCATACCACAAGCGTGGAATTAAAGTTGAAATAAGCGAATTTTTTGTCGAATGAAATGGTGACAGTCTCCTCGTCCGATTTGGCAAGAATGCTTTTCAATATATTGGCTGATTTTTTAGGGAGAGAAAAAGATTGGTGTTCCCCTTTAATATCGGTTCTCTCGAAACAGGCAAGTATATGAGCATTGGAGGCCACCATATTTACCGATTCGGGCGATATATCAAAGAATATTCCGTTCATTGCCGGTCTCAAATAATCATCGGAAGTGGCATAGAGAGTATTGCTAATTCCGTCTAAAAGGGTCTTGCCTATCATCTCTATCTTTGAAGGGTTGGTAAGTTCCGGGATTACAGGATATTCATCAGATGAAAGAAAAGGAATTTGAGCACTGCCGCTTGCCCATATAATATTTATCAGGTTTTTGGAATCATCCGTATTTATCTCAATTGGTTGCGTAGGCAACTCCTTTAGCGTATCTGTAAGTAGTTTAGCAGGGACTGCAATCTCTCCTCCGGAAGAGACTTCATCTATTTTTATCACTGTCTTTAACGTTGTTTCTGAGTCAGAAGCAGTGACCATTAGGTTGTTTCCTTCCAAAATAAATAGGAAGTTTTCGAGAATCGGAAGAGAGCTTTTAGCAGCGATAACTCTTGAAACTGAATATAAACCTTGTAAAAGATCTGTACTTGATACTGTAAGTTTCATAAAATTAATAAATTTTAAACATGAAAATTTATTGAAATCTCGTAAGAGTCTGATAGTTGTTTCACCATTTCTATGCTCTCACATTCAAATTTTTAATATCCACCTTTGCCGGAATTCAATAATTTCATGCTTGGTTTCACACGAAATATTTTAGATTACAAATATAAAAATAATTAGTTAAAAACGGAGATACATGTTAGATTTTTTCTCAATTTTGAATAGGTTTATTATTCAGTATAAATCATAGTAATTTCATAAATTATAACTATCTAATTTAATTATATAACATATTTTTTTCGGGCTACATTTTTTTTATTAAATTTGCAAGATAATATAGACTCATGAGACAGTTAAAAATAACTAAATCAATCACGAATAGAGAGAGTGCCTCTCTTGACAAGTATCTCCAGGAGATTGGACGTGAAGAATTAATCACAGTAGAAGATGAAGTAGAACTTGCCCAAAGAATTCGTAAGGGTGATCAGGCGGCTCTTGAAAAATTGACAAGAGCTAATCTTAGGTTTGTGGTTTCTGTTGCTAAACAGTATCAAAATCAGGGACTAAGTCTGCCTGACCTTATAAACGAAGGTAATTTGGGACTTATCAAGGCTGCAGAGAAATTCGATGAAACGAGAGGATTCAAATTTATCTCATATGCCGTGTGGTGGATTAGACAATCCATACTTCAGGCTCTTGCAGAGCAGTCGAGAATTGTCAGGTTACCACTTAATCAGGTTGGCTCTCTTAATAAAATAAACAAGGCGCTTTCCAAGTTTGAGCAGGAAAATGAGCGTATGCCTTCTCCGGAGGAGTTGGCTGATATTCTTGATATTCCTCGCGATAAAATTGCAGATACGCTTAGAGTATCTGGACGTCATGTATCGGTAGATGCTCCCTTCGTTGATGGCGAGGATAACAGTTTGCTCGATGTCCTTGTAAATAGTGATTCTCCAAATGCAGATAGGGGGCTTGTAAATGAGTCTCTGAATAAAGAAATTGAACGTGCTCTTTCTACTCTTACAGAGAGAGAAAGGGATATTGTGAAATATTTCTTTGGTATAGGAACTCAGGAGATGACACTGGAGGAGATTGGGGAATATTTCGGTCTTACAAGGGAAAGGGTGAGACAGATAAAGGAAAAGGCTATAAGAAGATTGCGACATAGTGCAAGGAGCAAGTTGCTGAAAAGTTATCTCGGATAATTGTTTAATCTCGACTATTTAATTAACTTGTTTAATAAACTATTATATAACTTATGAAACTATTATACATATCATTACTGTCGGCAGGTCTTCTGCTCACAGCTTGCGGTAAGACGGATAAAGATAATCCGCTTCTTGCAGAATGGAATACTCCGTATCAAATTCCACCTTTCGATAAGGTAAAATCAGAACATTATAAACCTGCTTTTATTGAGGCGATGAAGGTTCATAATCAGGAGATACAGGCTATTGTTGATAATAAAGAGGAGCCAAATTTTGAGAATACCATTGTTGCTCTCGATAATTCAGGTGAACTTCTCGGAAGAGTTTCGGGAGTTTTTTCGAGCGATAATAGCGTGAATTCGAATGATACTCTAATGAATATTGCAAACGAACTGAGCCCGTTGTTTAGCAAGCACAGCAGTGAAATTATGCTTAATGATAAGCTTTTTGCAAAAGTTAAGGCAGTATATGATAAAAAGGATAATTCAGGTCTTGAGCCTGATCAGATGCGTCTTTTAACTGAGACATATAAACGTTTTGTACGTGCCGGTGCAAATCTTCCTGCAGATAAAAAAGAGGAGCTCAAGAAGATTGATTCTGAATTGGACGCTCTTGAATTGCAGTTCAGCCAGAATCTATTAAAAGAGACAGCAGCGTTTACTCTTACTATAGATAAGAGAGAGGAGTTGGCAGGTCTGACAGAGGATCAAATCTCTGAAGCTGCTGCAAGAGCCGAGAAGGCCGGTAAAAAGGGGTCATGGGTTTTTGGTCTCGATAATCCAAGCATTATGCCTTTTCTTGCCAATGCAGATAACAGAGCTGACAGGCAGAAGATGCTTGAGGCATATCTCAACAGATGTAATAATAATAATGCAAATGATAATAAAGAGGTTATAAAGAAACTGACTGCGCTGCGTCTTCAAAAGGCCCGTATCATGGGCTATAAGAGTTGTGCAGATTATATTCTCGATAACCGTATGGCCAAGACACCGAAGGCTGTGTATGATCTTCTTGATCAAATCTGGACTCCTGCTCTTGCTGCAGCGGATAGAGAGGCAGCAGATATGCGCGCAATTATTAAAGAGGAGGGAGCCGATATTAATCTTGAGGCTTGGGATTGGCGATATTATTTCAGAAAGGCCATGAATAAGAAGTTTAATTTGGATGAATCGCTTCTTGCTCCTTATTTTAAGATGGAGAATGTAAGAGAGGGAGTTTTCTATGTTGCAAATAAACTATACGGTCTTAATTTCAAGCAACTTGATAGCGTTCCTCTTCCAAGCAAAGAGGCTGTTGCATTCGAAGTTACTGACAGTAGTAAAAATGTTGTGGGAGTTGTCTTTTTTGATATGTTTGCTCGTCCAGGTGCTAAAAACGGTGGTGCATGGTGCGGAGGTTTCAGAGATACTTATTATAAAGAGGGTAAGAGAGTGATTCCTCTTGTAACCATAGTCGGTAATTTTACTCGCCCTGTAGGTGGAAAACCAGCTCTTCTTACTATGGATGAGGTAGAGACCTATTTCCATGAGTTCGGACATGGTCTCGCTTCTCTTTTATGTAATGTTCGTTATAAGGGATTAGGCGATTATGTAAGAGATTTTGTAGAACTTCCGTCTCAAATTAACGAGCATTGGGCATTCCAGCCAGAAGTTCTTAAGGTATATGCAAAACATTACGAGACAGGAGAGGTGATTCCTCAGGAGCTTGTAGATAAGGTTATAAAGGCTGGAAAATATGGTCAGGGATTTGCAACTGTTGAATATCTTGCTGCTTCATATCTCGATATGGACTATCATGTTCTAACAGAGATTCCTGCAGATTTGGATGTTGTGAAATTTGAAAGCAAAGTATTGGGAGATAGAAAAATTACTCCGCAAATTCCTCCACGCTACAGATCTACCTATTTTAATCATACATTTGGTGGCGGGTATACTGCTGGTTATTATAGCTATATTTGGGCAGAGGTCCTTGATGCCGATGCTTTTGAGGCTTATAAGGAGAAGGGCAATATTTTTGATCAGGAGGTTGCAGGCAAATTTAAAAATGAGATTCTTGCCAGAGCTAACGAGGATGATGCCATGACTCTATATATTAATTTCAGAGGCCGCAAACCTGAAATAACTCCTTTACTAATTAACCGAGGGCTTATTGAGGCCAAGAAGAAATAGTTGCATTGTAACATATAACTGCAATGAAAGAGATAGAATCATTTATTGTTGCGTTGAGCGACTTTGTTTGCGGATACCCACTTTTTTTCCTTCTTATAGGAGGAGGCTTGTTCTTCCTGATTTATTCGGGTTTTGTTCCATTCAGGTATTATGTGCGTGCAATCAGGTCGCTCCGCGATAAAGATGATTCGCAACCTGGGCAGATAAGTTCTTTTGAGGCTCTTATGAGTGCAATTGCTGCTACAGTAGGAATGGGTAATATTGCAGGTGTTGCAATAGCACTTACTATGGGTGGGCCTGGGGCTATTTTTTGGATGTGGGTTAGTGCTGTTGTCGGAATGGCTACCAAGTTTTTTGAAGGCTCTCTTACTATAATGTATAGAGGCAAGGATTCACAAGGAGTGCTTCAGGGAGGGCCTATGTATATGATAACAAAGGGCCTTGGAGATAAATGGAAGCCAATGGCTGTAGCTTTTTCTGTTTTCGGTCTTATTGGAACGCTCTGTATAATGCAGGCCAATCAACTTACTGAGGCTGTGATCACCACTTTTACTACTCCTGCGGGGATTGAGAATACTATAGAACTTAGATTTATTATTGGCGTGATTATCTGCATAATAGTCTCTGTCGTGGTACTTGGCGGTATAAAAAGGATTGCTAAAATCTCAGCTAAGGTAGTTCCAATGATGGTAGGTATGTATTTCTTACTCGTTTTATACATTATCTGTACAAATATCAGTGTTGTACCAGGCGTATTTGAATCTATTTTTGCCGGAGCGTTCAGTCTTAAAGCTGGAATAGGAGGACTTGCAGGTGTGGCCCTGATTGGTGCAAGAAGAGCGGCGCTTGTAAATGAGGCCGGTGTTGGTACTGCCAGTATGATGCATGGTGCCTCCAAAAATAATAAACCTATTAAAGAAGGCCTTATTGCGATGATTGGTCCCTCTATAGATAGTGGGCTTGTCTGTACTCTTACGGCTCTTGCTATCTTGATTAAAGGTAATTATGATGTTGAGGGAGTAAAGGGTCTCGAGATTGCTTTGAATTCCTTTGAGGCTGCTATTCCTGGATATGGAAGTTATTTACTTATGATAGTTGTATTTATTTTTGCCTTTTCAACAATGTTTTCGTATTCTTATTATGGAGTCAAATGTACGAGTTATTTGTTTGGAGCAAAAAACGGGAAATATTATAACTATTTTTTCCTTCTCATGCTTATAGTAGCGGCAATAATTCCTTTGAAATCGGCTGTGGGATTGATAGATTTGGCTTATGCTCTTATGGCTTTTCCAACGATGATTACCCTGTTTTTGCTCGCTCCCAATGTAAAACGGGCTATGAAGGAGTATTTTAAATAAAAATTTTTATTAACTTTATTCTTTAATGCATTATTAACTTTATTTTTAATTCTATGAAACATTGTAATAAGAGTTTAATTGTAGCACTATGGTTGCTGTCTCTCTGTTCCGGTTATGTTATCGGAGTACTTGTTGGTTGGCCTAATTATGATACTTCTTTAATATCAGGCAATGTTGGTAAAGCCAAAAAATTCAAAAAGAATGTAGCTGTAGGAGATATTGCCGCAGTGGAGAATAAGATTAGAACAGATGAGCAATTCAGAAATCAGACAATCTCCTCTCTGACATTCATCAATTCTCGTATTACGGAATTTAAGTGTGATGCGGAAATGAGTCTCTCTACGGTCAAGGATCTTCCAGAATACAAGGAGATGACCGGCAGTTTGGAACTGTACATTAAAAAAGCGACTAATGCTCAGGAGATTTCAGGCAAGGCGCTTAAATCCCTCGATGAGTTGGTTAAAGGTAAAGCTGATAATGATTATGCGCTGTTTGCTAATAATTCCATATTGGCCTATATGCTGCTCGACGATGGGGTCAGTTTAGGCAAATCCTTTGTTGAAAAGACAGATTTATATCTTAAGGGAAAGAAGATTCAGGATAATTCCAAACTTGCGCTGTGTCGCGATTTATGGATGAAATATTGTACGGTAGAGGCCTTTTTGAAGGATAATAAAGGTATGTATGAGTATTGGGGAGGAAAGCAATATTTATTGGATCCCGACACTTTCTCTGCCTCAATAAATTCAACTGCTAATAATGAGCAAGTTGCCGTTGTCTTTTGCTCAGCTATTCTAAACAATTCGCTCCTAATCAGCTGTGGTGCATCAGAAAAATTACAAATAAAGGGTAATGAGAGGAGTCTTAAGGATATTTCAGCTGTCACCAAGGAGCTTAGAGCCGGTCTTGTTGGAGCAAACGAGAATTTTATAAAAATTGCTTGCGGCAATGCTCAGACTGTGGATCAATTAGTAAAATACCTTGAGGTTAGAAATATGGGTAATTTAAGAGCTCTTAATAGAGAACAACTTAAAGTTATTCCTGCCAATGGTCATATTGAGTTGCAAAATATATATTTAAAGGTCGGATGGGGTAATCTTTTTAATTCCACTTCATTAGGTACAAACTTGCAGATAAAGTTGACAAATTCACTTGCTTTGAATTTTATTTAATTTTTTATATATAGTTATAATGAATCTTGAGTTATTTGTTAGTAATAAAGTGAAAAGCGCCGTTAATGTTCTTTACGGAGCAGATGTTGATGATAGACTTGTTCAGATACAGTCAACAAGGAAGGAATTTGATGGCGATGTCACGCTTGTGACCTTTCCTTTACTGAAAGTGAGCAGGAAATCGCCCGATGTTACGGCTCAAGAGATAGGTGAATATATAAAGGGCAATTCTCAGGAGATAGAGTCCTTTAATGTGGTTAAGGGATTTCTGAATATCAGTTTTTCTCTTCCCTTTTGGAATGATATCTTTTGTGATATTGCCCTTAATGATAATTTCGGCCGTTTGCCTGATTCAGGAAAGACGGTAATGGTTGAATTTTCTTCTCCCAATACAAACAAGCCTCTTCACTTGGGTCATATTAGAAATAACCTTCTCGGATGGTCGGTTGCCAAATTACTTGAGGCGAACGGACATAAGGTAATAAGAGTAAATCTTGTTAATGATAGAGGAATTCATATATGCAAATCTATGCTTGCGTGGTTGAGATGGGGCAATGGTGAGACTCCGCAAAGTACAGGCGTTAAGGGTGATCATCTTGTAGGAAAATATTATGTAGCTTTCAGCAATGAACTTAAAAGAGAGACAAAAGAGATTGCACTGAGAGAGAATATTAATGAGGATGAGGCTGAGAAACAGGCCCCCATACTCAAAGAGGCTCAGGCAATGCTTGTTAAATGGGAGAGAGGCGATAAGGAGATAAGGGAACTATGGGAGCGTATGAATGGATGGGTATATAATGGATTTAATGCTACTTATGACAGACTCGGTATCTCGTTTGATAGAATTTATTATGAATCTCAAACCTATCTGCTTGGCAAAACTATTGTTCATGAGGGGTTGAAAAGAGGAATTTTTGATACTCTCGAGGATGGCTCAGTATGGTGTAATTTGGAGTCGGACGGGTTAGATAGAAAACTTTTATTGAGAGGAGACGGTACCTCTGTTTATATGACTCAAGATCTTGGTACAGCCGCACAAAGATTTAGTGAATACAAGTTTGACGAGATGATTTATGTGGTTGGTGATGAACAAAATTATCATTTTAAAGTACTGAAATTGATTTTAAAGAAATTGGGTTATGATTGGTATGACTCCATATATCATCTCTCATATGGCATGGTTGAACTTCCCGAGGGTAAAATGAAATCAAGAGAGGGAACTGTGGTTGATGCAGATGATCTTTTGGAAAAGATGTATCAGACAGCCAAAGAGACCTCTATTGAGTTAGGTAAGCTTGGTGACATGTCGGAGTCTGATCAGGAGAAACTTTTTGAAATGATAGGCTTGGGTGCCTTAAAGTATTTTATCGTTAAGGTGGATCCGAAAAAAACGATGTTGTTCGATCCAAAAGAGTCAATTGATTTCAACGGCAATACAGGTCCATTTATTCAATATACGCATGCAAGAATAATGTCAATTCTTAGAAAAGCCTCAGACAATGGCGTTTCAGAGTGCGGGTCTGCTTTTCAGAGAGCTGTAAAGAGGGGTTTTGTTAATATTCATCCTAAGGAGGTTGAGATTATCAAAATTCTTAATAGTTATCCGTCAAGGATTAAGGAGGCCGGAGATGCTCACTCTCCTGCGCTAATTGCAAATTATATTTATGATATTGCCAAGGAGTTTAATCAATACTACCAGGCTGTAACAATTTTAAAGGAGGAGAATCGCGACATTCTTCTCTTCAGACTTGCTCTTATCTGTACAATTGCTTCTGTACTGAGGAAAGGCATGTCTATTTTAGGCATAGAGTTGCCTGAGAGGATGTAATGAGTTTACTATGTGAAGGTGCTGTTACCAAGCCATTTGCTAATAAGGGAGACAGGAAGAGTCCTTTTCTGCCTACATCTAAAAAGGAGATGGAGGCACTCGGGTGGGAGAATGTAGATGTCATTATCTTCACCGGTGATGCCTATGTAGATCATCCCTCTTTTGGTAGTGCAGTAATTGCGAGAATTCTTGAGAGAGAAGGGTATCGTGTGGCAGTTGTCCCTCAGCCAAATTGGAGAGACGATTTGCGAGATTTTAAAAAGCTCGGTCGTCCGAGACTTTTCTTTGGGGTTACAAGCGGGGCTATGGATTCTATGGTGAATCATTATACTGCGGCGAAGCGTCTAAGAAGTGATGATGCTTATACTCCAAATGGAGTTGCCGGCATGCGTCCGAATTATGCTGTTGAGGTCTATTCCAATATTTTGAAAAATCTTTGGCCCGATGTGCCTGTGGTTTTGGGTGGTGTAGAAGCCTCATTGAGGAGGGTTGTTCATTATGATTATTGGCAAGATAAATTACTTCCTTCTGTGCTTGTAAGCAGTAAGGCAGATTATCTTATTTATGGAATGGGGGAGAGACCGATTGTAAAGTTAGCCGAACACATCAAACGAAATAAAATACGTGGCGGCTTATGGGAGATTCCGTATAATGAGAGGAACTTGGCTTCAGGCGGGCCATATGATATGACCGCTCAGTTTCAAGTTGCATGGTATGATAAGGAGGCAAAACAGTATCCCAATATTCAAGTTTCAAAAAGGCTTCATTCATTTGAACAATGCATAAAGAGTAAGAGAGCATTTGGGGAAAATTTTAACGAAATAGAACTGAATGCCAATCTTCTTGAACCGGCAAGGCTTGTTGAACCATGTGGAGTGGGGGCTGTGATAGTCAACCCTCAATATCCTCCCGCAACAACCGAGGAGATGGATTCTTATTCCGATTTACCCTATACGAAATTACCTCATCCGCGTTACAAAGGGAAAAGAATTCCAGCATACGAGATGATAAAATTTTCAATCAATACTCATCGAGGATGTTTTGGCGGCTGTAGTTTCTGTACAATTGCCGCGCATCAGGGAAGACATATCCAGAGCAGGAGCGAGAAGTCTGTAATAAAGGAGATTGAAGCCTTGCTTGCTCTACCGGATTTTGCCGGCAATGTCTCCGATATTGGGGGACCTACTGCAAATATGTATGGTATGAGTGGCAAAAATATGGAGTTATGTAGAAAATGTATAAGGAAATCCTGCCTTTTCCCAAACTTGTGCAAAAATTTAGACCATTCTCATGAGAGATTGCTCAATCTTTATGAAAAGATATCAAAGATTGAGGGCATAAAGCATGCCTATATAGGCAGTGGAATACGTTATGATCTCTTCCTCAATAGTGATGGCTTCCTTAAAGAGGGGCGTTCTGGCGAATTTTTTGAGGAGCTTGTTCTCCATCATACCTCGGGGCGTTTGAAGGTTGCACCTGAGCATACTGAACGTCATGTGCTTGATTTGATGAATAAACCAGGATTTGCTCTTTTTGAGCGGTTGAAGAGGGAATTCGACAAAGTTATCCAAAAACATGGGTTGAGATTTCAACTTGTACCTTATTTCATCTCCTCTCATCCCGGCTGTACAATGGAAGATATGAAGCATCTTTCAGAACATAAAATTTTACATGGAGTTTTTATGGACCAAGTTCAAGATTTTACCCCAACTCCAATGACACTTTCTTCGGCCATTTATTATACAGGGATGGATTTAAAAAGTTGGAAGCCTGTGTTTGTAGAGAAAAATTTTACCGCGAAAAGAGAGCAGAAAGCATATTTTTTTAAGAAATATTAAAAAAAATTTTTTTTTCATGAATTTGCATATTATACTTGCACTCGAATTATAAAAGTACGTGCAGAACATTTATGGAAAAGAAAGCAAATAAAAAAAGGCTGGTTGTCAGCTATGCAAATATGTCACAAACATTGGCGGCAGCCTTTAAGGAGAAATATCCAAAGGGTTATTCTGATTACATGGGAGATATATTCAAGGTTGATAAACCGGACGGCTCTTTTTTTTATGCAGTTTCACTCGAGATTCCCGATGCGATATATCTTGTAAAGATAGAGGTTAAGGTTGACGATTATGATGATGTGGAGAATGGCATCTTTGGAGATGGGGCTTCGGATGATGATACAACCACTGAGGGAAGTACCTTCCCTGATGAAGATTCTTCAAGTTCGTTTGCTGCAGGTGAAGAGGATTCGGACGAATAGTACTTTTTTACTATCTTCGCACACAAATTACTTGTGTGAAGTGATTAAATCTCTTTTAAATAAAATTAGGTCATATTTGACCAAGTTACCTGAAAGTAGGATGCTTCTGATACTTGCAATTATTGTAGGTCTCGGCAGTGGCTTTGCTGCAGTAATTTTAAAACGGCTCATAGAGTTTTTTCAGTGGATTCTTACGGGGTGGTTCAATACTCCGGCAGACAGTATACTCTATATTCTGTATCCAGGTGTTGGAATGTTATTATCGCTGCTTATAGTCAGATATGTTATTAAGGATAATATTGGACACGGAGTCACAAAGGTCCTGCTGGCTGTCTCAAAAAAAGAGTCTAAGATTAAGACACATAATGTGTGGTCATCCATGGCAACAAGTTCCGTTACAATAGGGTTCGGTGGATCTGTAGGTGCAGAGGCTCCTATAGTATATACTGGTGCTGCAATCGGGTCTAATATAGCCAGAATGTTCGGACTCTCATACAAAAACATGACCATCCTTTTGGGTTGTGGAGCGGCAGGTGCCATAGCAGGTATCTTTAAAGCTCCTCTGGCTGGTGTCCTTTTTACATTGGAAATATTGTTGTTCAATATCTCAATGACCTCTCTTCTGCCATTTGTAGTCTCTTCCGTAACTGCCACAACGGTCTCCTATTTTTTCCTTGGCAATGCGGTGACATTTCAAAATACCATATCGGAGTTTTCGCTTCATAATATGCCCTATTATGTTGGATTCGGAGTTATTTGCGGTTTTGGCTCACTCTATTTTATTAGGACCACTCTAAAGATGGAAGACAGAATCAAGACTATAAAAAACGTATATTTCAGATGGGCTCTTTCTGCAGTTTCACTTGGTATCCTGATATTTATTTTTCCTCCCCTATATGGAGAGGGTTACGGCTCTCTTACCAATCTTTTGAATGATAATTACAGGGAGGCTATAGGTACAACTTATTTAAGCGGGTATTTGCTGAAAGAGTGGGCGGTACCTCTCTTCTTTCTTTGTGTTTTCATCTTTAAGGTTTTTTCAATGTCCTTTACAAATGCCGGAGGAGGAGTTGGGGGTACATTTGGCCCCACATTGTTTATGGGAGGAATTCTTGGCTTCATAGTGGCCAGAACAATGAATTTATGGGGTGTTCCTCTTCCAGAGACCAATTTTGTGCTGGTAGGTATGGCTGGTTTGATGTCAGGTGTAATGCAGGCTCCGCTTACCGCTATCTTTTTGATTGCGGAAATTACAGGAGGCTACTCGCTGCTGATGCCACTAATCATTACATCTGCTGTCTCATTTGCAACAATCAGGTTGTTTGAAACATATTCTATATATACCAAACGTATTGCCAATCAGGGAGATCTTCTGACGCATGACTCCGACAAGGCAGTTCTTACGCTCTTAAAAACAGATCAACTTATAGAGAAGGATTTTACTCCTGTGGAGATGAATCAAGATTTGAATGAACTGATAAAGGCCATAGCCTCCTCCAAAAGGAATATCTTTCCTGTCATTAATGAGCATGGGATTCTCCAAGGTGTTGTTTATCTTGATGATGTCCGTGAAATAATGTTCGATAAGGAACAATATCATTCGTCTCATATTTATACCTTTATGAAGCCTGTTCCTGCAACTGTATGTTGCAATGAAAAAATGGAGAGTGTGATGAAAAAATTTGAGTATACTGATGCCTGGAATTTGCCTGTGCTTGATGAAAACGGGGTATATATTGGTTTCGTCTCAAAGTCTAAAATCTTTTCAGCGTACAGGGAACAATTGCAGCAGGTCTCCCAGGAATAGTTAAAAATTAACGGTATGACAAACAAACTTTATATCAGTTATATTTCCGGCAAAATGTCGGTAAAGGAGTGGCAGATAGAGCATTGTCTGCAATTGTTTGAAGAGGGTGCCACTGTGCCATTTATAAGTCGTTATAGAAAAGAGGTTACAGGAAATCTTGATGAAGTGCAGGTTGCGGAGGTGAAACATTATTTTTCGGTCTTTGCTGAGCTTGATAAACGTAAGGAATCTGTTTTAAAAACCATTTCAGAACAGGAAAAACTTACGCCTGAATTAGAGAATAAAATTTCAAAATGTGTTGAGATTCAGGATTTGGAGGATTTGTATTTACCCTTTAAACCTAAGCGAAGAACAAGGGCTGCAATAGCAAAGGAGCGCGGGCTTGAACCTCTTGCTCAGAGGATGATGACCCTTAATGTAGATAATCTTGATCTTTTTGCCCGTGCTTTTGTAAAGGACGATGTGAAAAGCACAGAAGAGGCTTTACAGGGAGCGAGAGATATTATTGCTGAAAATTTATCTGAGCGTCAGGAGATTAGAAGTGAGTTGAGAAGCTATTATGTCAAATCTGCAAGGATTCAGTCTAAAATAGTAAAGGGCAAGGAGGAGGAGGGAGAGAAATTTAGCAATTATTACGATTTTTCTGAGGATTTGAGCAGAATACCGGCGCACAGGATGCTTGCAATGTTAAGAGGACTTGATGAGGGTATTTTGAGCGTAAAATTGAATATAGAGGAGTCTATTCCTGAGAAGATTATAATGCGTCTCTTTTTCAAAGGTGAGAGGTGCTCTTCACATGCACTATATGAGCAGCTTTGCAACTCTATTAATGATTCTTATAAAAGATTGTTGCATCCTTCTATTGAGAATGAGTCTATCAAGATAGCTAAAGAGAGAGCAGATATTGAGTCTATTAGAGTTTTTGGAGAAAATCTCAGGCAGTTATTGCTTGCCGCTCCTGTGGGACAAAAGAGGACCCTTGCAATTGATCCAGGTTTTAGAACCGGTTGTAAGATTGTATGTCTCGATGCTCAGGGGGCATTGCTTCATAATGATACTATTTATCCACATCCGCCTCAGAATGAAAAGATTGTTGCAATGAAGAGGATTAGCAACATGATTGAGGCTTATAAAATAGAAGTGGTGGCAATTGGTAACGGTACGGCCGGACGTGAAACTGAGGCTTTTATAAAAAGGATTCATTTTCCACATGAGGTTAAGGTCTTTTCAGTGAGTGAAGACGGCGCTTCAATCTATTCAGCTTCCGATACGGCGAGGGAGGAGTTCCCCGATTATGATGTAACCGTTCGCGGAGCTGTTTCAATAGGTAGACGATTAATGGATCCTCTTGCCGAACTGGTGAAGATAGATCCTAAATCTTTAGGAATAGGTCAGTATCAATATGATGTGGATCAAAATAGGCTTAAGGAGAAACTCGATGAGGTTGTTGTAAGTTGCGTAAACAATGTGGGCGTGAATCTAAATACTGCCAGTAAGCATCTTCTTTCATATGTTTCAGGTATTGGTCCTGCTTTGGCTCAGAATATAGTTGATTATAGGGAGGAGCATGGTGCTTTTGATTCGCGTGCTCAGTTATTAAAGGTAAAGAGACTTGGCGACAAGGCATTTGAACAGGCAGCCGGTTTTCTTCGTATTCCGGGTGGAAAAAATCCTTTGGATAATTCAGCTGTTCATCCGGAGCGTTATTCTCTTGTGACTAAAATAGCCTCTGAAAATGGTGTTTCCATTGCAGAACTTCTCGGCAACAAGGAGAAAATAGATACTATAGACCTCAATAAATATCTCTCCGACCAGATAGGAATGCTCACCCTTTCAGATATTGCACATGAGCTTGCTAAGCCTGGCAGAGACCCGAGAGCTGCTGTCAAGGTACTTGAATTTGCAAATAATATTAACTCTTTGGAGGATGTAAAGGAGGGAATGGAACTCCCAGGCATTATAACCAATATTACCAATTTTGGAGCCTTTGTCGATTTTGGTATAAAGGAGAATGGACTTATTCATATCTCGCAGATGTGTGACAGGTATATCTCCAATCCGAACGAAGTGGTGAAATTACATCAGCATGTTAAGGTAAAGGTTATAGGGGTAGATCTGAAACGCGGTAGAGTGCAACTAAAACTTCTTTCGTAGGAAATTATTCAGAAGCGTTGTTCAGCTGAGCAGTTCAGCAGCCGTTATTAGAATCACAAGCAATATGGTTAAGCACAACCTGTTTGCGGAGGTGCTGAAATAGCTTATTGCATGTTGATCAAAGATTATCAGAGGCAGTTTAATCCCGTTGAACCATTATCACACCTATGATAACAATAGCTATACCAAGTATTCTTATCAGAGAAAGTGTCTCCTCTCCCAACAAAGCGGCACCGGATGCTGATACTGCCGGTATCAGAGCTGAAAAGGTATTGGTGCGGGTTATGCCTATTCTTTTGATTACTCCTATCCATAGTACGAAACATAGACACGAGCACAAAATGGCAAGGGTAAGAATTGGTATAATTACCTCTGCGGTGAAAAACTTTTGGTTGAGTCCCTCTATTCCCTTATAAAGAAATGTTGGAAAGAACAGTACAGAACCAATCAAGAACTGATATGTTGCAATAGTAAGACTGTTATATTTGGAGGTGAGGCGCTTAGCAAAGACCGAGAACCCGACTGCTGCAAAAACTGCCAGAAACAGCAGAGCCAATCCGTAAAAATGTTCCAATGAGATCTTCTCTCCGTCAGCCACAACCATTATTATACCGGGTATGGTAATGATTATTCCGCCAACCTTTATATATCCCATTTTTTTGTTAGTAAAGAATCTTTCGTATACAAGACATACTATCGGGATGATGGAGATGATGACGGCTGTGATAATTGCCGAACCTGTGGATTTCATACCGAAACTTTCTCCGATAAAGTATAGAAAAGGTTCGCAAAGTGCCATAAGGAACATCCATTTGAAATCTGTCGTTTCAATTTTCTGTAGCTTGCCTGTTATTTTTGCTAATATCAACAAGAGTATTCCGGCAATTAAAAGCCTTACAAAAATAAATGTAAATATGGGAATCTCGTTATGAATTAATTGATTTGTCCATAGAAATGAAAATCCCCAGAGTATTATTGAAATTATGGCTGCTATATATGTTGCAAGTAGCGGACTCCCTTTTTGTGTCATTGCATCTGTTTTTTAACAATTAATCCATCTTCCTTTTATCTTCCTTCACTTTCTTCCTTTTTTTCTTCTCCTTTTCTTCACCTCTTTCCTTCCTTCTTTCTTTCTCTTC
>CAZNBA010000031.1:0-18764 GCA_964571395.1 uncultured Muribaculaceae bacterium
TTTTCATAAGATTGAAATTAAGTTAATATTATTAAGTTACACGTAGGTTTAAATTGTGTACAAATTAAAGGTTCGTTTATTTTATACAAAGGTGCAATCACATTTGGATATGCAGTTCAACTAATAGAATGGATTAAAAAAGGCCAAAACTCGTCAGCCTATAAAAATAGATTTCCACATTTTTTATTCTATAAGGTTAAAGCCACAACTATGTAGGTTTGGTTTGGTTCTTTCAGGTTTTATGCAAATATACTATTATTTTTTTAACTCGCAATGATTTCTAAAATAAACGAACAAATAAAAGGGTCGTTTATTTTATCCTTAATTCAATTAATATTAACTCAATCTGATTGGACAAATAAAGGAAGTAAGAATATAAAAGCAGTATCCCCATTGAGTACAGAACACAAAACACCCGCGCTACATAATTGTAACGAGGGTGCATAATTATATATAAGGTGTCTCTCTTATTTACAAATCTATCTCATGAATAGATTCAGGCAAAATATTACAAGATGAGAGTTTTTTTATTACATCACCATTATGTCCGGTTGTATAAAATTGATATTTACCGTTATGAAATCTCCGAGAATCGCACTCTGCAGAAAGATTATCTCCATTAATTATTTGAGATGTAAGATGTTGTACAGCAACACCTCGTTCCTGGTTCAAAATCTCAACTGTATGTTTTGCCACGGCAGGAGCAGGATTCACAATTGTTACACCATGACCGACAATGTGTTCTATCTGGTTGATTAGAAATGGATAGTGAGTACAACCGAGTACTATGTGATCGGCATTCTGCTCAATCATAGGAACAATATACCGTCTGAGTAATGTCTCCCCTTTAGCGGAATTAATTTCACCCGATTCAACAAGTTCCACAAGACCGTCTCCGGCCTGTTCAAGTACCTTAGTATCGGAGGCATATTTATGTAATGTTCTGTGATATAATTCCCCCTTTAATGTGCCATGAGTCGCAAGTACCCCGACAACGCCCGTTTTTGAATTCAAAACAGCCGGCTTTAGTGCAGGCTCCATGCCTACAAATGGTATATCATAGCTCTTTCTCAAGTAATCTATTGCGGCAGCCGTAACAGTATTGCATGCCACAACTATCAATCCACATCCCTTTTCAATAAGGAAATCAACTATTTTGGTCACTCGCAATATTATCTCTTTCTTCGATTTCCTCCCGTATGGACAATATGCAGAATCGCCAAAATAAATAATCTCCTCTTCAGGAAGAATCTTAACAATCTCATTCCATACAGAAAGGCCCCCGACTCCAGAATCAAAAACTCCAATCATTTCGTAAACTATATTAAAACAGACCGCTTTTAAAACAATGTAAAGGCAACATTCAAACCGGCAGTCACAATTGAAACCATGCTCATCAATTTAATGAGAATATTCAAAGATGGGCCGGAAGTATCCTTAAACGGATCACCTACAGTATCTCCAACAACTGTAGCCTTGTGCGCTTCACTACCCTTACCACCGTGATTACCCTCTTCGATAAACTTTTTAGCATTATCCCATGCGCCACCTGTATTGGCCATGAAGACAGCAAGGACAAATCCTGAACCAAGGCCTCCCGCAAGTAAGCCCATTACACCCGGTACACCAATAAGTAATCCTGTAAGAATAGGAACTATTATTGCCAGCAATGAAGGAAACAACATCTCATGCTGTGCACCTCTGGTTGATATCTCCACACACTTTGCATAATCGGGCTTGGCAGTTCCCTGTAGAATACCCTTAATTTCACGAAACTGTCTCCTTACTTCCTCCACCATCTTTTGAGCCGCACGCCCTACAGCATTCATGGTCAGCCCGCAGAAAAGAAATGACATCATAGAGCCTATAAAGATACCTATTAATACTTTAGGATTCATGAGATTAATCTGATAAAAATCCATAAAATCAGGAATAGTTGCAGTCTCAACAGTAACTTCTCTTACTTGATCAACTGTCCCTGGTATAGGAATATTAATAATAGTCTGACCTAAATGCACAAGAGCCACCTTTATCTCCTCTATATAAGAAGCGAGCAGAGCAAGTGCAGTAAGAGCTGCAGAACCTATTGCAAAACCTTTACCGGTTGCAGCTGTAGTATTTCCAAGAGCATCAAGAATATCGGTTCTCTTCCTTACCTCAGGGTCCAACTTACTCATCTCCGCGTTTCCTCCGGCATTATCGGCTATCGGACCGTAAGCATCAGTTGCAAGTGTAATTCCCAAAGTAGAAAGCATCCCGACAGCAGCTATTCCTATGCCATAGAGACCCAAACTCAGATTTTTTGCACTTAGCATATCAGAAACGGAAAAATTAATTGCACATAAAAAAGCAAGTGCAATTGCAATGGCTATTGTAATTACAGGAATTGCTGTCGAAATCATTCCTACTCCCATACCTTGAATGATAACTGTAGCAGGTCCTGTTTTTGAAGCCTCAGCTATTTTTTGTGTTGGTTTATAAGAATGAGAGGTATAGTATTCGGTACTTTGGCCTATTATAATACCTGCTGCAAGACCGCTGATAACTGAGAATGAAAGACCAATCCAATTCTCTATATCAAGCACATAAAGTATAATGAATGTAAATATTGCAATTAAAACGGAACTGACATTAACACCAACGCTCAATGAGCGAAGAAGTTGTTTCATTCCGGCACCCTCCTTAGTCTTTACAAGAAATATTCCTATGATGGAAAGAAGTATCCCGACAGCGGCAATAAGCATAGGGGCAAAAACAGCTTTTAACTGAAGATCTGTATCGTATATAAAGGCAGAGGCTCCAAGAGCCGCAGTTGCAAGAATAGATCCGCAATAGGATTCATAAAGATCGGCACCCATTCCGGCTACATCACCAACATTATCACCAACATTATCAGCAATTGTAGCAGGATTTCTCGGATCATCTTCCGGTATTCCGGCCTCAACCTTACCAACAAGATCCGCACCTACATCGGCCGCCTTAGTATAAATACCGCCGCCTACACGCGCGAATAACGCCTGAGTAGAAGCACCCATACCAAAAGTAAGCATTGTCGTGGTAATGACTGTAAGCTTCTGTGCACCGGTTGCATCAACAAAATAGTTGAGAACAAGGTACCAAATTGAAATGTCGAGCAATCCGAGTCCGACAACAACAAGCCCCATAACTGCTCCGGAGCGGAATGCAAGTTTTAATCCACCATTTAACGACACTCTTGCCGCATTTGCTGTTCTGGCACTTGCATAAGTAGCCGTTTTCATACCTATAAAACCTGCAAGTCCACTGAAAAAACCGCCTGTAAGAAATGCAAACGGTACCCAGGAATTTTGGATATGGAATCCGTAAGCAAGAATGGCAAAGAAGGCACATATTACCATAAATACAATAAATACAACTTTGTACTGTTGTTTAAGATACGCCATTGCACCATTTCTGACATGTAATGCAATCTCTTTCATTACATCTGTCCCCTCACTTTCCTTCATCATTCTTTTAAAGAAGAACCATGCGAAGCCGAGAGCAAGTAACGATGCTACGGGAACAAAATAAAACAAATTAGATAAATTCATTGTGTTTAGTTAGTTAAATTGGTTAATTATATTATATCCTAATGTAAGGCGAATTGTATTTTGCTGATAAATTGAGTGTAAAAAGGGATTGAGAACTCTTTTTGTAAGACATAGTGGTAGCGAAAGAGGCATAGGGAGTAATGAAAACAAAATTTTCTTCATATAATAATAGGTATAATAGAAAAGAGTTACCGTTTCATTTGAATGAGTAAAAGTAATTAAAAAGAAGCCCCTCACAAAATTAGGGAGTAAAAAATTACAAAAAATTAATCTATACTTAATTATATTATACTCTTCATAAAGTTATAAGTCTCTTTTGTCTTCTCTCTGATTGCACCTCTATTTTGATCTGCACGGGTTATTTTCATTACAGTTATCTGATGATTAGAATAACGTATACAAAAAAGTTACATTTTTGTAAACCATTTTAAAAAGTTTGAGTAATTGTTGGTTTTATAATTTTTGCTATTTTTCCTCATTATTTTAAATAGTTGAAAGGAATATTGTATAAAAAATTTAAAGAAAATAAAAAAAATATTTGTTTTTTCAAAACCAATATATAACTTTACATGATGAGTTAAACACTGTAACCTAAAACATTTTAAGAAAATATTGCTATTTTTGAGTTGTACAAAAATAATGACCCTTTTATTTGTACACAATTTAAACCTACGTGTAACTTAATAATATTAACTTAATTTCAATCTTATGAAAATTAAACTTTTGATGGCAGTCCTTTGCCTTGGTCTGGCGAATATGTTGTTCGCTCAGAACATATCGGTGAAAGGTACTGTAAAAGATGCGGCTAACAATGAGCCGCTGGTCGGAGCTTATGTTCAAGTCAAGGGCACGAACACCGGCACTATGACAGATTCTGAAGGTGTTTTTACTCTAAAATGCCCTCAAAATGCTGTTTTGGTATTTTCCTATGTAGGATATACCGGAACGGAAGTTCCTGTTAACAACAGAAGTGTAGTTGACGTTTCACTTCAATCATCAAATGTTCTTGACGAGGTTGTCATCACCGCAATGGGTATGACACGCTCGCAAAAATCTGTAGGATACGCTACATCCACAGTTAAAGCAGATGACCTTACAATGGCAAAATCTACCTCGCTTATGAGCGGTATTCAAGGTAAAGTTGCCGGTGTTGCAGTATCAACACAAGGAGGTACCGGTTCATCTCAAAAAGTTATTGTCCGCGGCTACTCATCATTCTCAAACAACAATCCTTTGTATGTAGTTGATGGTATTCCTATGAGCAACAACTTCTCTGGAGCCAGCACTTTCAACGATTCTGTTGACTTTGGTAATGGTGCCAACGATGTTAACCCAGACGATGTTGAAAGCATGACAATTCTTAAAGGTGCTTCTGCTACTGCACTTTATGGTTCACGCGCTGCCAATGGTGTAATCATGATTACTACAAAACGCGCGAGAGAAAACAAACTGATTGTAAGCTATGATGGTTCATTCATGGGGTCAAATGTACTTAGAGTACCTCAGGGACAAGATCTTTTCGGAGAGGGATGGCCTTATTGGGATCCAGCTGAGAACGGTTCTTGGGGACCTAAACTCGATGGCAGAATGCACGCATGGGGCGCATGGGCAACATCAGATTATGGTGATGTACCTGCAGGATACCAAGTAATGCAAAAACCTTACTCATTTGTGAAAAATAATATCCGCAAATTCTATACAACCGGATATGATATTTCAAACAACGTTTCAGTAACAGCAGGTAACCAGGATCTTGGTATGGTATTTTCTTATGGTAATACCACTTCACAGGGCGTTCTTCCTAATAAGTGCGATACCTATGATAGAAACACCATCTCATTCCGCGGAAATGCGAAATTCAAAAACTTCACTATTGATGGTAACATCAACTATGTCAGAAAGGATGTTTCAAAACCAACTGCAGGACAGGGAAATGATGGTGCATCAATGTTCCAGGAGGTTCTCCAGTACGGTGCCGATGTCTCTTTCAAGGATATGAAGGATTATACCAATCCAAATTTTGATCCGGATCACTACTACACTTTCTATGCAGAAAATCCTTATTGGGTTGTAGATAACAATAAAAATAAATACCAGGATGATAGAATCTACGGTAAAATAGATTTGGGCTACAAAATCATAGAGGGTCTTACAGCTCAGGCTCGCCTTGGTGGTGACTTTACCAATTCAAGAATGAAACGTTGGAATGAGAAACATGACTATTCTCCTGATTCATGGAGTTATGCCGGCAGTAAAAATTCTCTTCCTGGCACTTATAGCGAACAATACTCTAAGAACGAGGAGTTGGATGCTACCTTTATGTTAAAGGCAGATTATAAACTCGGAGAAGATATCTCTTTGGGCGGCGTTGTAGGTTACAACGTAAACCAACGTACTTACCAATACCTATACTCTTATCTTTATGGTTTGAACAGCCCGGGTTGGTTCAGTCTTGAGAATGGTGCAGATAAACCTCAGACTACCTCTTATTCACAAAGAAGAAGATTGATGGGTATCTTCGCACAGGCTGATTTTAGCTATAAAAACTATTTGTTCCTTACTGCTACCGCACGTAATGACTGGTCATCTACTCTTCCTATTAATAAGAATTCATTCTTCTATTGGGGAGTAAACAGTGCCTTTGTAGTTACAGATGCATTGGATCTTAAGAATTCTCCTATCTCCTTTATGAAGCTCAGATTAGCTTACGGTAAAACCGGTAACGATGCCCCTATTTACAGGACATCAGCTTCATTCATCCCTACGCAGGTAGGTCTCGGATTCGGTAGCGTTTATCTCCCTATGGGTGGTGTACCGGGTCTTACAGAGAGCAATGTTATTCCTAATAAAGAGCTTAAACCGGAGATCACTACAGAGTGGGAAATCGGTCTTACTGCAAACTTCCTGAATAACAGAATCTCTTTTGATGGCGCATACTACAACAAGAATACTAAGGATCAGATTATTTCTGCAGCAGTTGCCCCTGAAACAGGATACTCTACAAGAACCCGTAACGTTGGTAAGATTGAGAACCAAGGTATTGAGATTATGTTAAGCGGCTCACCTGTAAAGAGCAACGATTGGCAGTGGGAATTGGGCGTTACATTTACAAAGAACTGGTCTAAGGTTAAAAAACTTTGGGATGATGTAACCACCTATACTCTCGCAAGCGCATATCAGGTCTCATATATTGCAGAAGTAGGTAAACCACTTGGACAATTCCAGGTTCCTGCAGTTCTTAAGGATGATCAGGGCAGAACAGTTGTTACCTCTGCAGGTCTTCCTAAAATAGATAACTCAAAGAAAGAGACTATCGGAACATCAAATCCAAGATTCCAAATGGGTTTCACCACAAAAATTTCTTGGAAAGATCTCTCTCTCTCAGCTGTTGTTGACTGGAGAAACGGCGGATACTTCTACTGCTATACAGCACAGTTATACAGTTTCTCAGGAAATGCAACTCCTACAGTATATAATGACCGTCAACCGTTCATAGTTCCTAACTCAGTAAAGGAGGTAAACGGACAATATGTTGAGAACGATATTCCTATCAGACGTGCAAATACATATCAGTATTACAACAACGCATCCAACTATTCTTACTACAAAAATTGGATCTTGAAAAAAGATTATGTTAAACTTCGCGAGTTGGTTATTTCTTACAATCTGCCTAAAACACTTTGTGCAAAGATCGGCTTTATAAAAGGTATTACAGTAAGTGCAATAGGAAGAAACCTTTTCATGTGGACTCCTAAACAGAACAACTACGTTGATCCTGAGGCATCAAACTATGGTAACGACCTTACATCAGAATTTGGTGAATTTGCTTCTGCACCTACAACCAGAACATTCGGCGGTAGTTTAAAAATCACCTTCTAACTTTTAATTTAACAGAATATGAAAAATATAATTAAAAAATATCTTTCTCTGTCTCTTGCAGCAATTTTGCTTTGCTCTTGCGACGGTTTTATGGATATCAATACCAACCCGAACTATCCTGCGGATGCAGATGTAAATATGCTGCTTCCTTCAGGAGAGATTGCAGTTGCCGGTATAGTTGGCGGCGATATGGAACTTGTTGGAGGCCTGTGGAGTCAACATTACACACAGAATGCCTCATCCAACCAATATAACACCACCGTTTCTTATACATTGAGTAATACCTCATATTCAAGATTCTGGTCAATCCCATACACGTTTGCATTGCCTGATTTAAATAACGTAGCTAAAAAAGCTACCGAGAAGAAACTCGATAACTATTTCATGGCAGCAGAGGTTATGTCTTGTTTTACCTATCATATGCTCTCAAGTTGGTATGAAGATGTTCCATATACAGAATCATTATCAGGAGAGGAAAATCTTTATCCGGCATACGATAAAGGAACTGCAATTAATGACGCCCTCATCACAAGAGTTTCTACAGCAGTTTCTAAACTTGCTTCTGCCAAGAAATCAAGCGTAATGATGACTACCGACGATATGGTTTTCGGAGGCAACATGGACCATTGGGCAGAGTTCGGTACAACTCTTAAGCTGAAAATGATGATGCGTAATTTCGATAAATATAAAAACGATATTAAGACATTATTGACAGCAGGTGGATTTCTAACCGCTGATGCCGGCATTTTCTCCTTCACAGATAAAGAGAACGGTTCAAATCCTCTTTATGAAAATGATAGAAGAAAATTGAATACCAAAAATAATATTGCAGCATGCGCTACATTGGTGAATTTCTTACAGGCCAATAATGACCCACGTATCGAGGTAATTTATGATATGAATACCAGCGATGGTTATTTCGGACTAAATGCCGGTGACAGACCCGCTGTAAGCGTTATCCCTGCAGGAAAAATTTCTAAAGCCAAATTAGCCCCTACAGATGGAGTTTACTTCATGTCTGTTGCAGAGTCTAACTTCCTTCAGGCAGAAGCATGGGCACGTTTAGGTGATGCAGCAAAAGCTAAAGCAGCATATGAAACTGCAGTTACTGCCGCATTTGACAGATGGAGTATGTCTGCAACAACCTTCATAGCTGATGGTGGCGCATATGCTTTTGACGCAACTTCTACAGATAAAATGTTAAAATGCATCCTCACTCAGAAATGGGTTGCTGCAGCACGTTGCCAGGCTTGGGACAGCTATTTTGATATTACCAGAACCGGTATTCCTGCACTCGGGAGCAAACTTCCTACAGATGCCGGTTACGTATCAGGCGAATTGAGCCCGGTAATTGATTCTTCTCTTCCTGCAAACGAGTTCCCTAAGAGAATGATCTATCCTAAAGGCTCTTCAGATAATAATCCTAACGCACCGACTGCTGTTAGCATCAGTGCTAAACAGTGGTGGCAGAAATAATAATCTTAAAAATATTTAAAGAGATGAAAAAATTTATTAAATATATAATGATAGCGTGTTTAGCGATAGTTGGCGTCTCTTCTTGCGAAACATACAGCGACAACTATAAACAAGACTTCTCACCTATCTTCCCACTATGCGGGGAATGGAAAGTTGCCATTACAGATGTAGCAGCCGGCACCACAGTAAACAGTGTTATATATACCTATGATACTGCAGATAAATCCGCTACTCAAATGTGGTTGTGGATTAATGTCAGCAAATATGGCACAAAATGTAAACTTACCTGTGATGTAAAAGCATCTACCTTCTCCGGAAGCGGTGCAGCTAATACACTCTTAGGCGGTACAAATAATGTATCAGACGGAAAAGTTGTTTTAAACGGTGCAGATACTCCTAGCGGATATAAGGCAGACTCTATTGAGATGACCTATTTCTCATCGCTTACAAACAAAACTTATAAAATTAAGGGTTTCAGAAGAACCGGATGGCCTGAAGATGAATAATCTATAGAACATCTTTGTAAACACAGAGGGTGGCTGAAAAGTCACCCTCTATTATTTATTGCTGTCGTCAATTTGCTATTTTATAGATTAAATAGGAAGACCTGTAATAAAATTAGCTTTCATAATAGTTTTATAATAGAAACGTTTTTGCTATTTTTGTATTGCTAATTGATATTCCGCGTTAACATGCTGCTGTTCTATAATTTGCGGAATAAAGCCTTAAACAATGATGACACACTTAGTTTACAAAAGCGCAAAGTTTTTTTTTATACTATTGCTCTCACTTATTATTTTACATCCAGCCACTACCCTTTGTAAAAACACACTCTCCCCCACTCTTTTTGAGAGCGGGGTGAGTAAGGAGCTCGCACAATTAAGGAAAGGAGGCATTTCACAACTGAAATACAATCTTTCTTTTTTTATTCCACAAGACAAAGAGTCTCCGCTGCGAGGTAAAGCCGACATTCTATTTAACATCGACAAGCAAAAATACTGTCATGATCTTGCTATAGATTTTAAAACTACCTCTCAGAAAGAGATTAAATCTGTCTATGTAAATGGAAGAGAAATAACCGTTGTTCTTAAAAATGAACACCTGATGATTCCGAAAAAGATTTTGAAAAGCGGTTCAAACATCATTAAGATTCTATTCAATACCAACACCTCTTCACTAAATAGAAGAGATGATTTCCTCTACACACTGCTTGTTCCAGACAGAGCCAGAACCTTGTTCCCATGCTTTGAACAACCGGATTTAAAGGCAAATTATACGCTTGCACTCACTTTACCAAAAGAATGGGAAGCAATAGGCAATTCTAACGTAAAAGAGGAAACAGCAGGGGTGTCTGAAGAATTTAACAGTTTAATGCAACACGGGCAGGGACATGAAGAACAATATAAGACTATAAGATTCAATGAGACCGAGCCATTAAGCACCTATCTTTTCTCCTTTGTGGCAGGGAAATTCTATAAATCTGTTCAAATTAATAACGACAGCAATTTATCCGTAAAATCAATTACAATTTATCACAGATCAGAAGAGGAGAGAGAGAGAAGTCAGATTCCATCTATAGCCCATGAAGTTTTTGAGGCATTAAAATGGATGGAAAAATATACCGGAGTGAGATATGCCTTCTCAAAATATGACCTGATTCTGCTCCCAGGATTCCAATTTGGCGGAATGGAACATACTGGAGCTACTCTCTATAATGTAAACCAACTTTTCCTTCCTGACAATCCCACAATTGATCAAAAGGTAAGAAGGACCCAACTTATTGCACACGAAACAGCTCATATGTGGTTCGGTGATCTGGTAACCATGACCGACTTCAGCGAGGTATGGGTGAAAGAGGTCTTTGCAAACTTCTTTGCAAATTTAATAGTGCGTCCGGCACATAAAGAGATTAATTATGCACTCAATGACCTCTCCTTCTACAAAAGCGCATACCGAGAGGACCGCACCAATGGAGCAAATCCGATTGAACAAAGTTTGGAAAATATAAAATACGCAGGGCTCATTTATGGAGATATTATTTACAACAAATCACCAATAGCTCTCTCTCTTTTATTCAATCTTACAGGTGAGAAGGCATTCGGAAAATCGTTGCATAACTATCTTGTCAAGTTCAAATATGGCAATGCTTCATGGGGAGATATTATTGCCATTTTCAAAGAGAACAGTACCGATTGTAAGAGACAGATTGAAGAGTGGAACAATCGGTGGATTCTTAAACCCGGAATGCCTGCGGCTCAAATAACCAATCCTGTAAATGGTTGCGGGAAGCCTAATGTTTCATACGATTTGAATGGAATCCAAAGGCTTAAAATAGATACTATAGAGCAGGCCGGACAAAAATTTTTAGTTCCAAACTGCAATGCAAAATTTTATGGAAAAATAGTTCTCGACTCCTCTTCCATTGCAATCATTTGCAAAAATCTCTATTCAGGCAAAAAGCCATTTGATACTCCCGAATCAAGAATGGCATCACTTATGACTCTTTACGAAAACTACCTTAATAAAAATATCGATGCTGTATTTTATGCAAAAACCATATCGGGGTACTTGAATAAAGAGACGAATTTGCAAATTTTCCCCTCTTTGCTCTCATATCTTTCAACTGTAGCCTATAAAGAGGGTAACAAAAAAATGAATGCAGAAGAGACTGTTTATGAGTACATAGAATATTCCATTGAGGAATTCCTAAGAAAATGTGAGGATGAACAGCTTGCAACATATACATTCAGAACATTTTATCCGCTATGTAAAAAGAGAGCAAATATAGATACTGTCTACTCAATATGGGAAAGTATGAAATCTACCTATAAAATCAGATTAAATGATAGTGATTATCGAGGTATAGCATATGAACTTGGAATGAAAATTTCCGCATTAGGGTATATGCCAAAAAACAACAAAGAAGACAGAGAGACTATTATTAAACGTTTAATTGATTCTCAGGTAAAAAGAATAAAGAACCCCGACAAAATTATTGAATTCAAATTTGTTTCACAGGCTTTATCCTGCAATGCGGAAGTTCGTGACTCATTATTTCAGCTACTGCTTAAGGCAGAAAACAGGAAACCGGAACCATGGGCACTAAGCCTACTCTCCCTTCTTAACCACCCGCTAAGAGAAAAAGAATCTCAAAAATACATACTTCCAGCACTGAAGATACTACCTGAAGTTCAACGAACAGGAGATATTTTTATGCCTAAAAACTGGATCTCCTCACTACTCTCTTCGCATCATTCTCCAGAAGCAATTCGGATTGTAGATGAGTTTTTAAAGAGAAATGCTGAACTGCCTGCACTGCTAAAAAACAAAATTCTATTTATACGATATTATATGTAACTATACAAGCACGCCTGTAACAGTATTTTATTAATTGCAGTCCCAATGTAATTTTCCACAACTCATATTAGACAAAACTACAGTAATTTGCGGTAATATATGCCAATGAATAATATTGTAAAAAGTGACGGAAATCAGGAGAAAACATATCTGAATTTGCAGTTATTAAAATCAATTTAGTAAATTCAACTATTCTTACAAAAAAATTCAAACAAGTAGTTATGATATACTGATAACTAATACAGGTAGAAACGAATAGTTATGATATACAGATAGAAACAATTATATATAACATGGTAACCTTTTTAATTTCAATTATTGTACTTATTACAGGATATTTCACCTACGGGAAATACATTGAAAAAGTAGTAGGCATTGACAAAAACAGACTCACTCCAGCAAAAGCTTTGGCGGATGGGGTGGATTACAAAGAGATGAAACCTTGGCGTATTTTTATTATTCAATTTTTAAATATTGCCGGATTAGGTCCGATATTCGGCGCTATTATGGGTGCCGCATATGGTCCGATAGCATATTTATGGATAGTCCTCGGCTGTGTCTTTATGGGAGCAGCCTTCGATTACACTACAGGAATGCTCTCTGTACAAAACGATGGAAAAAGTCTCAACTGGATCATCGGCAAATATCTTGGGAAAAATAGTGAGAAGGTGATGGTAATCCTCTTATCGTGGCAACTGCTAGTTGCAGGCTCGTCTTTTGTTGTAGGTCCTACCGGATTATTGCATGACCTTACAGGATTAGACATTAAAATCTGGTTATATATTATTTTCACCTATTACCTTTGTGCAACGCTTTTGCCTATAGATAAAATTATCGGCAAAATTTATCCGTTTTTTGGTGCAATACTCATTTTTATGGCCATTGCTCTCATTATCATGTTAATCTATAACTGGTATTCTGGTGAAGCAAAACTCATAGAGCTAACCCCTGCAACCTTCAAAAACTATAAGAGCAATGCAAGTGAGTATATGCTTATACCCATGCTGTTTATTGTTATTTCATGCGGTGCGATATCAGGATTCCATGCCACACAATCCCCAATGATGGCAAGGTGCATTGGTAATGAATCTCAGGGAAGGAAAATCTTCTATGGAGCCATGATTACTGAGGGAATTATAGCATGCATCTGGGCTACAGCCGCTATGGCGTTTTTTAACGGTCCTGACGGACTTAACGCTGCTGCAGACGGAACCCTTACAGACAGCTCCTCAATGCTTAGCACAAAGGGAAACCTTATTGCATTCGAAGGCAAACAGATGGACCCTGCTGCAATAGCTAATACAATATGTAAGAGCTGGTTCGGAAAATTCGGAGCCGTATTAGCAATACTCGGAATCATCATATGTCCTCTGACTTCAGGCGATACCGCATTCAGAAGCATGAGGCTAATTGTAGCAGATGCTTTTAAATACCCTCAAAAGTGTTTTAGAAACAGACTGATAGTGTCAATTCCTCTCTTTATGATTGCATTTGTCATGTGCAACATTAAATTTGATATAATATGGACCTACGCCGGAATTGGCAATCAAATGATTGCTGCAGTGAGCCTGTGGGCATGCGCAGTCTTCTTTGTCACCTCACACAAAAACCACTGGTTAATGTCAATCCCCGCAACTTTCATAACATATATATGTATCTGCTATTTTCTGATAGCGCCAAATGCAAACGGAGGACTGAATCTGCAACCGATAATAGGTTATGTTACAGGAGGTGTAGTTGCTGCAGCAACACTTGGACTATTTTTATTTTCAAACAGAAACCGAAAATGAAATTAGTTTATTTCAGCAGACTGTATGCTTTTGTCCCCTTCACGCCAATATAACCGTAGTAATTTGAGACAATCTCTCCTGTTACTACAATAGCAGAGCCTATAAGATCCGGATTATCAACAAGATTAATTGCATCTCTAATTGGCCCGGACGGCAACTCAACCGCAAAACAATTGGCTCTTTGCCTCTCGTTTTTTCCACCGGCCACAACAATATTGGTCTTTGATGAAAACGGCGGGCCTATCCTTATCGTATTTGCAGTAACATCCCCACCTATTATATAACCAAAGACCATAATATTCTTCTCCCCTACGTGCTGCTTGGCATTGATTACTGTATAGGCTCCGGCAGGTATTTTAAGCCCGGCATTAAAATTATCGGTAATCCATATTCTTGAAGTATCTATCTCTATCTTGAAAGAGGAGGAGAGATTCCCTCCGGCCAGAGAATAGGAAAGATTACATGAAAGCATTTGAGCGGCAATCAGTTCTCTCTCCATAAGTACAGTATCGGCCCCATTCCTTGAGCATACAATCTTCATAAGTCCAGGTAACAGGTAAGCATGCCTGCTCTCCTGATAAGTGTAAAGTAGAGAGCCATAGTCATCAACAAGTTTAACACCGGAACCGCGAAACTGATTTATGAAACTTTGAGCAAAAGTTAATTTCACACCGGCATTTAATTGCCTGCAGCTAAATTCTACCCTCGTAATTTTATCTGCCGAAATATCAACTGTTTGATCCTCTCCAAAAAGGGGTTTATCAAATTCTGGAACTGAAAAATTTGAAGACCTTATCTTAATATCATAAGAGCCCTCCCCCACAACCATTTCTGATGGTCTTTCTCCATATTTTCCCTCATAAACTTTTGCACCGCCTGTTGTGTATACCGACAATATAAAACTATTGGTATCCAATTGGAGCAATGATGAAGCCTTTACCAATCTTTTCTGCATAAGCGCAAATTTTGCTGAGTTAATTTTAAAAGAGATTACTCCTTCACCTGCACTACGAGTAATTTTAAGCGAATCACAAGAGATCGCAACAAGTGCAACAGCCAACAACACATAAATCTTTTTCATTGTTTTACTAATTTACTATTATTAAAATTATTATAGCTTCATGGTACATACCGAATAAATCCGCCCGGTTATTTTTCTGATTAGACCATGCACATTTTCACACCTCCATAATCAAAATCACTCACTTACAGAATTGCGACAAAAATAGATCGTATTAATAAAAAACGCATCTCTTTACGTAAAAATTTAATATTAGTGATTATTGCGTAATTTTTTTATTAAATTTGTTACCACTAAATTTAACTTATAATAATTATGTATACAATTTCAGAGCACCCTATACTGCCTATTCCTGCAGAAGAAAAAGAGGAATTCACGTTTGAAGGACACAAAGTTTCCGGCCAGAAGGGCAGTACAATTGCTGCAGCACTTCACAGAGCCGGCTATATCGTTCACAATCACAGTCTAAAAGGAAGAAACAGGACATTGCAATGCGGCATAGGAAAATGTGGTGCATGCGAGATGATGGTTGATGGGAAGATTGCAAGAATATGTATTACAAAAGTGGACGGAGTAAAAAAGGTTGAGCGTATCAAAGATAAGGAGGAGGAGAAACTCAATATTCTTAAAGAGTACAAAGATAAAAAGCACAAAGCCAAAAGAACCTCATATAAAACAACTGTTGCCATAATAGGTGCAGGACCTTCTGGACTTGCAGTAAGAGAGGAGTTAAATAAGGCAGGCATAGATAATATAGTAATTGACAATAACTCCACTATCGGAGGACAGTTTAATATGCAAACTCACCAGTTCTTTTTCTTTGAGAAAGAGAAGGTGTTTGGAGGAATGAGGGGGTTTGATATTGCAAAAAAACTTGCAGGAGATAATACAGAGGGCATTTTCCTCGACTCTGTAGTTTGGGATATTCTGGACGGGAAGAGGCTTGCCGTAAAAAACATAGTCACTAATGAGGTGTTTTATGTTGTGGCAGACCAACTTGTTATTGCCACAGGCGCAGTTCCCTTCATGCCACCTTTCAAAAACGATGATGTTCCGGGCGTTTATACCGCGGCTGTAGTTCAGAAGATGATGAATCGCGAGTTGACTTTGCTCGGCAAAAAAATCTTGACAATTGGAGCAGGAAATATAGGATACCTTACCTCTTATCAGGCGATGCAGGCAGGCGCCACCATTAGAGCCATTGTAGAAGCTGCTCCAAACGAGGGTGGATTTCCTGTACAGGCAAATAGAATTAAACGTTTAGGTATCCCGATTATCACTTCTCATATTCTTCTTGAGGCTATTCCAAATGCCGACAGAACAGGTGTCAAAGGGGCTATAATTGCTAAATGTGAAAATTTTAAACCGATAAAAGGCACGGAACAGATAATTTCCGATATAGATTGTATCAATATCTGTACAGGGCTTACTCCTGATAATCAACTTTTCACTAAAGCTAAAGAGATATTTGGACGTGCATGCTACGGAGTGGGTGATGCGGAGAGAATCGGAGAGGGCACCACAGCAGTACTGCGTGGAAAACAATGTGCTTTCCAGATAATGGATGAAATTGGCATGAGATATAACTATGAAGAGTATTTGAGGATTTCAAAGGAGTATATTGATTCAAGACAAAAACCTGTCAGGATACTGGAGAGACCGAATATGCCCTCTGCAAAAAGAGCTGCTGCCAAACCTTTTGCCGTAGCTAATTGCCTTTATGGATTCGCTTGTAACCCATGTACTTTCTCTTGCAAACAAGGTGCTATTACAAAAGCAAGCACCTCCTCTGTCCCAATCATAGATTACGATAAATGCATAGGTTGCATGGAGTGTGTATATCAATGCCCCGGACTTGCAATATTTGGATATAATCTTGGTAAAAAACAGTTGTTCCTGCCTGTTGAATATAAAGTTCATGAAGCAGACGAAGTTGTGCTGGTAAATGATTTTGGCGAAAAATTGGGGACAGGCATTATCGAAAAATTACTTACAAAGCCAAACAAGACAAACGTAGCGAGAGTAAACGCAGAAAAATTCAAAGGAGATCTTACTGAAGTTAAAGGATTTATAGAAAAAGATAAGTTTCCTCACAAACTTTCAATCAAAGAGTTTGGGAAAGAGAGCGAGATAAAGAGTCCCGTTGAGGGAGTAAAGGCCGATGCTATTTATGTTTGTCATTGCGAAGATGTTACAGAAGAGGCTCTAATTAAAATGATAGGAACAAGAAGATCTATCACAGCCGATGAACTTAAACATGTAACCAGAATTGGTATGGGACCGTGTCGCGGCAAGAGATGTTTGCAACGAGCCAAACAGGTACTTGCAAGACATGGGGTTGAGGTAAAGGGAGAATATACCCCACGCGGCCCTATGGCAAATCTTGTAAATTTAGGTGAAGTTGCAGATGCTGCAGCAATTACGGATAATTTCATAATTAATAAAAAAACTGTTGCGGAGGAGGTAAGAAAAGTTGACGCCCTCGTAGCCGGAGGCGGTATGGCAGGTTCGGCTCTCTTCAGGTATCTTGCGGAGGAGGGACTTAAACCTGTATTAATCAATTATGAGGCAGGAAGTTCATGGAGATGTATTGCCGGAGGACGTCCAGCATTCAGCCTGCCTGCTCTTGCTGATTTGGGTAACAAGAATCATGAAATTTTCAAGAAACTTGCAAAAAGCACAAACATAGATTACCATCCCACCAATTACGTGAATTTTGTTCATGATGAACAGACTTATAAACAATTGGATGCTTCACGCGCATGGTCAAATGCCTATATGGTAGATCGCAAGGAGTTCCAGAAGGAGGTCTCCCCTCTTTTTAATCCTAATCTAAAACTCTATTCCCACGCACTTATCTCAAAAGATTGTTGGCAGGCCTCTCCGGGAAAAACTATTAATGCAGTGAGAAACATTGCTATCTCAAATGGAGGTACGCTTATTGAAAGCGCCGAACTGATTGAGGTAAAGAGAAACGGGAAAGAGTATGAAGCATTGGTAAGACATAATGGAAAATATATTCTGTTTAAGACCCCGATATTCGTAAATTCATTGGGAGCAAATGCAGGTACTTTTGCCTCACAACTCGGCATAGAAACAGGATTATTCCCGGTCAAACATCAGGCCTTCATAACTAAACGATTGCCTTTAATGGGTAAAAACGGGGCATGTGTGGATATGTTGATAGACCGCAGACATTACAAAGGGTTCTCCGCAGTTTACGGCCAGCAGTTTACAGATACCGGACAAATTATTGGGTGCGCTTCACCTGCAGTAGATGCGCCGATGGTACGTCAAAATCTTAAATATAATACGCTCGATTTTCTCGAAATAGTCTCAGAAGTCTTTACTGATTGGTTCCCTTGCCTGAAGGGCGTAGGATTCCAGGCTACATGGTGCGGATATTACACAGAACCGCGGTATATTGTAGACCCGGATGCCGGCCTCTTTGTAGGAATGAGGGGACACGGCTTCATGCTCTCTCAATATATTGCAAAACTGTACGTAGATTATTTGAACGGAAGAAAAGTACCCGATTACTTTAAAGAGATGTCCTTATCAGGAAAAGGACTTAGTGAACAGGCTTTCAAATAGTGGAGCACCTGCAAAAAGCTGTGCTTAACCTCTTTGGGTTTGAATGCTATCACAGATAACATAATGCGGATCTCGTTG
>CAZNBA010000032.1:0-18705 GCA_964571395.1 uncultured Muribaculaceae bacterium
CAAAGCGGTTCATCGCACGCAATGCTGCTTGTAGCTTGTGATACTGACGAAAATGATAAACCGGTAAAATGGGAATTTGAGAATAGCTGGGGTGCCTCTGCAGGCCATAATGGCTATCTGACCTTTACTGATGAGTGGTTTAACGAATATATGTTCCGCATGGTTCTAAATAAAAAATATTTGAGTTCTAAGGCTATCGAGGGACTAAAGGGAAAGAGCATTATGCTCCCTGTATGGGACTATATGTTCTAAATACTCTATTTTGCGGAGTCGTTTCTGCAATATAAAATTAAATCACCTCCGCAACAGTGGCTACGGAGGTGATTTAATTTTATATTGTTATTTATATTATGTTTTTTCAGGATGCTTTACTTGATTCTCTTTTTTAGAAAAATGTAACTGTTTTCTGTTGCAATTCGCTTAGTAAATTATTGACCAGACGGCTTGCTCCGAGTCTGAAATAGCGCGGTGTAAGCCATTCTTTGCCGAGTACAGTATCTACAATAGCAAGATAACACAGTGCGTCCTTTGTGGTCGAAATTCCGCCGGCAGCTTTGAAACCTACCATTCTACCGGTTTTATTATAGAACTCCTTTATACACTGACACATTACTATTGCCGCCATCGGAGTGGCTGCAGGTTCCTGTTTGCCTGTGGAGGTTTTGATAAAATCTGCGCCAGCCTCCATTGCAAGGAATGATGCAGCTGCAATTTTATCCGGAGTTGAGAGTGCCCCTGTCTCAAGTATAACCTTCAAAATTATCTTATTGCCCAAATCTGACTTTATCTCCCTTATCTCTTGTGATGCCCTTTCAAAATCTCCACCCAAAAAGGCGTTCAGCGCAAGAACAATATCAATCTCGTTTGCTCCCCCCTGTACGGCCATTTTGCACTCCATTCTCTTTACCTCAGGAAAACTCTGTGAACTTGGGAAACAGCCTGCAACTGTAGTTATATCCACTTCTGGAATCGTAAGATTCTCTTTTACCACACTCCCGAAATTTGGATATACGCATATTGAAGCAGGAGCAGGATAATCGGGATAAGCGGTGCCGAAATCATTAACTTTTTGTGTGAATGCAGCAATTTTTGAGGGAGTATCCTCTGATTTTAGAGAGGTCAAATCGGTATAACCTATACATGATATCATATATTGAGGAGTAATCCAATTGCTAAGGTTATTTTGCACATTGGATAAAATTTTGTCGATATTCTCCATGTTTGGTTCATATCCGAATCTCTCAGTAATCTGTTTCATACAATTTAATAATTTTATATTCGGTTGCATATTTGATATTATGTTTATTCTCTTCTTTTAGAATCAATTATAATTGTGACAGGACCGTCATTTGTTAATGAAACCTTCATGTCAGCACCAAAGGTACCTGTCTCAACCCTTTTCCCCAAGGCTTCACTAAGTGAGATAATGAATTTTTCGTAGAGGGGAATTGCAGTTTCGGCTCTTGCTGCTCTAATATATGATGGTCTGTTACCTTTTGCGGTAAGTGCGTGCAAAGTAAATTGGCTTATCAACAAAATCTCTCCCCCTATATCTGTAACCGGAAGATTCATTACTCCTTCGCTGTCATCAAAGACTCTCAGGCAAACAATTTTTTTTGTAAGCCATGCTATATCCTCTTGAGTATCGGCCTCTTCTATGCCGACAAGAATCATGAAGCCTTTGCCTATTTTGCCCTTTATTGAACCCTCTATTACGACTTGTGCTTCTGTGACTCTTTGAATAACAACTCTCATCTGTAATTAATTACTTTATTATATTGGATTTTGACCTCTGATAAAATCACCCTATTTCTCCTCTTTGTACTGTTTAGTACCGCTCGGACCTTTTATTTGTATTTTAAAACTCTCTTTAACAAGTGGCTCGGCAATTACTTCCATCTCTTTTACGGAGACTTGCTTGAGATTGTTCGCCGGAGTTTCACGGTCTAATGTATACATCATGACCTCTCTTGGTTTTAGTATCCTGACAAGTTCTCTCCAACCCTCGCACATTGCAACGTCTGTGCTGTCGATGGTAATAGGGGTGCGGTTACCCTTGCTGGTTGAATAGCCCTCGCCTGCTGCTATAGTCCCTCTTAAAAACATTGTCTGAAGAATGAAATTCCCCTTGAATAATTTAAGATTCTCTATGGTATCGTGTAGTGAGTAGGCGCTGTTCGGACGATTAATCTCATTGACAATCTCCTCTGAAATTGAATCTATCTTTAGAATAGGGTTGTCGACTCTCATTAATGCCTCTCTGATCTCCTTGATTCCGATTCTTGAAGCATTGGAAAGAACGGAGACCACTGCCTTTGGATAGTATTCGTCTCTTAACTTGAGAGTTCTGTCAATTATCTCAGGAAATTGAGGATTGAGTGTCGGCTCACCATTTCCAGAAAAGGTAATGGTATCTACAGGAGTACCGGAACCCTTTAATTCAAGCAGCTTTTCTCTAAGAGCTGCTTCTACCTCGTCTGCATTAGGAATTTTAGTATCGCTTGTGTGGTCCTTATTCCACCCGCATTCACAGTAGATACAATCAAAACTGCACCATTTTCCATGCTTTGGGAGCAGGTTTACACCAAGTGAATGTCCGAGTCTCCTGCTTATTATAGGACCGAAAACTATATGTTCGTAAAGTACGGTAGACATAATTATATGATTCTTTTTGAAGAACTGTCGGCAGTGAGCCCCAATTCCTCTGTTATCTTCTCTATCAAAACTATTCCGGGTTTCTTGCCCTTCTCTAAAGTTCCATATACATCTCCCTTTCCGAGAGCATTTGCTCCGTTAACTGTAGCCCACTTTAAAAGTTCTGTTAACTCAATTTGCGGGAAGTAGTGATTTATGCATTTTATCTCGTCTATTATGGAAAGTCTCTTATTACTTGACAGGCTGTCTGTTCCAATACATATTGTCAAACCCTTGCTTTTCATGAGTCCTATTGGTGGGAGCGCTCTGTGAATAAAGAGATTGGAAAGAGGACATATAGTCCAAAAAGGCTCCTTAATATTTTGCAAAGCGCAATCTATACTCTCCTCATTGGTGGCAACATTGTGCACCAGCATAATTTTACCCTTTATCGGGGTAGTTGAAAATGAGGTTAATCTTTCAATAAAATAGCATAGAGATGGTTTTCCGGTTACAGGAGGGGTAGGTAAATTTCTACCTTTGTAATTATCGGCAAGTGCTCCTGTACCACTTATTATAAGTTCCTCCTCTTCAGGGCTTTCTTGGCTATGATAGGAGATATATCCCTCTTTCAATCCCTCTTTTGCAGCAATGGCGAGCAGTTCTGGGCTCATTGTATAGCATGAATGGGGGGTCACTGAGGCATCAAGTCCGTTTAGGTTTGCCTCCTCCTTGAGCTTTTTACCGTTTTCCAGAATATCAATGGCTTCTGAAGCGATAGTCCCAAAAAGTTCTATATAACTGTGAGTATAGATTCCTGATTCTGATTTAATAGCGAAGCTCTCATTGCAGTTGCTTATATCTCCCATTGCACTTACTCCTTGAGAGTACAGATTCCCCATCTCTCTCCTTATAGCCTTAAGCCTCTCCTCCTTTACAGCATTTTCCCTCAGTTCGTTTATTTGATTTATAAATCCGCTCATTCCCGTTCCCTCCTTAAAAATTCCTTTGAGGTGTGATAGTTCTATATGGCAATGCGCATTTGTGAAGCCGGGGCAAATGGCTCCTTCGTAGTAATCTGTTTCATCGTTTACACAACCGTCCCATTCACCAATATCATTTATGATTCCATTATCGTCAATATCTACATATCCGTTTTTAATAGGTCCGGAAGTAATCGGGACTATATATTTAGCTGCTATTCTTTTCATTATTTCTTTTTTGATTCCTCCTTGCGCAACTTCTTGCGAAGTTTGTCGGTTTTGTGTTCTCTTCTGTTCTTTTCTATTTTCTGCTCCAACTCCTCTAATTTGATCGGTTTCCCTATCTCTATAATCTTCTTGTTGGCTGGAATCTTAACTCTTTCTGTCTTTGTCTTTTTCTCTTTAATCTTTGTCGTTGTACTTTTTTCAAAAGAAGGCTTGATAAAAATAAACAGTGAGTCGGATTTGGATGTCATGTTGTTTTTCCACCATTGTGCATTTACGGGAATATCGCTCTTCTCAATCTCAAAAAATCTTATATTACCATAGGTATAAGGAGCTATAATCCATTTGACCGCGCGGTTGTATGGATTCTTGTACAAAGTATCAACTATTTCGGAGTCATACTCGGCATTCATGATAAATGCTCTTTTATCAAGTTTCGGAGCAATCTTTTCGAGTTCTCTCTTCCTTTTCATAAGAATCTGCTTTGCATTGAGATGGATATTTAGCATATCATTGCTTCTTGAGAGATAATATCTTACGGAATTTACATATTCGGACTCATTATATCCGAATTTTTTAAGAATTCCGGTGTATAATTTCATGGAATCTGCTTGACTCCGCATCTGTGGCATCATCTCAACGTATTGATCGGCAAGGTACATCTCTGCAATGATCTTTGACATCTTCTTTGCAGGTATTATGCCTTTATTTGTGCAGGAAAAGGAGATAAAAAGCATAAGTGCCACACAGCAGATTTTAACTATATTTTTATAAAAAATCATATATACGATTATATTCTGCAAAGTTAATTTTTTTATTATTATTTTTGTCATTCTAAAACAAGGACAATGAAAATTAGGCCGCCAAAAATTATAAAAAGGCTCTTTCCTACGTTTATATGGAATTTTCCGAACGAAAAGGAGGGTATCTTCCTCACTTTTGACGATGGTCCGAGACCGGAGGTAACATCGTGGGTTTTAGATCAACTTGATAAATATGGAGCAAAAGCCACCTTTTTTTGCCTTGGTAAAAATGTGGAGATGTTTCCTGAACTTTATAATGAGATATTAAAGAGAGGTCATGCTGTTGGCAATCATTCATATAGTCACATCAAGGGATGGGGGATGAGCACCGGAGATTATGTAAGGGATATAGATGTTGCCGGAGATATGATAAAGTCAAATCTTTACCGTCCTCCATATGCCCGTATCGGGCCAAATCAGGCAAGAGTTTTAAGTGAAAGGTATCACGCCATAATGTGGAATATCTTGAGCAGAGACTACAACAGGAGACTTTCCGGCAAGCGCTGTGCGAAAAATGTGATACCTCACATGGAGGCTGGTGATATTGTAGTATTCCACGATTCCGTAAAATGTGCCAAGAATTTATGGGTAGCCTTGCCTTTGGTCCTCGAGGCTATAAAGGGGAAGGGTCTTATATGCAAAAGAATAGAATTATAGACAGATACTGAAAATTTTAAATAATGAAGGTTTTAATTATTGGGTCAGGAGGCAGAGAGAATGCGATGGCCTGGAAACTTAGACAGAGCGATTTATGCGAAAAACTTTTCTGTATGCCCGGAAATCCAGGGACAGCGGGATTTGCCAGCAATATAGCAGGTGATCCAAAAGATTTTTCTCAGATAAAGAGGGTGGTATTGGAGCATGAGATAGAGATGGTGGTGGTAGGTCCCGAAGATCCCCTTGTTAATGGTTTGAGAGACTATTTTTCTAATGATGAAGCCTTAAATGGGGTGCTTTTTATAGGACCTTGCAAAAGGGGAGCGCAATTGGAGGGGAGTAAGGATTTTGCTAAACATTTTATGAGTAAATATGGTATCCCGACAGCTGCATACAAAAGTTTTACCGTCGATACTGTGGAGGAGGCATACAGCTATCTTGATAGCATTTCAGCACCATATGTGTTAAAGGCAGACGGTTTGGCTGCCGGGAAGGGAGTGCTTATCCTGAATGATTTGAAGGAGGCAAAAGAAAAATTGCACGAAATGTTCGGAGGAAAGTTCGGAGAGGCTGGCAACACTGTTGTGATTGAACAGTTTTTAAAAGGAATAGAACTTTCTGTATTTGTTCTTACAGACGGTAAACATTTTATGGTGCTTCCGGAGGCAAAAGATTACAAACGTATATGTGATGGAGATAATGGCCTGAATACAGGAGGTATGGGATCTGTTTCTCCGGTACCGTTTGCAGATAATGCCTTTATGCACAGGGTTGAGGAGAGAGTAATCAAACCTACATTAAATGGTCTTGTAGCGGAGGGAATAGATTACAAAGGTTTTATTTTTATCGGATTGATGAATTGCAATGGTGACCCCTACGTGATAGAATACAATGTGAGAATGGGCGATCCTGAAACCGAGTCTGTTATGACAAGAATTGATTCTGATCTTCTTTCTCATTTAAAGGCGGCAGCCGAGGGTAATCTTGATAAAGAAAGAATTAATATCTCTTCATGTGTTGCTCTTACAGTGGTATGTGTAAGTGGGGGATATCCAGAAAGTTATAAAAAAGGAATGGAAATAGAAGGCTGTGTCGCTCTCAACTATATGTCAAAAAGAGAGGAGGCAAAGATCTTCCATTCTGGAACCATGATTAAGGAGGGGAAATTGCTTACTTGCGGAGGAAGGGTTCTGGCGGTTACCGTAAATGGAGACACTATTGAATTGTGCCGTAAAAACGTATACGCTTTATTGGAGGAGATAAGCTATAACGGTATCTTTTTCAGGAGAGATATAGGTCTTGATCTATTAAGTTATGGAGAGGGTAAATAAAAATTCATTATACGAAAAATTACTACTGACAGTTTCGCTTGTTTATCTCATTGCAAGTTCTTTTTATGTCTCTGTTGGTGAAACTGATTCAAAATGGATTCCAATAATTGCAGGACTTGTAGATACGGAGGTACTGCTCGGCAGTAAGACAGTTTCATTCTTTTTATCATTTGTATCTGTTATACTTATGGTTCTCTCTGTCTCACTTATTCTTAGACGGACAATGGGTACGAACTTCAATATCCAGTTCATGACTCTGTTTATGCTGCTTATTATCTTCTCAGACAGTAGAGCTCTCTATTTTAATCAGATATATCCTGTAGCGTTATGTATTATATGGGCGCAATATTGCCTTCTTTACAAACAGTTGTTTCTCTCATTTTTTCTACTTTCTGTAGGAGCATTGTTTTATGCCCCGCTTATATGGCTTTTCCCTATTTATCTGATTATGCTGTTATTCAGCCCGGTAGATCTGCCAAAAAATATAATTAAGGCAATTTCAGGATTTATTGTACCAATAATATATATTCTGGCATTCAGATATATAGGGTATGATGATATATATGAGTTTATATACAAATTTAGGTATGAGATGCTTCTCATCAATGATGAATTGCTGTATATTCATTTTCCTACATTATTTCTCGTTTTCTGTCTCATTTTCATCTCTGTACATTCTATAATTTCTTCATTGAAGAAGTTGTACAGAAAAGAACTTAATGTTGTAAATATTATAAAGTTAGAGGCTGTTTCTCTGGTTATATTGGGACTCTTCTTTATTATCTTTTCGCATCAACATGGAGTTCCGCTTGGTATTTTGGTCTCTGTACCTGTCGGGATACTTTATTCGTACTACTTTTCCGGCAGCACAGACAAATATATCTCAAATGTGGAGATTATTCTTCTTGTATGCGCAGTGGTTATTGCGCGTTCTGCAAACTTTATAAATTGAATGCATATCGTTGTTATTAATTGAAAAGTCGGTTCAATCAATTGTTTTTTTGAGTAAATTCGCAAAAATTTAATTGTAACCATATGAAACGGAGTTTTTTTTCTATTCAAATTATCCTTTTTATCCTATTCGGATTTGTATCAGAAGCCTCTTCTCAAAATACACTATTTAAGGAGACTGTTTTGCCTCTATCTACAATTGTTCAGGAATATATTAACACACAATTTAAAACCGATTCTCTTTTTCAAAATGCTGTTGTTGCTATTAAGGCAATAAACAGCAAGGGTGATGTTATCGGAGAGTGGAACTCGAATATGCCTTTGCTCACCGCTTCCACAATGAAAACAATAACCACTGGAGCCGGATTATCTCTTTTAGGCCCAGCCTATAGATTTGAAACAAAGATTGCGACAACTGGAGTAATAAAGAATGGAACTTTGCATGGCAATCTTCATATTATCGGGGGAGGAGATCCTACTCTTGGTTCAAAGGATACTGTCGCCTTTAAAATTGATTCTATTTTTTGTATATGGGCAGATGCAATTAAGGCGGCCGGAATTGAGAAGATAAATGGAAATATTATTGTTGATGACAGCTATTTCAAACGTGAAGCGATACCTGATGGTTGGACTTGGGGGAATATTGGTTATGACTATGGTGCTGCTCCATCAGGGCTTTCATTCTTTGAGAATATGCAGCGCGTAAAACTTATTCCCGGGAAACGTATAGGGGATCCTGCAACGATTTCTATATTATATCCCTCTGTTCCGGGTTTTACCATTTACAACGAGGTTAAGACAGCTTCTCGGAGAAGTGGTGACAAGAGTACGTATTATGCTCAGGATATCTCGTTAAAAGGAAGATATTCAGGTACTATACCAATAGACCGTGATTCTGTTATCAGTAATAATGCCTTTAAATTTCCGCATTTTGGCTGTGGATATGAGTTTGCAAAATATCTGAATGCACATGAGATTAAGATAAGGGGAAAGGTAGTGGATATAGATTCTTTAACTGTTGGAACCGATTGTGCAGTGGAGATGAATTGTGGCAGTGACACCTCTCAAACTCTTCTTGTAACCACTTACTCTCCTGAGTTATGGAAAATTGTTAATGTGACCAATCGGATAAGCAATAATTTTTATGCCGAGACAATTCTTAAAGCAATAGGCAAAAGAGTCTCAGGGTGCGGAAGTTATGATTCATCTATTGTGGCGATAAAAAAAGTTCTGAGGGATAGCCTGAATGTTGCGTTGCGTGGGTATAAAAACAATGATGGAAGTGGTCTTTCAAGAGAAAATTATGTCTCTCCTAATTTTTTCTGCAATTACTACTCTTCCATTGCTAAAAATGGTATCTTTGCCAAGTTTTTTGAAAGTCTTCCCGTTTGTGGTGGTCCTGGTACTTTAAAAACGGTGCTTAAAAATGCTCCTTCAGAGATAAAAAACAGGATTCATGCAAAAAGCGGGTCGCTTTCCAATGTTAGATGTTATGCTGGATATGTGGAGGAGGGAGATAGTATGAGGAGAGTGCCGGAGGAGAAGAAGTTGATAAAATTTGCCATTTTGGTAAATAATTATGATGCTTATACCTCCCAGGTTCAACCTAAGATAGAGGGGTTTATGAGAGTGCTTGCAGAGTACGCACAAAATGCAGAGTAATTTATTGTAACATAAGTGTATGAAAATATCTTATGTCGGAGTTTAGAATATTGAACATAATTATTAATATAATTTAAATTAAAACATATGTTAACCCTATCAAACAAAGCGCAGGAGATGCCTGCATCTCCAATCAGAAAATTGGTTCCTTATGCCGATGCAGCAAAAAAAAGAGGTATTAAAGTATATCACCTCAATATAGGACAGCCAGATATAGAGTCTCCTAAAGAGGCTTTGGACGCTGTTAAAAATGCAAACCTTAAAGTTATAGCATATTCCAATTCGGCAGGTAATGAGTCGTATAGGAAGGGATTGCTGAAATATTATGCAGGTATTGGAATTAATCTCAATATGGAGGATTTGATTGTAACTGCTTCCGGTTCAGAGGCTGTAAGCCTTGCAATCAGTGTTACTTGCAATCCTGGAGATGAGATTATTGTAATGGAGCCTTTTTATACCAATTACAGATCATTTGCAATTCAGAACGATGTAAAATTGGTACCTATTTCAACCTCTATAAAGGAGGGCTTCAAACTTCCTCCTATCGAAGAGTTTGAAAAACATATTACTCCAAAGACTAAAGCTATTCTGATTTGTAACCCAGGTAACCCGACAGGTACACTTTATTCAAAAGAGGCTTTACTCCAATTGGGAGAAATTGTTAAGAAACATAATTTATTTCTCTTCTCCGATGAGGTATACAGAGAGTTCTGTTATACCGATAAACCTCATTTTTCATGTATGCAGATACCTGGGGTTGAGCAGAACGTTATTTTGCTTGATTCTGTTTCAAAGAGATATAGCCTATGCGGTGTAAGGATAGGAGCCATTATTTCTCGTAACAGAGAGATTATGCAAGCTGTAATGAAATATGCTCAGGCGCGTCTTTGTGCTCCTGCATATGGGCAAATTGCTGCCGAAGGTGCACTATCTACTCCAAAAGAATATTTTGCTGCAGTTAAGAAGGAATATATTGCAAGAAGAGATGCTCTTATTGAGGGACTTAACAAGATTGAAGGTGTCTATTCACCTATGCCTATGGGTGCTTTTTATACGGTAGCAAAACTGCCTGTGGATGATGCCGAGAAGTTTGCCAAATGGCTATTGGAAGAGTTTCAGTATGAGGGTCAGACCGTAATGGTAGCTCCTGCTGCAGGATTTTACGGTACACCAGGTTTGGGTACCAACGAAGTACGTATTGCATACGTTCTTAAAATAGAGGATCTCAAGGCTGCTATCAAGTGCCTCGAAGTTGCTTTAAAACAGTATCCAGGACGTAAATAGTTGTATTTAATAATTGTGTATAGTTTCTGAGTTACTGCTGTGGTTCAGAGACGTACATAAACTTAGTATTTAGGGGGATGACCAAGATGTGTGGTCATCCCCTTTTGTTGCTGAAATACGCATCTTGTGGGAGTTCTAATATCTGTATTTAGGTATAAAATGTTAATAAGTTCTTAAGATGTTTATAAATATTTTATATAATAGTATATATTTTTAATGAAATCTATATATTTGTGCTATAAATTTAAAAATATACCATAAAAATCATCTAAATATTGATTAATATATGTATATTTTATAAATATTACTAAATATTACAAAATTTTCACGCGTTTGGGCTTCGTTAAGACTCATCTCTCTTTTTTCAGATAAATTTGAGCCTTTTGATAAATGTTAGTGTGATGTAACAAGATATTCTTATTACTTACAGGTGTTTTTTAATGCTGGTAGTTAAATGTGCGAGTGGAAGAGTTGAAAAGAGCTGAAAAGAGCTGAAAATTTTGTACAATGCTGAATATACCATTAATTAATAAAGTTTCCACTATGGGTAATATCCGCAACAGAGCACTCGATGAGTTTGCAACTCATAAGGCTGAAAGATTTTATGTAGAGACCCGTCCCATCTCCGAATACTTCGGCGTAAATGTATTCGATATGGACAAGATGAAACTCTATCTCTCCGAAGAGGCTTACAGTTCAATTATTGCAGCTGTAGAAAAAGGAGAGAAAATAGACAGGGTAATTGCTGACCAGATTGCTGCAGGAATGAAGGCATGGGCTGTCAAGATGGGGGCGACTCACTACACTCACTGGTTTCATCCACTGACGGATGCAACTGCAGAAAAACATGAATCGTTTCTTGATCCTATGTCAGGAGGAGGTGTTTTTGAAAACTTTAAGGGAAGTACCCTGATACAGCAGGAACCTGATGCTTCGAGTTTCCCGAGCGGAGGTCTCAGGAATACATTTGAGGCTCGAGGCTATACGGCATGGGACCCAAGTTCTCCTGCCTTTATCATAGATCAGACACTGTGTATTCCGACAATTTTTGTTGCCTATACTGGTGAATCGTTGGACCAGAAGACACCGCATTTGAAATCTATTGCTGCTGTTGACAAGGCTGCTGTAGCTATTTGCAGGATGTTCGATAAAAATGTTACCAAGGTGGTGCCAATGCTCGGAATAGAGCAGGAGTATTTTATTGTTGATGAGGCTTTCTATAGAGCACGTCCAGATCTTATGATTTGTAATAGAACACTTTTAGGGCATACGGCAGCAAAAGATCAGCAGTTGGAGGATCACTATTTCGGAGCTATACCAAGTAGGGTTATGGCTTTTATGAAGGATTTTGAAACAGAAGCTTATAAACTTGGCGTGAAACTTAAAACACGTCACAATGAGGTTGCCCCAAACCAGTTCGAATTTGCTCCAATATATGGAGAGGCCAATCTCTCTTCTGATCAGAATCTTATGATGATGATTCTTATGCGGAAGATCTCCAAAAGGCATAAATTAAAGGTAATCTTTCATGAAAAGCCATTTGCCGGAGTAAATGGTTCAGGAAAGCACTGTAATTGGAGCCTGGTTACAAATACCGGAATCAATCTTCTTTCTCCTGGACGTACGCCAAGGACGAATTTACAATTCCTGAGTTTCTTTGTCTCTGTAATCAGAGGTGTGTATGAACATAACTTTCTTCTGATGAGTAGTGTTGCCTCGCTTAACAATATGTACAGGCTTGGTGGTAATGAGGCTCCTCCTGCTGTAATGAGTATCTTTGTAGGCGAGACTCTCTCCAAATTACTCGATTCCATAGAGCGGCTGACGAACAGAAATCTAACAAATCTGTCTGACAAAGAGGTAAAAGTACGCTCCAAAATGCACATTGTGAATCAGATTCCAGAAATACTACCCGATAATACAGACAGAAACAGAACCTCTCCATTTGCCTTTACGGGTAATCGTTTTGAGTTTAGGGCAGTAGGCTCTTCATGTAATGTTGCTTCTTCTGTCTTCATACTGAACGGAATAGTGGCTGAGCAGTTGGAACGATTCAAATCTCTTACTGATATAGAGTTGAAAAAGGGATTGAGTCACGATAAGGCCATGATGAAGGTGATACGCAAATTTGTCATTGAGTCAAAGTCTATAATGTTTGAGGGAAACGGATATAGTGCCGAGTGGCACGACGAGGCAAGAAGGAGAGGCCTTAAAGCCATACTTTCTGCACCGATGGCCTTTGAGGAGTACATAACTCCGAAAAGTATGAAAATGTTTGTGGAGCAGGAAATTCTTACTGAGCGAGAGGTTCAGGCGAGATATGATGTTCTTAATGAGATTTTTGTAAAAAAGTTGCAGATAGAGGCACGGGTGCTTGGAGATCTGGTGACAAATCACGTGATACCCACTGCAATAACTTTTCAAAACCGTCTTGTGAATAATGTAGAAGGTATTAAGGATTTGTACCCTGATGAGTATAAATCACTCTGTGCCACGCAACTGAATCTTATTAGAAAGATATCGGGGTATATAAATGATCTGCATAATTTTGTGCACGGAATGGTAGAGGCTCGCAAAGAGGCAAACATGATTGATGAAATTCATTCTAAGGCTATGGCTTATCAGGGTAACGTTTTTCCATATATGGATAGGATTAGAGTGGTGGCGGATAAGCTTGAAATGGTTGTGGATGATGAGTTGTGGCCGTTGCCAAAGTATCGTGAACTGTTATTCTTCCGTTAATATGTGGTATTAATGGAAAAAATAAGTTAATTTTGCATATTTATTTTCAAATTATGCAGAAATCCGATAAGACTAACAGGTATGCCCAAAGAGGCGTCTCTTCGGCAAAAGAAGATGTTCACAATGCTATTAAAAATGTAGATAAAGGTTTGTACCCTAATGCATTTTGTAAGATTGTACCTGATTATTTGGGAGGGGATGATGATTATTGTATAGTGATGCATGCAGACGGTGCAGGTACAAAGTCCTCGTTGGCATATACATATTGGAAAGAGACCGGGGATATTGGTGTTTGGGACGGTATTGCTCAGGATGCGATAGTTATGAATACCGACGATCTTATCTGCATCGGAGCCACTGATAATATAATGTTATCATCTACAATAGGGAGAAATAAGAATCTTATTCCAGGAGAGGTTATTGCAAGACTGATTTCTGCCTCATCTGCCTTTGCGGAGAGAATGAAGGAGTATGGCGTAAATCTTATACTTACAGGTGGAGAGACGGCAGATGTTGGAGATTTGGTAAGAACCATAATAGTTGACAGTACTGTGTGCGCCAGAATGAAGCGTTCCGATGTGATAGATAATTCAAAGATTGTTGGAGGAGAGGTAATAGTCGCATTGGAGTCTTGCGGGAAGGCTCTATATGAGAAGGAGTATAATGGCGGTATGGGCAGTAACGGATTGACCTCTGCACGTCATGATGTTTTTTCTAAATATCTTGCCGGCAAATATCCTGAATCATTTGATAATTCCATCGACAAGAAGTTGGTTTATAGCGGCACAAAGAGACTTGACGAAATAGACGAGATTACAGGACTTCCTTTTGGGAAACTTGTTCTGTCGCCGACAAGGACATATCTGCCTGTGGCACGTGAAGTCTTTAGAAATATGAGAAGTAAAATACATGGCATGGTGCATTGTACGGGAGGAGCACAGACAAAAGTGCTTCATTTTGTTGATGGAGTAAGAGTGATAAAGGATGATATGTTTGATATACCTCGTCTGTTTCAAGTTATTGCCGAGGAGTCTGGAACTTCATGGGAAGAGATGTACAGAGTATTCAATATGGGGCACAGATTGGAGTATTATGTGCCAGAGGAGTCTGCCCGTGAGATTATTGAGATATCACGTAAATTTGGAATAAATGCCAAAATTATTGGCCGTGTAGAAAAATCTGTGGATAAATCCACTATGCTGGAGATTCATTCTCCAAACGGAACATTCAAATATTATAAGGGTACTTTTTAATTTATAGTAATATGAGATACTTTTTCCTTCTTACTGCCGCATTCCTGTTTTTTTCTTGTTCTTCGGGGAATAATAAACAGTCGGATGAGGTTCTCTCTCCTATTTTAAGGAAGGCATTATTTGAGAGTTCATCGAGATTTTATGCCGATTTCAGTAATTTTCCTAAAGAAAAAAAGGAGTTGCCTATTGGCGTTTTTGATTCAGGGACTGGCGGCCTTACTGTCCTTGAGCGTATGCTTTCTCTCGATTCCTTCAATAATATTACAGGTGAGATGCTTCCAGATGGTATTCCTGATTTTGAAGGAGAAGATTTTACCTATGCGGCTGATCAGGCAAATATGCCTTATGGAAACTATTCTTCAGAGGGAAAGGATGATTATCTGAAGGAACTTGCTGTTAAGGATGCCCTCTTTCTTTTGAACTCCGGTTTTTGTGAGAATCCTACCGATTATAAGACTCCGGTTGGAATAAAAAAGCCCTCCAAGATCGTTGTTATTGCATGTAATACAGCTACAAGTTATGGATTAGGAGATATTTCCAAATTGTTAGCTCAGAGTCACACCGGAATTAAAGTTATAGGAGTGGTAAATGCTGGGGCAAGTGCTTTTCTTGATTTTATTTCGGATACTGTTAAACAGGAAAATTTTTCTATAAATCGTACGGGAGAAGTGGCTGTCGGGGTACTTGCTACTGTAGGAACTATTTCATCTGGTGCATACAAGAGAACAATAGAACAGATGCAGCAAGAGAGCGTTAATTCTAAGGATACGGTAAAAATTTTGAATAGAATGGCTAAAGTTCCCTTTGGAGGTAAGATAGAGGTTGTAAATCATGGTTCAGCCGGGTTTGCTGAGGCAGTAGATATGGAACCTGATTTTGTTAACAGAGCGTTGACTAAACCCAGAAGCAGTTATAGGGGACCAAGAGTCGGTAGGGGAGAGAATGATATTAAACCGGAAATGCTCTCTGTTTATAATTTCAGTTTTAAGAACAACGATATTCTTTATGAAAAATCAGGCAGAAAACTTTCAGAAATTCAACTGAATAGCGCGGCAAATTATGCCAGATTTCACCTTGTTTCGTTGATTGAAAAATACAGATTGAGTGGCGGGAAGGCTAAATTGAAGGCCGTTATATTGGGCTGTACCCATTATCCGTTTCTGATAGACACACTTCAGGTGGTAATGAAGGAACTTATTGCTTATAAGGATTCTTCAGGCAGATTTCCATATAAAGATCTTATAGCAAATGATTTCAGGTTTATAGATCCCGCTGTATATACAGCAATAGAATGTTATAAGACTTTGAGAAGTGAAAAATTGCTTGCTCTAAGAGCAGCCGACGGTAAACTCGATGCCTATATTTCCGTACCTGTATATGGTTTGTCGGGCGAAAAGTTGGATCTTGACGGGAATTTATCATACAAATATAAATATGGAAGAGAATGTGGATTGGAGGAGTATTCTACCGTTTTTGTACCATTCTCAAGAAGATATATTAATAATGATAATTTATTGAGGATAGAGGCAAGGCTGCCTTATTCCTACAAATTAATTAATAAGATATTGAATTAAAATTATGGGGTTTGCAAGTAAGATAACATCTCAGGAGATAGAACACATGGAAATTATGGCCTTTTCAGGTTCAACTTGTGTGATCTCTTCAGAGGGAGAGGAGTTTGATGAGGCGGTCGACTATTTAATTCGACAGCGTATAATTGGATTTGATACTGAGACTAAACCTTGTTTTGTCCAAAAGGTTCCAAGGAATAGAATGGCTATTCTTCAGCTTGCGGGAGAGGATAGGGCATATATTTTCAGATTACAGCAACTTGGCGTTCCGGAACAACTTGCGAGGATCTTAAGTAGCAGTCTTATATTAAAGATAGGTGCTGCTGTTCATGATGATATCAAGGGATTGCAGGAATATAATGATTTTGACCCTGATGGTTTTGTCGATTTGCAGAAATTGGCAAGTGATTATGGGATAGAGGAAAAAAGTGTTAGAAAAATGTCAGCTATTATTCTCGGTAAAAAGGTTTCCAAATCGCAACAGTTGTCCAATTGGGAATCTACCCAATTATCAGATGCTCAGCTTCGTTATGCGGCAACCGATGCATGGGTATGCCGTGTTATGTATATGCACCTTATAAAGAGCCGTAAATTATAGATAACAGAAAGGTATCTTATCGCAAATTTTTTAGCATGTATAGAATAATATTGAAAAAAGGCAGGGGTGAATCACTTAAGAGATATCATCCATGGGTTTTCTCCGGTGCAGTAGGAGGTATTGAAAGGGTGAAGAGCATGGGAGGTAAAAGGATGTATGGTGGTGATACCGATGAACTTAAAGAGGGCGAGATTGTTGAGGTGCAGTCATTTGAAGGAGATTTTCTCGGAATTGGGCATTATCAGATTGGAACAATAGCTGTCAGGATACTCAGTTTTGAGCGATGTGCAATTGACGAGAAATTTTGGTATGGAGCATTGAAACGTGCTTATGATATGAGGGTGTCTCTTTTTTTGACAGAGGGTAAAGAGACAAATGCATATAGGCTTGTGCATGGGGAGGGAGATTTTTTGCCAGGGCTCATTATTGATCTGTACGGAGATATAGCTGTTATGCAGGCTCATTCTGTAGGAATGTTCCTTGCCGAAAAAGATATTTGTTTGGCACTTAAAAAAATCTATGGAGATTCTCTTAAGGCTGTGTATGATAAAAGTTCCGGTACAGCTCCGTTTAAGGCAGGCCTTGAAGTTAAAGATTCATATATATATAGGAATTCCGATATGTATTTTGAAGAGGAGAAATCATCTTCGTTTATAATTGAAAACGGCAATAAATTCTCAGTAAATTGGGTTGAGGGGCAGAAAACCGGTTTTTTCCTGGACCAGAGGGAGAATAGAGAGTTGGTAAAAAAATATTCACAGGGTAGGAATGTCCTGAATCTTTTCTGTTATACCGGTGGATTTTCTGTATATGCGTTGGCTGGTGGTGCTGTGCATGTTGATTCTGTTGACAGTTCGCAAAAAGCTATAGATCTTGCTGTTGAAAATGTTACTCTTAATGGGTTTAAAACCGTAGAGGGGGATGATTATGAGAAGAAGAGTGGTGGGGAGAGTATTGCAAAAAAGCAGAAGAAAAAGGATAGGGATAATGATAAGGCAACGCATTCCGCCTATTGTACCGATGCGATTGAATTTCTCCATAAAACGGAGAAGGGTAAATATGATCTTATGATTGTTGATCCTCCTGCATTTGCAAAGCATAGGGGGGCGATGCAAAATGCTCTGCGGGCCTATAAGAGGCTCAATGCAGCTGCAATTGAAAGAGTTGCTCCTGGAGGTATTATTTTCACCTTCAGTTGTTCTCAGGTCGTAGATAAAAACGAGTTTGCACTTGCCGTCTTTTCAGCAGCCGCTCAAAGCGGGAGGAGAGTCAGGATTTTATATAGGCTTACCCAGCCTCAGGATCATCCTGTTAATATTTATCATCCTGAGGGAGAATACCTTAAGGGGCTTGTCCTGTTTGTGGAATAAAGTAAGGTAATTTAAAAATAATCATTTTAGTATGGAAGAGTTAATATTAAGCGCTGGTAGCAAGGAGGATGTATATAAGGAGATTTTGCCTCAAATTGAGGCGTTAGTGCGTGGAGAAGAGTATGTTATTGCAAAAATGGCTAATATTTGTGCTGTTTTAAAGGAATCATTTGATTTCTGGTGGGTAGGTTTCTATCTTACAGAAGAATATGCAACCGGTAAGGTGGCGGAGAATCAAAATTCTGCTCAACTTGTTCTTGGCCCGTTTCAGGGTCCTATCGCTTGCCAGCGGATAAAATACGGTAGGGGAGTATGTGGAACTGCGTGGAAAGAGGGTAGGACTGTTGTTGTTCCCGATGTGGATAAATTTCAGGGGCATATAGCTTGTAGTTCACTTTCCAAATCGGAGATTGTGGTGCCGGTATTCAATGGAGAGAGTATTGTCGGGGTACTGGATATAGATAGCAAGAGTGTTGATTCATTTGATAATATAGATAGTGCTTATCTTGGAGAAATAGTTGCGAAGTTGTTTTAGAAAGATTTATAGGAGTATCTGCAAAAAGCTGTGCTTAACTTCGTTGAGTTGGAATGCTGTCACAGATAACATAATGCGGATCTCGTGGTGCTGGAATGCTATCACA
>CAZNBA010000033.1:0-18073 GCA_964571395.1 uncultured Muribaculaceae bacterium
GGAGCCGTTGTAGAAATCTGTCGGACCACCATAACCCGTATAGCTTATGGCATCGTTGGCTGTGGTGAGTCTGTTGCCGCTGTAGCCCATGGTCATATTGTCCATCATGCCGTATGATGAGCCGCTTACAGGACCATATCGCTGCAGTGAGAGGATATTACCATTGCTGTCATAGCCCGTTATGTTTTCCGTATAGCGATTGGTATTGCTACTGATTGATGTACCCTCACCGTATGTGGCGGCAGTGAGACGGCTGAGGTTGTCGTATGTGAACCTGTATCCCTGTATGGTCTGTGAACTATTACCATTGCGCCATGTCATGGAGGAGATATTCCCGTTATAGCGAGCTGTGCCGGCACCGGTGTTGTAGCCCAGGGTGAACGCAAAGTTGTTCCCAGAGAGACCTGTAAGCCAGCTGCGTATGTTGTAGCTGTTGGTGTAGGTATTGGTTGTTGCACCATGATATCTCCTTGTCAACTGACGCCCGAGGTCATCGTATGTATAGGAAGCAAGAGTTACAGCTGCTGCCGTGTTCAGTTTGTGGCTTATGGAAGAGAGCCTCTCGGCATTATCGTAGGAGTATGTATATATCTCCGTTTGTGTTGTCTTGCCGGCAGCCGTATGCGTATGAGTTACAGTCAACGGCTTGCCGCTGAACGTATAACTTGTAATTACCGTCTCATATCCACCTATATGGTTGCTTGTGACCTCCCTTACCGCTCTGCCCTTGATGTCGTAATAGGTGGCGGCATACAGTCTCGTGGTACCGTCATACAGTGTAGTCACGGTAGCTGTCGGCAGTCCTGCGGCATTCACTGTGGCTGCAGGGAAGTTGCTGTTGCCGCTATACCCGGAGAGATTCCTGAAAGCGTAGGTGTCGTAATAGGTTACTCTGTAAACTACCGGAGCTGTAAGAGTGAAGTTGGTCAGGGTATATCCGCTGCTACCTATACCCGTATCCGAAGCAGTAAAGGTAACGGCTGTTACTATGCTTGATACGGACGACGTATTGGTATTGGTACAGGTGCCCTCAAGTACCATTCTACCCCCACTTGTCGTACAGGAAGAAGGTCCACTGAGGTGTACTCATCGCCCTCTGATTGCCGTCCTGCGTGAAGATAAGTCTGTCAGCACTGTCATAGATATACTTCACCGTCTGCACACCAGGTGCCTGTTTCTCCGTGCATCTGTTTTTGCTGTCATAGATGTATCTGTATGCATACAAATCTGTATTGGCAGTACTCTGATACATGGGCGTAAGCACATAACACAGATTACCGAAGTCGTCATAGACACTGTAGGTATCTGCTGAGGCTTCGCCATTGAGCCGGCGTGTGAGCACATTCTGTCCCAGTTTGTCGGTAAAGACAAGCGTAACGGCTCCATCCTCATCTGTGGCAGAGGTTACATGCAGTTCGCCTGAACCATATACTCCGTTCTGAGCAAGGCCTCCCGTTCCGGTTACATAATAATACTTGCAGGAATACGTGCCGGATGAACTGTTAGACAGATAAGCTGTCTGTACAGGTTTGGATGACCATGCTGCCCCGGGTCCGTAAACAGACACTGGACGGGCCGATGGTGAACTCTCATAGACAGTAGAGTTATATGGAGCGGTATCGCCTCCATAAAATGAGATTATGCTGCTTTTGAGTGTTGACGGCTCGGTATAACTGCCTGTGGTGGCACATGGTAACCACTCCCTGTTCAGCAGACCACGCGAATTGTATTCACTCATGGAAGAGAGATTACCTCCAGTGGGGGTAATACCTTTCTGCACCAGCTCCTTGGGAAAACCCAGACCATCGTTCGGCGATATGATATGGCCAGCCGATGTGAGATAGAAATCAGGCCCGTTGCCCATGATATTGAGCTGATATCGATTGACAAACAGTGACAGAATACGCTTGGATGGATCTTCCGTTACGCTGTAATTATATGTTGTCTCTTCAGCAAGTATGTACCCAGACAATACTTTCTTATACTGTTTTTCATTGGTGAGTATGCACCCCTTGGAAAACAGATTGTTTAAACTGAAGATACCTCTGTGGGTAAAGTCTTTCACTACGGTTTGTGGAAATACATCCAGTGGAACGGGATGACTGAACGTATATACCGTCTTGCTGTCATCTGATGAATACTCGGTAACGCAGTCATACCAGACTGCCGGTGTATTGAAATTATATTGGGCACAATTGGACTGCATATTTACAAAGAGAAGACGGAAATTGATCCCTCGGGTAGGATACTGGGCATTGGCCCCGAAACAGTCGTATGCATAAAATTCATCTATAAAGGTATCAAGTGTAGGCTCAAATACAATATTGCCCTTGCCGTTCTCTCCGCTGCCATACTTGTACCACTTGGTAATGGAGGTACCATCGGATGACGTAGTGACCATGCTGCGCAGCCGTAATCCTCCTCCTTTGGAGAGTGCATAACGGTAATCAGGACCCAATCCGACAGTTGTAGGTGCCGTACCGGTAAACTCATGTGGCTCATAATAAAAATCGGTATATCCTTTGGTTGGATAAGTGATGCGCGTGAGTATATTGGCTTTCATCGCAGTGGTATCTATGCTGCGGTCGGCATATCCATACAGAACATATTGCTCGGATCCTATCTGATTATCATAGGATCGTATCTGCATTCGGGGGGGCAGGGAAAGATTATCCTTGCCATTATAATAACCCCAGTAATCCTGGGCATAATAATTAGTGAAACGTTGCGGATTATAACCAAATACATACTTGCCTTCGCCGGTAATATCTATCTCATTGAGCAATGCAGCGGACATGCCTGTACCATAGGTGAAACAGGCTCGCTTGATAATGCTGGAATACTTGTTCATAACAGTAATGTTATCTATAAGAGGGTTGCTGCCAGACTTATACGTTATGGATAAACTGCCCGTAGGAAATGTAATACCAGTAAGATGGGCCATCTGCCCATACATTACGCCGCCCGTAAGCAAACCCACATCCTGTGCATTCTCATACTGGGCATGAGCTTCAATACCTCCACTCCCATATTCGGCCGGCTTATAATCCTTTAAAGTGTTTCCACCGGTAACCGTACCCGGAACAAGACCGCTGTGATAATATAATCCCCATGTAAAATCAATAACATTGCCGGTCCCTGGCAACTCTATCCTGGTAAGAACCCAACCGGTACATATATCTTCCAGATTATACTCATACGGACTGAAATAATATATCACTCCTTTATCATCCGTTACCTTAAACCTCATATTATTGGACGACTGATACTCTATCTTCAACAGATTGCCCTCCGTTACAGCTACATACGTATTACCTGACGCGGTGAGAATGAACGAATAATCACCACCTGGCAAATGCACGGAAAAAATATCATACTGCGTATCCCTGCACGACGTATCGGCTATCTGACTCTCTCCACGACGTGAATCATACATGGCTTTCTTAAAATACATGAAATTAGTCTCGCCCTGACGGATGTCTTTCTTATATAATACATCCGAACGACCCATGATAGTACATGTAATACGTAACCCGGGCTGTAACATCCAACCGTATCCTGCCGGATATGGATCGTCATCTACCTTAATCCCATTTGTACCATACTGTAATGTGACAGGTAAACTGTATTCGCCTACCCTGATCTCATATATGGGTACTGGTATACTAACTGATCCTGTGGAATATCCGGGACTATATCCCGTATATTGCCGGTAAATAGTTGATGACGGTGAGGGTGGAACAATGGTGTTTTTTACCGGACCTATCTGCGAATGTAGATTGATGCAGGACAGCAACAATAGGAGCATAAGAAAAATTGTCGCCTTCGCTTGTCTCAGAAAGGCTTTCATTTGCTCAGTTTTAAGTGGCTAATAGTTCCAATTCACTGCAAGATACGTAACTTTTGATATATAACAAAATTATTCAAAAATAACTACCGAGTATCCAAGTGGCGTTGTGATACGGGGAAAACAGTAGGCTTGCCGGAAACGGGGTTGGCGGAGACCACGGCAGCGGTATCGTAAGCTGAAAAAGTAACATCTATACCTAAACACAGCCTTTTGCAGGTGCTTCTTAAACGATTCCCACTATTAGGGCTCGTTAGAGACTTGCATCCATTAGATTACGCCCATGCTGGGCGTACTAAAAAACGGCGATTGAAAATCAACCGCCGTTTTTAATTATTCATCTATTGCTTCACCATTGTCTGTACACCACCTGGACTGAAGAAGAGAAAATTCGGAATCGGCTGTTGTCCTAATAGAACAATTATATTTTTTACACCATTTCCGCTTAATACTCTTAAAAAAGCCCTTTGTTATGTATGCTTCTACAATAGGATTAAGTCTTAAAATAAAAGATTTTATCTTTTTCTCTTTAACATAAAAAGCCAATTGTCTCTCAAGTATCTCATCTATCAATATGCTCGGAGCTATCTCTCCGGTACCGTGACACATCGGACATTGCTCATTAACCTTAATTTCGGTGGCAGGTCTTACTCTTTGCCTTGTAATCTGCATAAGGCCGAATCTGGTAAGTGGCAATACGTTATGTTTTGCACGGTCATTGGCCAAAAGTTCCTGCATATGCTTATATAGCGCAACTTTGTGGTCATTGTTATCCATATCTATGAAATCGACAATTATAATACCCCCAATATCTCTAAGACGCATCTGTCGTGCTATCTCATCTGCGGCATGCATATTAACTACAAAAGAGTTATCCTCCTGTTCCACACCACTTTTTGCTCGGATACCGCTGTTGACATCTACCACATGTAATGCCTCGGTGTGTTCAAGAACTATATACGCTCCCTGCCGTATCGGTACAACTCTCCCGAAAGCTCCTTTAATCTGTTTGGTGATGTCATAATAATCAAAAATAGGAACATCGCCTTTATAATATTTTACAATTTTCTCCTGTTCGGGTAAAATTGTTGAAATGTATGCTCTTATCTCTTCATATACCACTTTGTCATTGACAAAAATATTAGAGAAAGAATCATTTAAAAGGTCTCTCAGAATTGTTGTGGTTCTGCTTGTTTCATTAAAAAGCAGTTTGGGAGGCTTAGACTCAGCTATCATCACAAATGAATCTTCCCACTTTTTTATAAGTCCCCTGAGTTCCGAATCAAGCACTGCTGCCTTTTTACCCTCTGCAGCCGTTCTGATAATAGCTCCATAATTTTTGGGAAGTATACTGTATACCAGCCTTTCAAGCCTTTTCCTTTCCTCTTTCGAGGAGATTTTTTGTGATATATTTACTTTGTCTGCAAAGGGAAGAAGTACGATGTTTCTTCCCGCTATTGATATTTCAGCTGTCAATCTTGCACCCTTTGTAGAAATTGGCTCTTTAACAATCTGAACCACAAGTGAACTACCGGGTACTAATACATCTTCTATTTTACCCTCTTTTTCAAGGATTGGTCCTATTGCGACATTGGAGAAGAAAGATCTCAAATCCTGCTTGGGATTGGAATGTTTTGTAAAATAATCAAAGGCCCTGAAATTCAACCCTAAATCGAGATAATGGATAAATGCCTCCTTTTCATCCCCTATATCCACAAAAGCGGCATTAAGGGCGGGCATAATCTTTTTTACCTTTCCGAGATACACATCTCCTACAGATATTGATCCTTCGTTATCTTCTTTATTGAGTTCGGCAAGCCTATGATTTTCCATCAGAGCTATATTAATCTCTGAAGGACTCACATCAATTACTAAATCTTTCTCCATCTGTCTATCATGTAAACACAAAGCGATGCCTTAATCTCAGACATCGCCTGTTCATTACCGACATTCACGGTTACTTGCGCTTCTTATGTCTGTTCTTACGAAGACGTTTTTTGCGCTTGTGAGTAGCCATTTTATGTCTCTTTCTTTTCTTTCCGCTTGGCATAATTAGTTATTATTTAAAATGTTAGAACACAAGATTATTTCTTGCCACCTTTAACCTTACCCATGAAAACCTTAGCAGGTTTAAATGCAGGAATATTATGAGCAGGAATAATCAAAGTAGTGTTCTTTGAAATATTTCTTGCAGTTTTCTTAGCACGTTTCTTTACGATGAAACTTCCGAAACCACGAAGATAAACGTTCTTGTTCTTTGCTAAAGAGCCTTTTACACTCTCCATGAAGCATTCAACAATTTTTTGTACGGCAATTTTCTCCATGCCAGTTGCTTTTGCAATCTCATTAACTACATCTGCTTTAGTCATAATTATTAAAAAATTAAAAGGTTAGTTGTATATATAATTGTGTGCAAATTTATACATTTTTTTAATTATTACAATGATTATCAAAAATTTCTTGATTTATAAAAAAAATAAGACAATAATACTTATTTTTGGGCATGGGATTAATGAAGTTTAAATATTTTATATTACCTGCTCTATTATTTCTTATATGCCAATGCTTAAACGCCAAGGATATAAGCATTTCAAAAATTATAATCATAGGAAACAAATCAACTAAAGAGTTTGTTATATTAAGAGAATTACCATTTGTCGAGGGGACACAAACAGACTCCTCCTCATTTGAAATGCTAATCGAATCAGCAAAAGAGAACTTAACAAATACCTCATTATTTAACTTCATTAATATAAGCTGGGAGAAAGATTATGATGGGTTACATCAAAAAGACTACGGGAATCTTACAATACAGCAAAGCAACTCATACCCTCAATACTCTGATACACTCGAACCTGTTACTATCATTATTAACGTGGAGGAAAGATGGTACTATTGGCCACTAATAAATATCAAGTTGGAGGACAGAAACTTCAGTTCATGGATAAAGAATGCCAAAATAAATAAAATAACACTCGATCTTGGGGTTAAATTGGACAACATGTTCGGAAGAGCTCATAGGATGTCTTTTAGCGGTTCATTCGGCTATGAAAAAGGATTCGCATTCTCATATAATAATATCTTCTTGGACAGAAGTGGAAAGCATATACTCGGAGTGAGAGGTTTTAACCACTACAACAAGACGATTAATGCCTTCTCTCAAGACAATAAGGCAAAGTATATTAAGGCATCAAACGGTTTTATGCTAAAAGAATTCGGCGGAGAAATCTCATATACTTACAGAAATAATATCAGACAACGGCACACCATATCTCTTGGGTTTAATCGCTCATCAATTAAAGACACGGTCTTAATTGCAAATCCCTCCTATTGGGGAATCAATGGCACGAGAAGTCACACTTTCACTATAGGATATGAATACTCAATAGAAGGAAGAGATTATAATGTCTACCCTACATCGGGGTACTTTATAGATGTTGACGGAAAAAGCAGTTGCGTAAATGGATTTGACTTAAATTATGTTAAGCTAAAACTAAATTTTCAATATTATAAGCCGTTAGGAAAGAGATGGTTTTGGAGCACAAATATGAACATCGGAAGTACTTACAAAAACAAAAGAGCATATCTGTATGACCAGGCGATGGGATATGGAACAATTAATATGACAGGATATGATTATTATGTAGCTGACGGCCAACATTATATTATAATGAACAATAGTATCAAATATATGATTATGCCAAAAAGAATATTTACAATGAATTTTATCAGACGGCTCGACAAATTCTATAAGATTCACCTTACGGTGTATGCAAAACTAATGGTTGATGCAGGATATATCTCAAATAAATACAAAAGCATAGGCAATGAACTTGAGAATAGATCATTAATTGGTTCAGGAGTTGGCATAGACGTTGTAACATACTATGATACAGTATTAAGTATAAGTTATGCAATTAACAAGTTCGGAGAAAAAGGATTCTTTTTCGGAATAAAATTACCGCTTCTTTAGTTTGGCACAGAGATTGACCATACAAGGCGATACTGACAAAATGACACTTAAAAAACTGAGGAGGAAATATGAAGATACCTGAATTTATTTTAAATCAGATCAATCAAATAGAGGGAGGAAATAATTTGAATATCGTGCCTATCATGAATGTAGAGGGAAATTCAAATACCGATGATATAGATTTACCGCAAACATTGCCCATTTTGGCATTACGAGATGCTGTTCTGTTTCCAGGGACAATTATGCCCATCACTGTAGGCAGAGAAAAATCAATTAAACTGGTTAAAACACTTTATAAAACCACTAAAATAATCGGTACTGTAACTCAAACGGATGTGAAGGTAGAAGATCCAAAAAGAAAAGATCTTTTTGACATAGGAACATCGGCAAAAATTCTTAAGATAATAGAATTACCGGACGGTACCATGACAGCTCTGTTGCAGGGCATAAAAAGGTTCAAGCTCATAGATATTATCTCAAATGACCCCTATCTTATTGGAGTTGTAGAACATTTAGAAGAGAAAAGTCCTAAGAGGAATGATCCAAATATGGAGGTAATCTCCGAATCAATTAAGGATGCAGCTATGTATATCCTTAAATTATCTCCACATTTGCCGCAAGAGGTTGGTTTTGCAATTAAAAATATTGAGGGATATGAATTTCTAACTAATTTTATAGCCTCAAATTTAGAGTTAGAGAAATTGACAGACAAGATAGAAATCCTTAGCGAAAACAGTTTGAAAAAGAGAGCGTACAAACTGCTTGAAGTACTGAATAAACAGATTGAAATTCTTAAAATCAAGGATGATATTCAACAAAAGGTCAAAAGTGAAATTGATCAGCAACAACGTGAATATTATCTTAATAACCAACTAAAAACAATTCAGGAAGAACTTGGGATGGGTGGTAGTTCCATTGACAGCGATGAGTTGAGAGAGAGGGCAAAAAACAAGAAATGGTCTGCTAAAGTGGCTGAAACTTTTGAAAAAGAGTTGAACAAATTGGATAAGATGAATGTAAATTCCCCAGATTACAGTGTTCAGTTGAATTATATAGAATTCATACTTGATCTGCCATGGGATGAGACCACAACGGATAATCTTGATCTAAAAAATGCACAAAAGGTTCTTGACCATGATCATTTCGGACTCGAAAAGGTTAAGGAGAGAATTATAGAATATTTGGCAGTGCTGAAATTAAAAGGGAATATGAAATCACCTATTATTTGTCTGTACGGCCCTCCAGGAGTTGGAAAAACCTCTTTGGGAAAATCAATTGCCAAAGCTCTTGAAAGAAAATACGGCCGCATCTCTCTTGGTGGCTTACATGATGAATCGGAGATAAGAGGTCACAGAAAAACATATATCGGCGCAATGCCGGGCAGAATAATAGATACCATTAAAAAGACAGGCAGTTCCAACCCGGTTATTGTTCTTGACGAAATAGATAAGGTTAACTCTGATTTTAAAGGTGATCCGGCTTCCGCTCTTCTTGAGGTCCTCGATCCCGAACAAAATACTGCTTTTCACGATAATTATCTTGATATAGACTATGATCTATCAAAAGTTCTATTCTTAACAACCGCCAACAATATCGGTACTATAAGTCCTGCATTAAGAGATAGAATGGAGATGATTCCTGTTAGCGGATACCTTGCTGAGGAGAAATATCATATTGCTAAGGACCATCTGATCCCAAAACAAACTGAGGCACATGGATTAAAGGCTAATCAGATGAAATTATGTAAAGAGGCTATTGAAACTATTATCGATGATTATACAAGGGAATCGGGAGTTAGAAATCTTGACAAACAACTTGCTAAAATAGCGCGCCATACTGCAATGGAGATAGCAATGGGAGAAAACGTTAAGGAGACAATAACTGCAAAAGAGGTTAAAAGCATCTTAGGACTCCCGACAAATATGCATGATATGCAGAAAGGCAATGAGGCACCGGGAGTTGTTACAGGACTTGCATGGACAGAAATGGGTGGTGAAATACTTTTTGTTGAATGCAGTTTGAGTAAAGGAAAAGGAATACTTACCTCCACCGGCAACCTTGGTGATGTAATGAAAGAATCAACAGTCATTGCATATCAATATATTAAAGCGCATCCTGAACAAATTGGTATTACTTCAAAAGAGATTAATAATAAAGATGTGCATATTCATGTTCCCGAAGGAGCAATTCCAAAAGACGGGCCATCGGCCGGTATAACTATGGTAAGTGCCATGGCATCGGCATTCAAGGTAAAAAGTATAAAGCATCAGATTGCCATGACAGGAGAGATGACCCTTAGAGGAAAAGTATTACCTGTTGGGGGAATAAAGGAGAAGATACTTGCAGCCAAACGTGCAGGGATAAAAACAATAGTCCTTTCTGCTGAAAATGAAAGAGATATTAAAGAGATTAAAGATATTTATGTAAAAGGTCTCTCTTTCCACTATGTTAACACAATGGAAGAGGTACTTAATTTCATCTTTGAAAAATAATATTCAAATACTGCAGCATATAACATAGGGCCTTGGCAACAGACACATCGGATATATTATAAACAATGGATGTACAGATAGAAGAGAGTTGGAAAGAGTTACTTAAAGGTGAATTTCAAAAACAGTATTTTGTTGAGTTGGTAAATTCACTTCATGAAGAAAAAAGGCACGGGGAGATTATTTATCCTCCGGGGCCGCTTATTTTCAAAGCATTCAGTCTAACTCCTCTCAATCAGTTAAAGGTTGTAATCCTCGGACAGGATCCATATCACGGTCCAAATCAAGCACACGGATTATCATTTTCAGTACCAGAAGGCGTGGCAGTACCTCCCTCATTGACTAATATTTACAAAGAGATAGAGTCTGATTTGGGTATTACACTAAATAATAAAAACGGCAATCTTATCGGATGGGCACAGCAAGGCGTCTTTCTTCTGAATGCAGTACTTACAGTTAGAGCTAATCAACCTGCATCACACAGCAATATAGGTTGGAAAGCATTTACAGATGCAGTTATATGCGCAATATCTGAAAATAAAGAAAATATCGTCTTTATGCTTTGGGGAAATTATGCTAAAAGTAAGAGTCCACTCATAGACGCCTCACGCCACCTCATACTGCAAGCCGCACACCCATCTCCCCTGGCTAGAGGAGCATTTTTTGGATGCAGGCATTTCTCAAAATGCAATGAATATCTTATTTCAAAAGGAATTGAACCTATCAGATGGAGAGAACACAATGCACAAAACAGGTAATTTTACAGAGACATTGGCTCACATTACTAAATTTTGCCAAAGTTAGGCACGCAAGTAATGAGTAGTGAACCTCAAAAGGTCAATCCTTCGTGCAAAGAATCACCTGCATAAGTAGCCCTCCTCATTGGAAATGGCTCATCACTTAATATCCTGTAAAGTTTTGGATCTTCCAAAACAGATTTAATATCATACTCCTTTCCATCAATTTTACAGCATCTGGCCAACAGCCTTATCCCATGACTATAATCAACATAGAAATTCACATGAATATTATTTGAAGGTTGAATATGGCTTCCGTCTGGATAATGCCAGCCGTAAATAGTAACATGATTTCTTCTCGCAGGATCCATTATTTTATAGGTAAGAATAACATCCTTTTTAAGACCGCTTATCAATTCTCCAAAATGATAACCTGAAGCCTTATAGAGCGCATTAATCGCATTGTTACTATCCTCAAAGACTACAGGCCAAATATTCCTGTCTTTTACAGGCCTGAACGGAAAGGGATCAATTCCACCAACTGAAGCCATTGCAATTTTATCTACAAGATAAGCTGTTGGAAGAGTACAGAATAGAGAATCAGCTATCTCCTGTGCAGCAAGCGGCCCCATGGGCATTCTAATAAAATCAAAGTTGGTCCCAATTGAAAGATAGTCTGAAAGAGCCATAATCTCTACAGTATGCTTCTTTTTAAGTACCTCGACACTATCTACTTGTCCTGTTTCAAATACTATTTTTTGAAAAAACTTGAGAGAATCGGGTACGTTGCCGGATAAAATCTCCTCAACTATTCTCTTCTCACGCAACACAAACGGCAAGTTATCAACAGACTTGATAAACTCTTTACCTCCCATTCGATAACGTGATCTTGAGGCTGAATCAATATTATTGAAATAATCAACCTCAACCTTTTGAGCATAAGCACATTCATATAATCCAGAGATGGACAATAATAAAAAAGCAAATAATATCTTTTTCATAACGATAAAAATGAATAGCAAAAATAACATATAAGTAAATAAAAATCGCTATTTTTACAAAAAAATTGAATTTATGCGTACGGCTATTTTTCCTGGTTCGTTTGATCCTTTTACCGTGGGGCATTATGATGTTCTTCTTTCGGCTCTGCAACTTTTTGATAAAGTAATAATTGCAGTTGGATACAACAGCTCTAAAATGGGGTATTTCAAACCGGATTCAAGAGTTAATATCATTAAAGATGCAACAAAAGAGCTCTCAAACATAGAAGTTTGTACCTATACGGAACTTACGATAGATCTCTGTAAAAAATTAGGAGTAAATTATATTGTAAGAGGATTAAGAACTACTACAGATTTTGAACTTGAGAGCGTTATTGCACAAGCAAATAAAAAAATGGCTCCGCAAGTCTCCACAATCTTTATTCCGGCAAGACAAGAGTATTCGTTCGTATCATCTACCGTGGCAAGAGATGTACTCCTTCATGGAGGGAATGCAGAACTATTCATTCCAAAAGGAGTTGACATAAAAAAATATATGTAAGCGAGCATAATTCCATAAAATACAATCACTAATGACTGTGATTGTAAATTGTTTCTAATGAGCAACACCGCTAATGGAGACTGAATATGGGATTATTTAATTGTATGAAACATGTCTGACAACCTGTCACAATTCTTTCTAAAAACTCTCCTGGGCATATTATTGTTTTCAGGCCTTATAAGTATTTCCATTGAGGCAAAGGAGGCTTACAGATATACCTCACAAGAGGGAGAAAAGAGGAGAACCAAAGAATACTGTTCCATAAGATTGGAATTCGATAAGAGTGCCGGAAAAAAACTCTTTTCACCTGGAGATAAGGTGGTACTTTATAGAGCAAAATGGGGTAATGAGTTGCCTGTAGATTCGGCTAAAATTTCCAAGGAAGGAGTTGCTGTTATTTACGGAAAGAACAGAGGTGCAGGAGAATACACAGTTAAAAAAGGCAACAGGACTCTAATGGAGCTATTTATTTCAGATGAGAACAAACAGATTAAGGAGAGCTATTCCATAGTATCAGACGAACAAGACAGCAACTTACGAATCATTCATAAAAAAGGCTCTGTGGAAAATGCCCTATTTATGAATTTACAGAACTATATTTTCACCATTCTAACAAACAACACCAATCCTAAAATAATCTCTGCTGCAATTGACTCAATATGCCTTGAGGTCTCCCAGAGATGTCATGGCTCGATGCTTGATATAATGTGCCGAATCTCCATGAACCCCAATTCAGAAAAGCCATCATACATAAGAGACAACTTTCCATTTAAAGATCAGAGAATAATCTATACGAGGTTTGCAAAGAGCACTATAGAAAACTATTTGCAAAGAATAAGATTAAATACAAATGATGCAATTGAATTTCTTGCTGATGATCTTATTTCGGCAGCTTCAGAATCTCTAAAACCATATATTGCATCAACAATTTATCACAAATTTGAGGAATCCGATATAATGGGACAGGAGGCTGTAGCTATTTACGTTGCAAAAAAATATTTTGAGAAGGGAAAACTCATATGGCCTGCTGAAGAGGAGGAATTTCTTGCCAATGCTTTTGTTCACATGAATGAAAATTCACTGATAGGTATGAAGTCTCCGGCAATTGCCATGAAAGATACGTCGGGGTACTTGATACCTCTCGATTCTATCGGTGGAAAGTATAAAGTTCTATACTTCTACTCTGCAGACTGCAAAACTTGCATGATAGAAACTCCCAAACTTGTAAAATTCTTAAATGAATACTCAGGAGATCCCATCAGCGTTTATGCCGTCTATACTGACAGCAATAGAGAACATTGGATAAAATATATTAAAACCAATTTTAACATCACAAACAATAATGTAAAGTGGTTTAACGTATGGGATCCTTCAATTGAGAGTAATTTTCCGCTTCTTTATGGAGTAATTTCCACTCCTCAACTATATCTAATTGACACAAATAAGATTATTATTGGAAGAAGACTGCGCTCCGACAGTCTCAAGGAGCTACTCAGAATAAACAACAACAACAAATAATATGATCACCGGCATATACAAAGAGTTTTACGACAAAGTAAAGGCCGTAATTCCAAAAGAGAGATTGTTACATGATGCACTTAGCACCATTGCATTCGGAACAGATGCCTCTTTTTACAGGCTTGTTCCAAAACTTGTCATAAGAGCCTACAACGAAAACGAGATTTGTTTCATTATGCGTATCGCATATAAAATGGAGATACCTGTCACCTTCAGAGCAGCTGGTACCTCCCTTTCAGGCCAAGCGCAGTCAAACTCCGTTCTTGTTTTTGCCACTCATGGATTCGGTGGACATAAGATTTTGGAGGGCGGAGCAAAAATTGCACTGCAGCCGGGTTTGAGGGGTGGATATGCAAACTCCTTTCTTATTCCATACGGAAGAAAAATAGGACCTGATCCTGCCTCAATAGATTCTGCAATGATAGGTGGAATAGCCGCCAACAATGCAAGCGGAATGTGCTGCGGGACAAGTGAAAATTCCTACAAGACAATTGCAGATATAAGAATTATTTTAGCTGACGGAACCCTACTCGACACCTCGGATGAAAACTCTAAATATGAGTTCAGTAGGAGCCACGGAAAACTCTTGGAGGGACTAGAGAGGCTGTCGAAACTAATAGACTGCAATCCGGAGCTAAAAGAACGGATCAAAAAGAAATATAAGATCAAAAATACAACCGGATATAGCCTTAACGCCTATGTAGACTATTCAGACGGCTTTGAAATTTTAAAGCATATTATAATCGGTTCGGAGGGAACACTTGCATTTATAGCAGGTATAACTTACAACACTGTAATAGAACATAAACACAAGGCTCTCGCCCTTGCAATTTATCCTACCATTAAAGAGGCCTGCAGTGCCGTACAAATTCTGAAAGAGCAACCTGTCTCCGCAGTGGAACTTATAGACAGAGCAGGAATAAGATCAGTGGAGAACGCCGACGGAGTGCCGGAGTTTCTTAAAACCCTCTCAGCAGAGGCCTGCGCACTCCTGATAGAGACAAGAGCCGAGAGTGATGGTGACCTTGACAAAAATGTTGAGATTATCAGCAAAGCTATTGAGAATTTCAAGACCGAGATTCCATACAAATTCACAAAAGATGCCCATAAACAGGCCATTTTATGGAAAATAAGGAAAGAAACTCTACCAACAGTAGCCGGAATGAGAAAAGCCGGTACTACCGCGATAATAGAGGATGTTTGTTTCCCGGTTCCAAAGTTAGCTGAAGCCACAATGGACTTGAGAGCTGTCTTTGCCAAAAACGGATACGATGATGCCGTTATTTTCGGTCATGCATTGGCTGGCAATTTACATTTCATGTTTAACCAAGATTTCGGTACTCAAGCTGAGATAGATAGGTACGCAAAGTTTATGGATGATATCGCCAATTTGGTGGTATCTAAATACGATGGTTCACTTAAGGCTGAACATGGTACAGGAAGAAACATGGCTCCTTTTGTCGAACTTGAATGGGGTAAACAGGCCTACCTATTGATGATAGCAACAAAGGATTTGTTCGACACGCGCAATATTCTTAATCCGGGAGTTATTCTCAACAGCGACAAAAAGGCTCATATCTCCAATCTTAAACCTTGTCCGGATACCAGCGAAACGGTTAATAAATGTATGGAGTGCGGTTTCTGCGAAAGAACCTGCGTTGCAGAGGGGCTTACTCTCTCACCAAGACAAAGGGTAGCCTCCTTCAGAGAGATACAACGCCTTATAAAGAGCGGTGAAGCACCACATATAGCAGCAGAGATGCAGACAAGATATAAATACTGGGGAGACGAGACTTGCGCTACAGACAGTCTTTGCGCTTTATTGTGTCCGGTAAAGGTGGATACAGGAAAATTAGTTAAGGAGATTCGGCACGAGGGGCATTCTGCAAAAGCAGAGGCCGCCGCAGTCAAAATAGTATCAAATATGGATAAAGTAACTGCATGTATGAGAGCCTCCTTGAATACCGTTAATCTCCTGAGAACACTCATGGGCAAGAGAGTGTTTGGTGCAATCGCCACAGCGTCAAGAAAAGTCTCAGGTGGAGCACTCCCAAAATGGAGCGAATATCTTCCAAAGGGAGCACACAAGATAGAGACAAGTAATAAATCTGCCAGCGAAAAAATAAAGGAGACAAACACGCAGGGGGAGAGAGATAAAATGGTCTATTTTCCCTCATGCATTACCAGGAGCATGGGAGTTTCAAAGAGTTATAAAAAAGAACTTGAAATAACACGTCTCACAGAAAAGCTCCTAAAAAAGGCCGGATACGAAATTATCTACCCCAACAATCTCAACAAATTATGTTGCGGAATGGCCTTCTCAAGCAAAGGTTATGTAGAGGCCGGTAAAAAGGCCTCCGATGAACTGGAAGCAGCACTGTTTAAGGCCTCTGTAAATGGGAAATATCCAATTCTATGCGATATGAGCCCTTGCCTTTACACTATGCATAACAACATGGACAGCAAGTTGCAATTGAACGAGCCTGCAGAATTCATAAAAAAATATCTCCTTGAACGACTTACCATAACACCGGTAGAGGAGAAAGTTGCGGTATTTGCCGTCTGTTCAGCCAAAAAATTGGGCATAGCGGAGGATCTTTATGAGATTGTAAAATCATGTGCCAAAGAGGTTGTTGTAATTGAGAGCAATTGCTGCGGCTTTGCAGGAGACAGAGGTTTCACCTATCCCGAACTCAACAACTACGGAACAAGGCAGATCAAGGAGCAGATTAATGGTTGTGAAGGAGGTTACGCTACAAGCCGTACATGTGAGATAGGTCTTTCAGAGGCCACCGGCATCGATTTCAAATCCGTCCTTTATCTGCTTGACAGAGCATCAGCTCCAAAACGTAAATAACAGACTATTTATCTTGCAATATGTATACGGGAATATTAAAAGAGATTTTAAAGATCAGCGGAACACTTAAAGAGATAGTGGAAAACAGGTATCGCGACATCAAATCAGGAGGCTCCGTGCATTGCTATCCATATGAAGAATTACTTACTTTATATGAAGAAGATGATGCCAGTGAGGAGTCGAAAGAGCTCAAATTCGAATCAGTAGGCAAAGATACCTATACCGTTGAAGGACTATTTTCATCAGAAGAAAGGTTTCTTGATATTCTGGGACTTAACAGTTTTGATGAGGGAAGCAAAAATGTGGAAGAGTTTCTGGAAAGGCGTATTGTAGGACAAACCTCTGTAAAAGAGGTAATAAGATCGCTCCCTCAATTGTGCGAAGATACAGGATATGCTCCGATTGAAATCAATGGCACTCCTGATTGTCAAGATATTGTCTTAATGCAATCAGATATTGAAAGATTACCTTTGAGTACCCTCGACAACGGCTCAATGGGAATGGAAAGAGCTATCTTAAACTTTTTTAATACGAGAAGCGGCATAGTAGAGATGGGATTCTGCAAATTCAATCTCATTTCAGATGACATCATCTCCATAGAATGTGACAGTTGTTCAAGAATAGGAAAGGCTCTTAACAGTATTCATACTACTAAAATTCCTGCTGCAATCTGTATTGGAGGAGATCCTATTTACTACTATTGCGCGGCTGCCCCCCTACCCGATTTTATTGGGAAATATGCTTTTGCCGGTTTTTTAAGGGGAAGAGGCATTGCCATGGCGGAGTGCCTGACTCAGGAGGTAGATGTTCCGGCCGATTCCTCATTTGTAGTAGAGGGAGAGTTTATGCGAGATTCCGACAATAACAATCTATTTCATATAACCTGTATCTCAAGAAGAAAAGAGGCATTCGTTCCCATATTTCCAAAGGAGTTGTCCAAACTGAAATATTTTATAAACGCAAACGAAGCACTGCTCAATCCAATTGCAAAATTCACTATCTCCACAAATATCAGGGAGATTCATACTATTGACGATGCCCCTGAAAAAATACTTAAGATCTTTGAGACAACTAAAACCTCTATCACAAAGGAAAAAACCAAAAATAAAA
>CAZNBA010000034.1:0-18065 GCA_964571395.1 uncultured Muribaculaceae bacterium
GCATTCGTGGGAGTTCTAATGCAGTTATTAAATGAAATCGAATAGATTATTTTATGGGATAGAATACAGGTTTGCGCTCTTTAAAATAGGTGAAATATTTGAATCCGCATTTTTTAGCTATCTCTGTGTATTTGGTGAAGTTATAAGCTATCCTCTCTGTATTGTGTGCATCTGAACCAAGTGTCAGGCACTCTCCGCCGACTCTTTTAAACTCTTTTAAAATATCTATATCTAATACGGGTGTACGTCCGTCATAATTCATATAAGTTTTGGTGTTTATTTCAAGTGCTTTTCCCTCAATGGCAAGTAACCTTAGCAGCGGAGAAAGGTAATCTCTGAATTCTTTGAATTTTATATCTTTCTCTTTGTAAGGGGCATATCTAGCAACATAATCGAAGTGTCCCAAAATATCAAAATCAGGGAATTCGACAGCTGTCTGATACATTATTTCGAAGGTGCGCGTATAGGCTCTTTTGTAATCTTTGCCTTCATAGTAGGTCTTTAGATAGGGGTCTGTTCCATCTATAAAATGGATGGATGCTATGATCGAATCGAAACGATACCTGGAACAGAAGTTTTTAATTTTTCTGATAGACATTGGTTGCAATCCCACCTCAATGCCTTTAAATACCTCTATCTCATATTGTGATGCTACTCTTTCTATCTCCTCCTGTTGTGCAATCGGATCAAATTCAAATATTTTCTCCTCCTCGTCGGGTACTCCTTCTCGTTTAGGGGAGTCGAGATCCAGGTGGTCGGTAATGCCGATTCCTGATAATCCTTTGTGCTGGGCCTCTTTTACTAACTCTTCCACAGTAGTATGGCTGTCAGGGGAATATTGGCTGTGAGTATGTGTATCGTATAATTTCATATTATGCAAAGATAGTGAAAACAATGTTCGAAAAGTGTTAAGAAATGGTTGCAATTGGTAATAAATAATAATGCCATAATATAATTTATATCTTTGCGAGAAGAACGAATGTCGGGGTACTGAATTTGCGGTGTGATACTTATAAATTTATTATGATATGTTAACATTAATGGTCATTGCATTTGTCTTAGGCTATTTGGCAATAGCTTTGGAGCATGTGCTTAAGATTAATAAGGCTGCGATAGCTCTTATGATGGCAGGTATTATTTGGACTGCCTATTCTTTCATAGATCCTATTAGCGTTTTGCCTAAAATCACTGCCCAGATGGGCGATGTCTGCTCCATTATCTTTTTTCTTTTGGGAGCGATGACAATTGTGGAACTTGTTGATGTACATGGTGGTTTTGCCTTTGTTACGCATTTTATCAGGGCAAAAAGTAAAAAAGAGTTACTGTGGCTTATTACGATCATAACATTCTTTATGTCCGCTGCACTTGATAATATGACAACGACAATCATTATGATTGCGGTTATGTCAAAACTTGTTGAGGATAAGAGAGACAGACTGTGGTTTGCATCATCGATAGTCATTGCTGCAAATAGCGGTGGAGCGTGGTCGCCTATTGGTGATGTAACAACTATTATGTTGTGGGTGAAGGGTAATGTAACATCGTTTGGAATAATCAAGCATCTATTTTTGGCGAGTACGGTTTCGGTGTTGATTCCGGCATTTCTTATCTCTTTGAAGCTGAAAGGAACAGTGGTTAATCCAAATTGTCCCGATGATCTTGAGGTAGGCGAAAAATTATATCCTTATGTTACTCGTACCGACAAACTTATTATAACCGTCATAGGTGTTGGCGGACTTGTTTGCGTTCCTCTGTTCAAAAGTGTTACAGGACTGCCTCCTTTTATGGGCGTGATAATAGTTCTTGCCCTTCTTTGGTTTATAACCGAGGTCATATACAGCAAGAGGACAGACCTTAAGGAGAGTTGTAAATTGAGAATTTCCAAAGTCATACATTATATAGATTCACCTACGATCTTCTTTTTCTTTGGTATTCTGCTTGCAGTTTCTGCTTTGCAAGAGGGTGGCCTTTTGACTGCAATGGCTGATTATCTGAATAAAACATTCAATAATGTCTATCTTATAACGGGAGCCATAGGTATTTTATCCTCTGTAATAGATAATGTTCCTTTGGTTGCGGCTGCAATGGGTATGTATCCTTTGGCGGATCCTGCAACCATTCAAACAGGAGCTTATATGATGAATTTTATACAAAACGGTACATTCTGGGAACTTCTTGCCTATTGTGCAGGGGTAGGAGGCAGTCTGCTTATTATTGGATCGGCTGCAGGCGTTGTTGCAATGGGTGCGGAAAAGATAAGCTTTGTATGGTATCTGAAGCATATTACTCCGCGTGTTTTTATTGGATATATTGCCGGCATACTCGTATATATGTTAATATATATGTAAAACCTACAATTGCTGATTATTTCCTGTTCTTTTACCGGATTTGAAAATTTAATTATGTGGTTAGAATCTTACGTGAGCAGGTTTTAATTGAGAGAGGCTACTTTCCACACTTTCTTCTCCTTTACCATGTATAAACGATTCTTAATCTCAATCTTTATTGTTGAGTCTGTTGGATTGCTCTTTATGATTGAATAATTAATTTTAACAGAGTCACCTTCATCGTTTTTTTCCACTGAATTTATCTTTGTGGTAAGATCAGCGGTGCTCTCAATAATTTTTGCCTTAATTTCAGGATCGAGTTCGTCAAGCTCTTTTACCGACTCCATGAGGTATCCCGACAATTGAGGTGTGCAGTATGAAACTGCCTTTTTATACTCTGTTGCAAGATAGGCTTTTAAGAAGTAGTCTGCTGTCTCTTCCGGTTTGTTGTGTTTGTTGCATGAGGTTATTGACAAAAGTGAGATGGTAATGCAACATAAAGAATATATGAGGTATGAAGCTCTTTTTTTTGAATTTTTGCGTGTATAATGTAAATTGTCTTGAGTCTCTGTTGTATCGTTATTTGTGCCCATTATTGTATTCATTTATTATCAATTAAATTTCTATTAATCTTATTATTACTTAATTATTTCATAATATGCCTATTAACCATATTACTGTAATTATTCATAAATATTTGTTAACCGTATTTATCCGTTTAATTTTACAATTGTTATTCCTGAACCACCGTAGCGAATGTCTTCGTCTTCGCACGAGAGTACGCCTCCTATAGTTTTGAGATATTTTCGTATCTCCTCTTTTAATACACCATTGCCTTTGCCGTGCAGTATCTTTATCTCAGTTGCTCCAACCATAAGCGCATCGTCAATATATCTCGATACAGTATCTATTGCTTCGGAAAGTCTTTCTCCCCTTATATCGATGCTTTGCTTGAAATTGAGCTTTCTCTCCTGTATGCTTTCCGCCGTTTCGCCAATATATTTGGAGGAACTTTTAATGCTCTGATTATACTCTCTGTTTGAGATTCTTTCAATCTCCTCCTCACGTATTGTACTTATAATGTTTCCTACGGAGATTGTTATTCGTTTCCCGTTTATTCGCATAATTTCTCCTGTAAGTTCATTGGATTTGATTCGGATTTTGTCTCCTGTTTCAAGTGGCTTTTGAGGAGAAGATTCTCTTTTCGAGTACTCTTTACCTTTATTATTATCCAAACTCTCAGTATTTTTGTCTACATTAGCTTTATTGGCATCTCTTTGTTTACGCTCCTCTTTCCTTTTTTGGCGCTCCAAAAGTTGCTCCATTTTGGCAGCGATTTTTTTATCCTTCTCATCCTGCCTCTCCTGTTCAACTTTTTTCTGAAACTCCTGAAGTTCAGTCCTTATTAGTTTTGTCCGTTCTTTTTCTGCCTGGGCCTCTTTAATACCTTTAATGGTTGCTTCAATTTTTTTGTTAGCCTCTGTAATAATGGTGGCTGCCTCCCGCTTGGCATCGGAGATAATTTGCTTCTTCGTCTCCTGTATCTGCGACAACTCTTTTTGATAGCGTTCGGTAATGCTTTCGAGAGTTTTATCGGTGTACTTAATTCTGTTGAGTTTCTCCTCCAATGCGCGTCTGTTCCTCGAAATCTTGCGCAACTGTCTCTCCAAATCTACATATTCTGTGCCCGCTCTCTCTTCTGCTTGCTTCACTATTTGTTCCGGTAACCCTATTTTTCTGGCAAGTTCAAAGGCAAATGAGTTGCCGGGAAGACCCATCTCAAGTTTGTAAAGTGGTTGAATTTTAGCAATATCAAACAGCATTGCCCCGTTTATAGCTCCTGTGCTGCGCTCTGCATAAAATTTTAAATTTGTATAATGTGTGGTTATTATACCGAACACTCCTCTCTGCTCTATCTCGGCAAGTATTGTCTCTGCAATAGCTCCTCCGGCAGTTGGTTCCGTGCCTGAACCGAACTCGTCTATTAAAACAAAACTATCGCTGCCTGCATTCTTTAGCAACTCCTTCATATTGTTAAGGTGGGAGCTATAGGTACTTAGATCGTTTTCAATTGATTGCTCGTCTCCTATATCTACAAAAAAATTATCGAAAATTCTGAATTCGGAGATTTCCGATGCCGGTACAAGCATTCCCCACTGGAACATATATTGAAGCAGTCCTGCCGTTTTCAGACATACAGATTTTCCTCCAGCGTTAGGTCCGGAGATGATAAGCAGATGTTTTGCCGGTGTAAGGGTAAAAGAGAGAGGAATGACCTCTTTTTTTTCTCTTTTTAGTGTAGATTGCAGTATCGGGTGACGTCCCTTGAGCAGTTTATACTCATTATCCGCTGAGATAATGGGCTTGCCGGCCTCCATTTTTATTGCGCATTGGGCTTTGGCTCTTATAAAATCTATCTCTCCCATAAAGATTGCGCTCTCTATCAGGTCTGATATATATGGCCTTATGAAATCGGAGAACTGCATCAGTATTTTTGCTATCTCCCGTTGTTGTGCAAAGTAAAGTTCGCGTATCTCGTTATTTAGCTCAATCACCTCAATTGGTTCAATAAAGGCGGTCTTTCCTGAGGCTGATTCGTCGTAAACAATGCCCTTGAGTTTCCTTTTTGCAGAGGCGTTCACAGGGATAAGTACGTGTCCGTCATGTATGGATGAGGTGACCCCATCTTCCAAAATGCCCTCATCCTGAGCTCTTTTTATGACAGATGCAATCCTCCTAGATACGGATCCCTCTTTTTCTCTAATACCCTTCCGAATCTCATACAACTCTTCTGAGGCATTGTCTCTGATCTCGCCAAATTTGTCGAGGATACTCTCTAATCTTCTTTTAATCTCAGGGAAGAAGAGTACCGGTTCTGCGGCCCTTTTTAAATTGGGATATTTGCCGGAAGCGCAGTTGGAAAAAAAGTTCAAGATCTCTTTAAGCACCCCTACAAAAGCATTCAGTTTTACAAGATTGTCGAGGCTGATAACACCTGACTGAATCTCGATAGGTTTTAAAAAGCCTATACAATCAATAAATCCCTGCGACGGGAATGAGGTCTCAAACAGGCAAATAAGGCGCATCTCATCTGTAAGAGACAGACGTTGCTCTATCTCTTGTGCATTTGTACTTATTTTTTCTGAATTGACTCTGTTTTTTGCATATTCAGTTGAGCACCCCGATAGCACGCTCTCCCTTATCTTTACAAAATCCAATTTGTGCTCTGTCTTTTCGAATCCGTTCATCTGGCCTTCTATTTTCTTTCACAAAGTTAAAAAAGTTTATATCTTTGGAGTGCTAAATCTGCGAAAAATATCTGCTATGATTTGTGATTTTAATGTAATACTTTATATATCTTTAATTTGTGTTTCATATCTTATCGGATCAATATCGAGTTCTATAATTATTGGTAAAAAGTTATACGGTATCGATGTCCGTAATTTTGGCAGTAAAAATCCGGGGGCGAATAATACGCAAAGAGTTTTGGGATGGAAAATGGGGCTGATAGTGCTTGCATTTGATCTCATGAAGGGAGCATTTGCTGTTTGCCTGGTCTTTTTAATGCATTTCAAACCTGAAACAAATATCTTTGTTGCAACGCAGATAATTTTTGGGACGGCTGCGGTACTTGGACATATTTTTCCGATATTTCATGATTTCAGAGGAGGCAAAGGTGTTGCCACGTTGTGCGGTGCTCTGTTGGCCATACATCCCTTTGCCGTACTTATATGTACGTGCATATTTGTAACGGTGCTCTTTTTTACTCGTTATGTCTCTGTTAGTGTGATTGCTGCGGTTACCTGTTTCCCATTCTTCGTAAACTTCATGTTTGCTCTTTGGCTCGATCCGAGCGAAACTCTTACCTTAAAGATATTCAGCATTGTTGCAGGAGTTACGGTATGGCTTACTCATATAAGCAATCTTGTGAGATTGTATCGGGGTACTGAAGAAAAATTTTCTGTCAAAAAACATGTTCCTATTGCCTCAGAGGGGTCTGATGAGGAGAAACTTATACATCAGGAACGTTAAACGCTCAACTATTTTGCAGCGTTCTCTATTGCAAGGCGCAACTCTGTTATGCTTTTCATAACCTTGATCTCGCCATCTTTTACAAAAGAGATATTACCTGTCTGTTCTGAAACAACTATGACCGAGGAGTCGGTCTCCTCTGTGAGGCCGGCTGCCGCCCTGTGTCGCATACCTAAATGTGCCGGTATATGTTGACTTTCACTCATTGGAAGTGTGCAGCGTGCTGCAATGATTCTGTTATTTACGATTACCATTGCTCCGTCGTGAAGAGGAGCATTTTTAAAAAAGATATTTTCAATAAGACGTCTGTTGATATTGGCATCTATCAAATCTCCGGTTTCAATTATAAACTCCAAAGATGAGGTATGGGAGATAACAATAAGTGCTCCTGTTTTTGTCTCCGACATATGGCGGCAGGCCTGAGTGATCTCCTCCAAAACCTCCAAAGGAACAGCCGTACTTTTATGCCCGAAAAGGGAACTTGTTATGCTTCTCCTATTGCTCCCGTTTACGTATCTTGTGCCGAGATGAATAAGAAACCGCCTTATCTCCTGCTGAAATAAAATGATAAGGGCTATTACTCCCACACTCAGCACTTGCCCGAGAATGGCGGACAGCAAGCTCATGTTTAATGCTTTTACAATAAACCATGTGATATATATTATAATGATGCCTAAAAATATGTTCAGAGCCGCAGTACCTTTTATAAGTCTGTAAATCTGATATACAAGTAACCCGACAAGAATAATATCTACAATATCTATTGCGCTGATGTGAACAAAATCGAACATATCTTGATTGTTTTTCTTTGCAAAACTACAAAAAAAACCGGTAATATTACCAATCCTATATTTTGACTCTTCAACAACTTCTTGTATCTTTGAATAGTGGTAGCGAGGAGGTAAAGGAATAAATAAGAGGAGTGAGATAGAGGTGCAATGAGCAAATACCGGAGAGGGTTGATTTTGAGAATAGTAAAGCGGGTTTCAGCTTGCTGTAATGTAAAGCAGTTATTAAGTAAATTTAAAATACTGCGATATTTGACAGAGCTGATTTTTCCGCGCAAATGTACAGTGTGCGGGTGCGAATTGCTTTCCGAAGAAAAACATATTTGTCTTAATTGCCTTGCCGGGATGCCTCTTACCTATTTTTGGCACTATACAGATACTTGTGCCGATGTGGCTTTCTGGGGGCGTGCAAGGATAGAGAAGGTCTATTCATTATTTTATTATAGAAACGATTACAGGAGATTGCTGTATTCGCTGAAATACAGATCCGGGATAAAACTCGGTATTATGCTGGGTGAGATGTTGGGAGAAAAGATTATATTCGGTTGTGGAGCAGGAGCTGAGCCTGTAGTGTTTGATTACATTATTCCGGTACCGTTGCATTTTCTGAAAAAATGGAGGCGCGGATACAATCAATCAGAAATTGTGGCAAGGGGAATCATAAAAGGATTATCCGGAGGAGCAAATTTGGTATCGAATGAGAGAGAGACAATCTTACTTGCCGGCGCAATTAAACGTGTAAGATTTACCAAGACTCAGACTCACAAGAATAAAATAAGCAGATGGGAGAGTGTGAGAAATGTCTTTATAATTCCTCCAATGAAAAAAAAGTGCCTGCCGGATTTAAACGGCAAGCACATTCTTCTTGTTGATGACGTACTCACTACAGGTGCTACATTAGATGCTTGTGCTACTTTGTTACACAATTCATATAATTGCAGGATAAGTATTGCTACAATTGCCTGTGTGGAGTAGGGACTATTAAAGATTGAAAGCGCTTTTGATCCTCTCAACAGAGTCGAGTTTCTCCCAGCCGAAAAACTGCACTTTTTTCTTTACAGGCTTTCCCTTTATAAGAATTTCAATCTCTTTTTCATATGGATCGCGTCCCATGTGTCCGTACGAGGCGGTAGGCTCATAAATAGGATATTCAAGACCAAATTTTTCAATGATTTTTGCCGGTCTCAAGTCGAACAATTTTTCAACTATCTGAGCAATCTCTGCATCGCTTTTATCAACAGTGCATCTTCCGTATGTATTAATACAAAGACTTACAGGTTTAGCAACGCCAATAGCATATGCCAGTTGAACAAGTATTTCATCGGCAATCCCTGCTGCAACGAGATTCTTTGCAATATACCTTGCAGCATATGCTGCAGAGCGGTCTACTTTGCTGGAGTCTTTACCGGAGAAGGCTCCTCCGCCATGAGCTCCCTTTCCACCATATGTATCAACAATAATTTTTCTTCCTGTAAGGCCTGTATCACCATGAGGACCTCCAATTACGAACTTTCCTGTAGGATTTACATGAAGTATGTAATTGCTTTCAAAAAGCTTGCGGGTCTTTTCTGGCAGTTGCTTCAACATGCAGGGAATCAAGATGTTTTTAACATCGCTCTTTATCCTTTGTTGCATGGCACTGTCGTTATCAAACTCATCATGTTGAGTGGAGATGACAATCGTATGGACTTTTACAGGCTCATTGTCCGGTGAGTACTCAATTGTAAATTGAGATTTGGCATCAGGCCTCAAATAGGGCATGAGAGCGGTATTTTTGCGAATATTGGCAAGTTCCCATAAAGCGAGGTGAGATAAATAGAGAGGAAGCGGCATTAATTGCTCGGTTTCCCTGCATGCATATCCGAACATCATACCCTGATCTCCTGCTCCCTGTTCCTCCTTGTTGCTGACTTCAACTCCTCTGTTTATATCAGCAGACTGCTCATGAAGTGCAGATAAAATTCCGCAAGAATTGCCATCAAACATATATTCCGCCTTAGTGTATCCTATTCTGTTAATCACTTCCCTTGCTATCTTTTGGATATCAACATAAGCCTCAGAGTTAACCTCTCCTCCAATCACAACAAGCCCTGTACTTACAAAGGTCTCACATGCAACCTTTGAGTTCTGGTCCTGACGCAGAAACTCATCGAGCACTGCATCTGAAATCTGATCGGCAACCTTGTCTGGATGCCCTTCAGAAACCGATTCTGATGTAAATAAATAATTCATATTGGTAAAAAATTAAATGTATAACAATGCAATAGTGTCAACAATGACGCCTGCAGTGCAACATAAAAACCAAATTTTGGTATAAGTACTCCGATATGGAGTTACCAGAATCGTTTTAGCATTTTTTTGTGTGGTTGCAAGCAGTCAAATCTTTCCACATTTGTTTGCGCCGCAAAGTTAATAATAGTTTTTGTTTAAACAATAGCTCTTTTAAGTTTATATAAAATAGAAGTATGTTGTTACAAATCTGTATCAAAATATTGCAATTATGTTTCGATTATCATTCTTTTTCTGCAATATGGTAAATTTAATATTTTGTTAACATTGTAGTAAAATACTTATTTGCAATGTGTTATGCGAAAGTGTTTAAAAAATGGTAAAATTTGTTGAAAAATAATCCAATTCTTATTGGCATAATCAAAAAGCGGATGTTACTTTTGTCACAAAATTCTAATCAAATTTATATACTTTATGACAAAAACATTTAAGAAAGTAGCTCTGACTATGTTGAGCTTGGTAGTTTCTTTTGCTGTGATGGCTCAGGTGACTACTTCATCTATGAGTGGTAAAGTTACTGAGTCAAATGGAACTCCTGTTGCAGGTGCGACAGTGGTTGCAACCCACATGCCTTCCGGGTCTCAGTACTACTCTTTAACTGATAATGCCGGAAATTACCGCATTCAGAATATGCGTGTCGGCGGTCCTTATGCTGTCGAGGTTTCAATTCTCGGATATGGCAATAGTAAATCGGAGGGAGCTGTACTTCGTTTGGGAGACAACTTTGTGTTCAATGTTGTTCTTAAGGAGGAGGCAGTGAAACTCAATGAAGTTGTAGTTTCTGCAGGACTTGTTAATCCTATACTCAATTCCGATAAAAGTGGCGCTTCTATGAACGTAAGCGAAAGACAATTGCAGTCTCTTCCTACAATCAGCAGAAGTATCACAGACTTTACAAGAATGACCCCTCAGTCCAATGGTAATTCATTTGCCGGCCGAGACGGTCGTATGAATACTATTACTATCGATGGTGCTGCATTTAACAATAACTTTGGACTTAGCAGCAATGCTCTTCCCGGAGGTGAGGCGCAGCCTATCTCCCTCGATGCCATTGAGGAGGTTTCTGTAAATATCGCTCCTTTTGATATTCGCCAATCTCAGTTTACCGGTGCTTCAATCAATGCTGTTACAAAGAGCGGAACAAACCAGTATAAAGCTACGATGTATACTTATCAGAGACCTACAATTCTTACAGGTGATAGAATCGGTGAAAATATTTACCCTACTTTCAGGCAGAAATCTACACAGACTTATGGCGCTACTGTAGGAGGTCCGATCATTAAGAACAAATTATTCTTCTTCATTAGCGGTGAGATTGAGAAATCAGCTACCCCAAGCGGAGCATGGGAGCCAAGTACAGATGGCGTGGCAAATACTGCACTTAAAATTTCAAGAACAACAGTTTCTGATCTTAAGACTATGTATGACCATCTAAAATCTACATATAACTATGATGCAGGTGCATACCAGAATTTTAAGGGTTATGCGTTGAAGAATCATAAAATTATGGCAAGATTAGATTGGAATATTAACAAGAATCATAAATTGACTCTTCGTTACAACGATATGTCAGGTACTTCAGATCAAATTACAAACTACAATTCAGCACCTAACCCAAGAGGTTCTGGACGTAGTTCGGCTCAATCAGTTTCGTTCCAGAATTCATGGTACGGCTTTAAAAATACTGTGAGAAGTATCACCGGTGAGTTGAACAGTACCTTCTCTCCAAAGATATCCAATAAATTGCTCGTTTCGTATACTGCAATTGAGGATAAGAGAACTTCACCTTCAACCATATTCCCATTTGTTGATATTTACAAAGATGGTGATCAATATATGGCATTCGGTTATGAGTTGTTCTCATATAATAACGATGTAAAGAATAATACTTTGTCTATAGTAGATAACGTATCCCTTAACTTGAATAAGCATACTCTTACAGCAGGCGTATCTTACGATTATATGTATTTTAAAAATGCATATATGAGGGAGGCTACTTCATATTATCGTTATGATTCTATGGAGGACTTTATGCTTGATAAGACACCAAATGCATTTGCTGTTACATACGGTTACAATGGAGAGGATGCTCCTGGTGTAGAACTTGGATTCGGAATGATAGCAGCTTATATTCAGGATGAATGGCAAGTTAATAATAAGTTGAAATTGACATTAGGATTAAGAGGTGAGGTTCCATTGTATCAAAATAAACTTACAGCTCCTACTTCATTTGATGGAACTAATCTGACAGATGGTATAATAAAGGTAAGCGACAGTTATTCTATGAAATTAGGTAAGTGGCCTAAATCTAAATTCCAGATCTCACCAAGAATCGGTTTTAACTGGGATGTAAAGGGTGATAGAAGTCTTCAAGTTCGTGGAGGTACAGGTTTATTCACAGGCCTTCTCCCATTTGTTTGGTTCACTAACCAGCCTAATAGTTCAGGAACCATTCAATCGCCAGAAATTATGATAACTAATAAGACTCAGATTGAGGCATTAAGAAAGAATGGAAAATTATTCCAAGCTAATTTTAAGGATATGATTAATAACAATCCTAATGCGTTTTCACAAACTAAGGGAGTCTTAAAGTCAGGTTCTTCATTTGCAGAGGTATCTAAAGACTTTAAAATGCCGCAAATATGGAGAACCAATTTAGCTGCCGACTTTGAGTTGCCATACAATATGGTCTTTACTCTTGAGGGCCTGTTCTCTAAGGATATAAATGCTGTTGTTCAAAGAGATGTTAATCTCCAGGAACCAAACGGAGGAACATTTGCCGGTTCTGATAACAGACCTTATTGGAAGAGTAAAAATGAGGCAAAATACAACTCTGCAATTGGTAATGCTATGGTTCTCGATAACACAAGTAAAGGCTTCCAAACCTCATTTACTGCACAGTTGACTAAGAACTTTACGAAAGGCTTCTCAGGGATGTTGGCATATACTTACACAGTTGCAAAGGATGTCTCTTCAAACCCTGGCTCAACTGCAGCCTCTGCATGGAGTTCAAACACAGTAGTTACCTCTTTAAATAATCCTGAGTTAAGTTATTCAAGTTTCTCTGTTCCTCATAGAATAGTTGGTAATATTTCTTATAGATTTGAGTATGCAAAGAATTTTGCTACTACTCTATCTCTGTACTATTCAGGAGCAGCTCAGGGAAGATCTACCTTTGCTTATTCAAATGATATGAATGGCGATGGTTATTCTTCAGATTTGATGTATATTCCTAAATCTCAGAGTGATATTAAATTTACTGATATTAAGTCTAATGGTGTTGTAACTATGACAGCTGCTGACCAGGCTCAAGTATTCTGGCAGTACGTCAATAGCAATAGCTATCTTAAAAAGCATAAGGGAGAATATGCGAAGAGATTCGGATATGTTGAGCCTTGGTACAATAGATGGGATTTCAAATTCTTGCAGGATATCTATTCTAACTTTGGTACAGATAGAAGATTTACTCTTCAATTGAGCTGGGATGTTCTTAATGTTGGTCATCTTCTTTATAAGAAATGGGGCGTTTATAAGACTATGGGGTCTGCAAGTTATGATAGAATCAGGCCTCTTAAGTATTCAGGAAAGAATGCAGCTAACGAGCCGTTATTCCAGTTAAATGCGTCAAGTGCCGATGAGTTCTGGAGTAGCAATACATGGCAATATGATGCATCTACAGGTTCAACTTGGGGTATGATGTTGGGCGTAAGACTGATTTTCTAAGCTTATATAGCTTTAACATACAAAAAGGCTGGTGTTTTTTACATCAGCCTTTTTTATTTCAATAAAGATAAAGCCAGTAAGCCAATCAATCTCTTGAGAGTCGATCAAACTTTTACCAGGCAAGTGATGCAGCACCCAAAATGGCTGCGTCGCTTTCCTTAAGGGAGGAGACAATAATCTGTACCTTACCCTTCCATATACTTAAAAGTTCATCATCCATGTATTTCTTTATTTTTTCCACAATGAACTCTTTCGCGTGTGTAAGACCTCCAAATAGTATTATTGCCTGCGGAGCACTGAATGCAACAAAATCGGAAAATTGTTTACCTAATATTTTGGCAGTAAAATCAAAAATCCTTATTGCAAGAGTGTCTCCCTGCTTTGCTGCATCATAAACATCTTTAGAGGTAATATTTGAGAGATTCCTGAGCAGGCTCGGCTCATCTGAGGCCTCTAACCATTCCCTTGCTGTGCGTGCAACTCCTATGGCGGAACAATATGTTTCCAAGCATCCTACTTTTCCGCAGTTGCAATTTCTGCCGTTGTCTTTGATAGCGCAGGTATGTCCAAGTTCTCCGGCAAATCCGTCGTTCCCGTATACTACCTCTCCGTTTATAACAATTCCGCTTCCTACCCCGGTTCCGAGTGTTATTTCAATGAAATTCTTCATTCCCTTTGCGGCACCGTAAGTCATTTCCCCCACCGCCGCTGCATTTGCATCGTTTGTCACGGTAACAGAGAGACCTCCAAAATAGTTGGAAACAGTCTTTGCAATCTCAATTTTTTTGTCTTTTGCCCATGGGAGATTTGCGGCCTCCTCTATAGTACCACGATAGTAATTTCCGTTAGGTGCTCCTATGCCTATGCCTTTTACCCTTTCTCTGCCCACTTTATTTATTAAAGTCTCTATTGCTACACACAAATCCTGCATAAACTCCTCGGCATCCTCCTCATTGTATTGTTTCGGATCTTGTTGGCTATATTTCATGGAATTTTGCGCAATAATGTTGCCCATTCTGTCGACTATTCCGATTTTTGAAGACTGACCTCCAAGGTCAACCCCGATTACATAATCTTTTTCCATTATTTAAATGTTATCTGTTAAATGTAAGAATATAAACTCTATGATGCTTGTATTAAGTACATAGATTGTGGTTACTGTTTATGCTATAAGTATTTACTCAGCCTTCTTGGTATTCTTTGACCCTGTAACGGCATAGAAAAGAATGAATAATACTCCGGCGAAAATTACCCAGTAACTTGCCAGATATGAGGAGTTATCTGCTATCCAACCTTGGAATGCAGGTAAGATTCCGCCACCGCAAACCATTACCATAAAGATGCCCGATGCGGCTGAGGTGTATTTTCCAAGTCCTTCAACCGCGAGATTGAAGATTCCTCCCCACATTACTGAGGTGCACAAACCACATAAGATAAGGTACATAATATTTATTGGAACCTCTGCAAAGCCAAAGGAGATATCGCTCCTGAATACCGGCATTTTGACTGTGGAATCGGTAGAGGAGAAGATGGCAAGTAAAATGAATACGATAGCTATAGTGGCCACTATGGAGAGCATTGATCGGCTCGAAACTTTGGAGCCAATGGCACCGCCTACCAATCTGCCGATAAGCATCAAAAACCAGTAAGTTCCTACCACTGTTCCGGCAATTGTCGTATTCATTGCCAATCCGCCCTCCATTGTAGAGTTGGTCATAAATAGGTTGGCGATATTTGGAATACCCACTTCAACACCCACATATATAAAGATTGTTATGGCACCCAGAACAAAATGTCGGAATGAGAGCGGACCACCTATATCCTCCTTGATTGAGAGCTTCTTATGTGCTACGTATGGCTCAGGGATTGTGATGGTAATAAGAACAAGAAAGGCAAGAGCAAAGATGCCCATTGCTATATAGAGAGCTGGTGCTGCAGAGGAAAGATTGGCCTTTGCAATATCTCCCATAAGATATCCGACAAATACGGGAACGATAGTGGCTCCAACCGAATTGCATACGCCTCCGAGCTGTATAAATTGATTTCCCTTATTACCTCCGCCCCCGAGTGTGTTGAGCATAGGGTTTACTACTGTATTTAGCATACACATTGAGAACCCCGACACAAGAGCACCTATTAGGTAGATTGCAAAGACTGTGTTCTGGACCTCTTTACCGCCGCCTATCCTGCTTGAGGCAAAAGTAATGGCAACACCCACAAAGCCTACAGCTATTGCAGTCAGAGCGGTCTTTTTGTACCCTACTTTTTGAAGAAGGAGTCCTGCCGGTATTCCCATGAAGGCGTAGGCTATAAAGTTAGCTAAATTACCAAACTGTGATTGCAGGTTTGAAAGTGTGAATTGGCTTTTAATAATTACCCCCATAGGATTTTGGAGACCTGTTACAAAAGCAATCATAAAGAAGAGTGCAAACATCATTGCAATGGGCAAAGCATAATTTTTCTTTGTTGTTTCCATTATTGTCTTTTGGTTTAGTGTTATTATCTGTTAATTTGTTATATTTCTTTAAAAATCATAAAATTGGTCCGCATAATCTTGCCAGACTCTCTTTTATCTTACTATCAACAGAGCGTCTCTCCCATTTGCTTTTAGAGACACTCCTGCAATTGCCAAGTTGAACAGTAAACTCCTTTTCAATCTCCTCTGCGCAATTGCTGTTATATATTACCGACATAATCTCAAAATTATGCTCAAAACTGCGTACATCCATATTGGCAGAGCCAACAATACTCATTTTTCCATCCAGACTTATGACTTTTGAATGATTGAATCCCTTTTTAAAAAGATAAATATTAACACCTGCATCGAGAAGCTCGCTGATATAAGACATTGTACTCCAGTGCGTTATTTTTGAATCAGACCTTTCCGGCAACATGATTTTAACATCTATACCGGCGAGTGATGCCACTTTTATTGCATTAAGAATAGTCTCGTTTGGAGTAAAATATGGCGTTACAATATATATATGGTCTGATGCAAGGTTGATAGCGCTGAAATAGCACTGCATGATGCTCGACCAGTCGCTATCGGGGCCGGATGAGATAATTTGTGTCACAATCTTCTCTGATGCTACTTTTCTTCCCCTTGCCTTGGCTTCAGGTGTGGGAAAATATTTATTGATTCTTTTAATCCTTTTATTTACAATAAACCAGCGGTCGAGTAAAAAACTCGACTGAAGAGAGGCAACAGATTCTCCTATTATTTTCATGTGAGTATCGTGCCATTCGCCCATCTCTCCATTATTATAATAGTATCTGTCTGCAATATTTACCCCGCCAAGAAAACCAATCTCTCCATCAACTACCAATATTTTTCTGTGATTTCTGTAGTTTACGAGAAAAGATGGTAGGAGAAGTCTGACTCTTGAGAAGATGAAAACCTCTATTTTGGCAGCGCGCATTTGGTTTATAAACTCCTTTTTTACGCCAAAGCAACCTACTCCGTCAATCATCAGTCTTACCTCAACTCCATCCGCTGCCTTTTGAATTAGCAAATCTTTAAATCGGCATCCTGTTTGGTCATCGTTAAAGATGTACGACTGGAGATGTATATGTGATTTTGCAGATGCAATTGCCTGATACATTGCATCCAGAGCACTTCTTCCAGTAAAATAAAATTCTACTTTCTTGTTATTGTCAACTATCGTATGGCTATCGTTCAGATTTTGAAGAATTAACTTTCTGAATGGAAGCATACTTTTTCCGAAAGCCTCAGGATTTGCTTTCAGTGCCTCCAGTTCCCTTGTACCTTCATCCTTTCTTGCCTTGTAATCTACTGCTCCCTTTCGGCTGTATATCTTTTTCTTTCTGTAGTTTCGTCCAATAAACAGATAGAGAATCAGTCCGATGTATGGCAGTAATATTAGTACGATAACCCATGAAAGAGTCTTTATTGGGTCCTGTTTGCGTAAAATGAGCGTAATAGCCGCATAGACAGCAAGTGCCATATTCATCAAATAAAGGATGAACGATACTATTTTCCAAACTGTTATGCCTGTTTCCACGTTATTATTTTAATTACTATTCCTTTTTATCATTTGCTATTGAGTTTTTACCCCAATGTACATTACAGCAATTCCAAAGGTGTATGGTACATACTCAATCTCTTTAAAGCCGGCTTTTGCAAGTTCTGCACTAAATTCTTCATATTTAGGGAACTCATCCACTGATTTTGCCAAATACCTGTATGCCGGACCGTTTTTGGAGAACATTTTTCCGATTGTCGGCATTACAGAGTTGAAATATACATTGTATGCAAACTTTAACATTTTGTTTCTCGGTTTAGCGAACTCAACAATTGCAAGTATGCCTCCTTTTTTGGTAACCCGATATATCTCTTTCAGACATTCTTCTCGTTTGTCGAAGTTCCTTATCCCAAAAAAAATTGTGACCGCATCAAAACTATCCTCGTTAAAATTCAGTTTTTCAGCATTACCTATTGTGTATTCCGGGAGTTTGGGTATTATCGGGTTCTCTACTGAACCTTTCAGTCTCTTGTTTTTCTCTTTTGCAACAGCGAGCATTCCCTCAGATATATCAGCTCCTGTTACGGTAAATCCATGTTTCCAAAGTGCGATGCAGGAATCGCCAGTTCCACAGGCAATATCGAGAAGGGAGCAATTATCTCTGATAACTCTCTTTTGAAGATACTTTGCTGTTTTGTTCCTCCACCTCTTATCTGTTCCAAAACTCAGCAAATGGTTTAGAAAATCATACTCTCCTGCGATGCTATTGAACATTGCGGAAATTACCGAACTTTTTTTGTTGCTCATTGTTTCCTGCATAATTCTATTTGGTGATATTATTCCGGAAGATAGTCTGTTATGTGACCGAAAGAGTATTCGTCCATTCTCAACTCACCCTTTGTAACATGTCCGAGCAGAGTTAT
>CAZNBA010000035.1:0-17854 GCA_964571395.1 uncultured Muribaculaceae bacterium
TGTTATCTGTGATAGCATTCCAACTCAACGAGGTTAAGCACAACCTGTTTGCTGAGGTGCTGAAATAGCATCTCCTGCAACGGAGAGTCATACCATCAAATTATCTGTGATAGCATTCCAACCAATTAGCTTAATCACAACAATATAAGCTGCGTATTAATGCAACTTACACATCAATGTACTGTCATCGTTAAAGGGGAATAATGTTGAGAACAAATATTATTTTAATAAATTCTCTTTTGAGAGAAGAGGATTGGCATATATGCCCAGAAATATCTTTTCTATCTCGTCTCTGTCATCCTCCACCGAGGATAATTTAAATTTCATATAATTAAGGAAAGACTGTTTATCCTCCTCTGAATACATACAAGAGTACTTCTCTTTTTTATATAAAAAATCATATGCTATATAGTTGTTTTTCCAAAGATAATAGTTAGAAATAATCTCTTTATCCATCGCCTCACCCAATAATTTAAACTTCTCGTTTTTATCCGTAGAATTAATGTTGCATGCCCCATTTATCTCCTGCTCAGTTAAAGGTTGGTTAAACTGAATATGAATTCCCCCTTTAAACTGCATTATACCTGTAAGAATACTATTTAAGTCTTCGTGTTTGGTCTTAATATATTTCTGCCTTCTTGAGATATTAAGTTCAATTGCCTTTAAAATATCACAAGGTTCAAATTCATATGAGACAGAAACAGGCATTATATTCAAATCCTCAAAATCTTTTGCAAAATCACCCGAACCAGACATAGACAACATCTTGAGCAATCCCTGTTCTGTTATATCCAAACCATCTTTTGTCCTGCCATTTCTCTGAGCAATCCATATAGAACTCCTAGCCCCAGCTACATTATTTCTTATATATTGAGATAATCTTTTCGATGTAATATAGACCTCACGAGGCGATGAACTCCTGATTACCTTTATCATTTTATTTGAACGAGTAATATCCTCTATAAATGAAGAAGTTATAAGATTATCCCCCACGGATATCTCTGTAGTTGGTATCTTATTCTCGTGAAGTATCAGTTGGATAATAGCTGAATCCAAAACAATATCACGGTGATTTGAGATTAAAAGATACTTCTTTCCCTCTTCAAAATTCTCAAGACCTCCGAATGTCATTTGCTTTGCAGTATCCGCAATTATCTTGCGTACGACAAACGACATAACTTTTACCTGAAAATCATTTACTGAACGACAACTCAATAGAATCCTTTTAAAAAACGCTTCGTCCTTTCCTGGAAACAAATAGGCAGAAATATTAGAAAAGAAACGATTAGACGAAATTCGCTGCATTGCCTCGTGGATTTCATCATCATTATACGGCCTTATATCATCAAATTGTCTTATATCCATAATAAATAGTTCATTTCGAGACAAAGTTACAAAATAAAAAGGCAATTAAGCAAAGATTATCACATAAGAATAGTGCAGAAGTACGTTAATATGCTTTTCAACAATGTGTTTTTATGAAAAGGTCACTCTTTAAATAAGAGAGAACTGTCACCGTAACTAAGAAATCTGAAACTGTTTTTCAGTGCATAATCATATATATCCCGCCATCTTGCTCCTACAAAGGCTGCAATAAGCAGCAATAATGTACTCTGAGGCTGATGAAAATTAGTTACAAGAATATCCACTATCTTAAATTTATAGGATGGCACTATTATAATACCTGTCCTTGCAATAAGTTTCTCACTATTATTCTCCTCCATATAGTTGAGGATTGCCACGATTGATTCTACTACAGAATATGACTCATCATTATCATACGGGGCCCATTGCAAAACTGCTCCGGGAGTGCCGGTTTTAATGATATTTATACCTATATAATATAGAGACTCCAAGGATCTCATAGAGGTTGTCCCAACAGCAATAACCCTTTTATTGGAATCAGATTTGTAATTCAACAGCTCTTGAATGAAAGATTTAGTAACAGAAAAAGGCTCCGTATGCATTTTATGCTCAGAAATAAACTCACTCTTAACTGGTATAAATGTTCCTGCACCAACATGAAGACATAAATTATCACGTTTAATACCCTTTTTATCTATATGCGATAAAACACTCTCTGTAAAATGCAATCCTGCAGTAGGTGCAGCAACAGAACCCTTAATTTTAGCATATAACGTCTGATAACGCACAATATCCAACGCCTCGGTATCACGTTTTAAATAGGGAGGAATAGGAATACGACCACAAATATCCAAAACTTCTGAAAAAGAAAGACCTGTATCCCATATAAACTTAACAATGGAACTGTTATTATCTTTTTTATCAATAAGTTGAGCACGTAAATTTAGTGCACGAGCCTCACTGTGAGATTCGTCACAAAGGAAATTAATCTCACCCTCTTTCCATCTTTTAGCATTCCCAATTACAGCATTCCAACTTGACGAGTAGGTAGAAGCAAAAGCAACAGCATAATCCTCCGGTGAAAAGGGTTCAAGACAAAACACCTCTATAATAGCCCCAGTAGGTTTCTTGAAGAGCAATCTGGCAGGAACAACCTTAGTATTGTTAAAAACCATCAGGGAATCCGATGGTAAATAGTCAACAATATTTTTAAAACTATCTTCACTAATTTTATTAGGATGACTAATCAATAACTTAGAATCATCTCTTTTTTCCAAAGGATATTTTGCAATCCTATTTTCGGGCAAAGCATATGTGTAATCCCGTATCTTAATTTTAGGCCTCACAATCGATTATTTTGTGCAAAGGTATACAATTGTACTCTAATGAAGAAATCGTTGAAATTTGAATTTTGTTTACAAATGTAAATGACAAATATAAACAATAGTAGTGTATTTATGTAAACCAAAGGAGATGAATTTATACTGTCATGTTTTTATGTACATAATGTTATATTAATAACATAACAAATGGTTATAGTGAAGATATTCACATATTTATATTATTATATATCAGTATATTATACTTATACTATAAAAGTATAGGTTTAAGTAAATCTCTCACACAGCCATATATGAAGTCATAAAACCCAATTTTTGTAACGAATATTTCAATATTAACATACTAATTATATGACATTTAATGTATATTATATAATGTTCAAAATGAAGTAGCGAAAATATGGTGACTCGCTTGATTATTAATCTTTTGACAAAAATGTGCCAAAATGACAAATATTGTACAATTGAAATGTTTTTACAAATGTAAATAATAATTTGCTTAACTTTGTATATAAATAGTTTTACAATTATGAATAACCGTTTACAGCTTATATTGAAGCTTGAGAACCTCTCTCCTGCCCGACTGTCGGATCTGATGGGAATACAACGTTCCGGTTTGTCCCATATTTTATCTGGAAGGAACAAACCAAGTTTTGAATTTATCAATAAACTCCTGTTGAAATTTCCTGATATTAATGCTGAATGGCTGATTACCGGAAAAGGCAAACCATTGAAAGATTCAGACCCCCCTCTCTCGAATGAGAAAAAAAACAACGATTTATTTTCATCGGAACAAAAAGAGCCGGACAGGATGAATAATCAGAACAAGTTTGAAGAATATGACCTGAATGATGACCTTCCTGAGGGAGATAATACAATTTCACCTAACTATATAAATAGTCCCAACCTCGATAATATGAAGCATATGACTGTAAATGAAGAATATAGACCGGACACTAAGGGCGCACAACTTCAAATGAATCAAATATTCACAAACAATCTGCCGCCAATACACAAAAACAGAAGTGTAAGCAGGGTTATTATCTTCTACAACGATGGTTCATTTGATGAATTGACTCATGACAAAACAGAACAGAGGTAATGGTTATGTTAATAACTCTTTTATAAAATGCTGCAAATTTTCTTCTAAATAACTATTTTTGCACTAAATGATGATTTAGGTACATAAGTATGTATAAAATAATACGCTCAATTTTATTCCTTTTTACGGCAGAAAATGCCCATTATCTTACTGTCAAGATGCTTGTTGTGTTAAGATATATACCATTTTCTCAATTTTTAATCAAACTGATTTACGGATACAGTAATCCTATTTTGGAAAGAGAGGTTTTTGGTATAACTTTCAAGAACCCTGTAGGACTTGCCGCCGGATTCGATAAAAACGGTGATCTTTACAACGATATGGCAAAATTCGGATTCAGTTTTGTGGAAATTGGGTCTCTGACTCTTAACCCTCAACCCGGTAATCCCAAGCCAAGAGCATTTAGAATTGTTGATGATAGTGCCATTATAAACAGGATGGGTATTAATAATAATGGAGTAAGGTATGCTGTGAAATATATAAAAAACCACAAGCCTACCTGCATTATAGGCGGTAATTTGAGCAAAAACACAAATGTTTCAAATAGTAATGCACCGGGTAACTATGAAAAATCATTTGCCATTTTATATGATTTCGTAGACTATTTTACAATTAATGTCTCATGTCCGAATGTAAAAGATCTTGCTAAATTACAGGATATTGAACATCTTTCAGAGATCATCGATAAACTGCTTGCTTTAAGGAGGTATTTCGACGATTACCGTCCTATTTTACTGAAACTTTCTCCTGATATTCCTGAAAGGCATTTGGATGAAATTATAGATCTTATTCTTGTCTCTGGATTAGATGGAGTAATAGCAACTAATACCACCAGAAGTAGAGAGGGATTAGCTGTTTCCACTGAACAAATAGAGGCTATCGGAGAGGGCGGATTAAGTGGCAAACCTCTATTTGAACGTAGTTTGAAGATGGTAAAATATATTAATAACAAGGCTAATGGACAGCTCCCGATAGTTGCTGTGGGCGGTATTATGACTCCTGAACAGGCACAGAAGATGCTTGATGCAGGGGCCTCCCTTATTCAACTATATTCTGGATTAATATATAACGGTCCCGGTCTTGTAAAAAAGATAAATAAGTACATCGCTGCAAATATGGAAAAGCAAGCAAAGGAAAAAAAGAGACAAAATAAAAGAAACATACCCGATAAATAACAATGGCATATATACAACAATATAGCACTACAATAGCATTACAATAATAATTAAAAGATATATAAACAAATCTGATATGATTACAGCATCTATTTGCACAATAGGAGATGAAATTCTTATAGGACAGATAGTTGACACCAATTCATCCCGTGTAGCACAAGCTCTTAACTCTATAGGCGTCAAAGTTAACAACATGATTTCCATCGGAGACAACGACAGCGAAATCAAAACGACAATATCCAAGTGTCTCTCAGAAAACCGGATTGTTATAATTACCGGAGGACTCGGACCTACAAAAGACGATATCACAAAAAAAAGCATCGCAGAGTTAACCGGTGCTAAAAGATTTATACACAGTGATATACAATATGAGATCATAAAAAGAATCTTAACAGCAAGAGGTGTGGAACTGAGTGATATAAACCGCAATCAGGCTATGGTGCCGGATAATTGTATCGTAATTCCCAATGAACGGGGAACGGCTCCAATAATGGAATTTATCTTGCCTGAAGAAAAATTCGGAGATAAAACACTGCTTTTTTCTCTTCCAGGAGTACCTTTTGAGGCGGAAGCGGCAATCCCGAATATTATTGAAGCGATTAAGAGAGAATTCACTCTCGACAATATTGTACACCGTACTATCTGCACCTTTGGTATTGCGGAATCCACTCTTTCCAAAATGATTGAAAATTGGGAGGATGCACTTCCTGAGAATGTGCATTTGGCATACCTGCCCAATCCTATTTTAGGAGTCAGGCTGAGACTTTCAATCTATGGTACCGATGAAGCTAAAGGAATACAGACAATAGAGAAAGAGGTTAAAAAGCTAAAATCTATCATCGGAAGCGCAATTTATGGAGAGGGAAGTACATCTCTACAGGAGGTTACAGGGAAAATGCTTCTATTAAATAAAAAAACTTTAGCCACTGCAGAATCATGTACAGGTGGTTTTATAGCCTCACTTTTCACCTCAATTTCTGGAGCGTCGGGGTACTTTACTGGGAGCGTTGTCTCATATGATAATAAAATAAAAAGAGAGGTATTAAAGGTTAAAAATGAGACTTTGGAGAAGTATGGAGCAGTCAGCAAAGAGTGCGTAGAAGAGATGGCAATTGGTGTCAAAGAGCTGATGGGTACTGATTATGCAGTTGCAACCTCAGGAATTGCCGGCCCTCTAGGAGGAAGCCAGGAAAAGCCTGTAGGTACAATATGGATGGCAGTTGCAAGCAAAACTGCAGTAGTATCAAAAATGATGGTTTTTAAAGGTAGCCGGACCGTAAACGTGGAAAGATTCTCTTCAAATGCAATTAATCTGCTTAGACTTCAATTAGAAAAGGAACTATAATATTCTCAATATAAACCAGAAAATGAAACACACTCCATTAAAGATAGTAACATTGCATTCATGCATTCTATCAGCTTCATTACTTTTTTTAATCGTAAACATAATATCCTCTTGCAATAATATGAAACAGTTGGCAGAAGAAAGCATAAAACAAAGTTTGGATTCACTATTTACAGCACGCTATGCTATTAATGGAGATTCCTCAATAATTGGAGATTTCCCCGGCGGAGCAGTACTTGTAATGAAGGATGACTCAATTATTTTCGACAAGGGATACGGCATAGCCAACTATGAAACAGGAAAGAAGATAGACGGTAATACTTTTTTTAACATAGCATCATGTTCCAAACAATTCACGGCCACTGCCATACTCAAACTTGCTCAAGACGGAAAAATAGATGTGGATGATAGCGTGTCGAAATACTTTCCTGAATTTAAATCTGATATATTTAAAAAGGTCAAAATAAAGCACCTACTCTCCCACTCCTCAGGAATACCTGACGAGAGACCCAGGAACGACCGCAATTTCATGCTTACAGCAACTGATATGCAATCTATCGAATACCTTAAGAAGCTCGACCACCTGAATTTTGAACCGGGAACAGAATATGAATATATGAACCCAACCTTTCAGATTCTATATGCAATAGTTGAGAGAGTAACAGGTTGTCCGTTTACCGAGTATATGAGGAAAACTATTTTTACCCCAGCAGGAATGTTTTCTACACTTTATTTTGAACCGAATACTAATATACCTAATATGGCACACGGATATGTGAAAGATGATGAAAGCAATGATAAACTGATATCAGACAGTGATCTTTCCCCAGAAGCCGCCGCTGCAAAAAAGGCTATTGGATTAACCTCAGAAAAGAAACTTTATACTCCACATAAAGGTTTACCCTCCTTCTCCGAATATGATTACGGAGAAGAAACCTTTTTCGCCACAAAGGCGGATGGCGGTATTTATACCTCAACTCACGAATTTGCAAACTGGGAAAAAGCGCTGAGAGATAATCGAATATTATCTAAAGAGACAAAAGAGACCGCTCACTCTAAAATAACCGATATATCTGGAAGCAAATTCAGTTCATACCAAAATAGGCCTGACACATGGTACGGCTATGGATGGTTCGTGGAGGAAAAAACGGGAATGCCTAAAAAAGTTTACCACACAGGAGATAATGGTGGATTCCAAATTTATGCTGGCAGATTCCCCGATAAAAATATTTTGGTACTGGTATTTGAGAATAGGAATGACAAAGACAGATGGAGCATGGTTCAAAAGATAGACTCCATCCTCAAAGAGGCCGGTTGGTTAGAGAGGTAAACATCCTTTAAAAAGGATAATTCCCACGAAATCAGTTAATAGCTTTTTAAAGTTTTTTGTTAAAAATAGAGGAATTAGCCTGTGCGGTAGGCATAATTACCATATCATTAATGTTTACATGAGGAGGGCAATCGATCATAAAGATAATTGCATTGGCAATATCCTCTGCTGTTAAGGGTTTAAAGCCTGTATACACCTTTGCCGCACGCTCTTTATCTCCCTTAAAACGCACCTCTGAAAATTCTGTTTCAACTGCACCAGGACATATCTGAGAAACTCTAATATTGTATGGCAAAAGATCTATTCGAGTTGACTTTGTAATTGCATCTACTGCGTGTTTTGTGGCACAATAGACATTTCCATTGGGATACACCTCCTTGCCAGCAATCGAACAGAGATTAATTATATGTCCTATTTGTCTTTTTGTCATATAAGATGAGATAATCTTTGTTACATATAACAAGCCTTTGACATTTGTATTTATCATCCTTTCCCAATCCTCAATGATTCCTTTATCTATTGGATTCAAGCCAACTGCCAACCCTGCATTATTAACAAGTATATCTATATTGCTCCAATTTGCTGGAAGATTACTCAAATGCTTCTCTACCTCGACAAGAGAACATACATCAAAAACCAATGGTAAAGTTCTTACCTTATAATCCTTCTCAATTGATGATGCTAATGTTGAGAGCCTTGATCCCCTCCTTCCTGTAATGATAAGATCATACCCTTTCATGGCCAATTTTAGTGCAACCGCTTCTCCTATTCCGGATGTTGCCCCGGTAATTAATGCTATTCCGTTACTCATAAAATGAATAAATTAAATTTGTTATTTAGTTTTTAAATTTTCTACCTCTTTAAAGAGACGCATAAAATTTCCACCTAATATAAGTTTTATATCATTATCGCTGAATCCTCTCTCTCTCATCTCCTTTGTAATGACACCCATCTTACTGATATCTTCCAAACCTTCAGGCGTGGTTTCTATTCCATCGAAATCTGATCCTATGCCTACATGCTTGGCTCCTACAAGTTTAACGGCATGTTCAATATGATCTACGAGCTCCTTATATGAAGGTCGTTTTAGTGCAAACAGATTTTGTCTCTTCTCCTGATACAGGTCGATTAAACTCTTTCTCCTCGGATGTTTCCACATCTGTTTTTCAGCAGCTTCAAATTCATCGGCAAGAGGCCAGAATTTATCAGCATAGAGATCATTTATAAAGGCAGGATAAAAGTTTATTTGTATTACTCCTCCGGCAGCAGCAAGATCTATTATCATCTGATCAGTCATATTGCGCGGAAGGTTAGCCAGTGCTCGGCAACATGAATGCGTAGCAACTACCGGAGCTTTAGAATATTTTAATACATCATAAAACGCCTCATCCGAAATATGAGAAACATCCACAATCATTCCCAGCCGATTCATCTCGGCAATAACTCTTCTCCCGAAAGGACTCACCCCACCCCACCTTTTCTCCTTTGTTGCACATGAATCACATATAAGATTGTTCCCTGCATGCGTCAGTGTCATATATCTTATACCCATCTTATAAAATAGCCTAAGCAGGCTTAAATCATTACGGATGGGCGCTCCGTTTTCCATACCAAGATAAATTGCAATAAGCCCCTTCTCCTTTAAAGCCATACCCTGTTTAACTGTTGTGGCCAGGGAAACTATTTCAGGATATTTATCTATAATATCATAAGTATGTGCAATAAGTTCAAAAGCTCTGCGTGTACTTTCATCCGGAGAGAGAGAATTAGATGTATATATGGCAAAGAATGAAGCATCCACTCCCCCCTCTTTCATTCTTACAAAATCAACATGCCCCTCTTTTGTCCTTTTACCTATATCTATTCCTCTTATAAGACGTAATGGCGTATCACAATGAGAATCGAGGACAAATGCCTCATAATGCAGCCTTTTTGATGTTATCATAACTTCTTTTTAGTAGACGAATATTTAAAACGCCACAAATATTTCTGTATTTGAAGCGTTTTAAATATTGTATGTAAATTTTATTTACTTCATGTATGGGTATTTATATGTGGTAGCAGGGACTAAAGTCTCCTTAATTGCTCGAGGAGTAACCCATCTCATAAGGTTATATTCTCCGCCGGCCTTATCATTTGTACCAGAGGCTCTAGAACCACCAAATGGCTGCATTCCTACAACAGCACCGGTAGGTTTATCGTTAACATAGAAATTACCTGCTGTATATCTCAACTCATCGGAAATTTTCTGAACGGCAAGCCTATCCTGCCCAAACACAGCTCCTGTAAGACCATATGGAGAGGTAGACTCACATAATTTCACAGCTTTATCTACATCTTTATCATCATATACATAAACAGTCAATACCGGGCCGAATATCTCCTCTTCCATTGATTTAAAATGAGGGTTGGATGTCTCTATAACTGTAGGTTCAACAAAATACCCAATTTTTTTATCGCATTTGCCGCCAACAACCACCTTTGCATCTTTGGCTTTCTTTGCATAATCGATATATGATTTAATATTATCGAAAGAGGTTTCATCAATAACTGCATTTATAAAGTTATCAGGATCAGCAACATCTCCCATCTTAACCTCAGAAGCACGCCTCTTTATACCCTTCAATATCTCCGGCCATAAAGATTTAGGAGCATACATTCTTGAAGCTGCTGAACATTTTTGACCCTGGAATTCAAAGGCTCCGCAAAAAGCTGCATTAGCAACCTGATCGGCAACAGCCGATGGATGAACAAAGATATAATCCTTTCCTCCTGTCTCTCCAACCATTCGTGGGAAGGTCTTATATTTTGTTAAATTTTCACCTGCCTTCTGCCACAATGAATTAAAGGTTGCACTGGAACCAGTAAAGTGAATACCACCAAAATCAGGGGAATCAAGTACTATTTTTCCTATCAGTGATCCCTTGCCACAAAGGAAATTAACTACTCCGGCAGGTACTCCTGCCTCCATAAAGGCCTTCATAACATAGAAGTTTGAAAGTAACGATGTAGTTGAAGATTTCCAAACAGTAGTATTCCCCATTAACACAGGGGTCATATTCAAATTTGAGGCAATTGATGTGAAATTAAAAGGAGTCACAGCAAACACAAAACCCTCTAACGGTCTATATTCTATTGAATTGATCTGGCCCGGAGCACTCTTTGGCTGAACAGAATAAATTTTGCTTGCATAAGCTACATTATACCTTAAAAAATCTATAAGTTCGCAAGCCGCATCTATCTCAGCCTGATATATATTTTTACTTTGTCCGAGCATACAGGCAGCATTAATGATTGCACGATATTTACCGGCAATAAGATCTGCAGCCTTTAGAAGGATTGCAGCCCTTATTCTCCAATCAGTCTCTCCCCACTCTTTATGAGCCTTCATGGCAGCCTTAATCGCCATTTTTACCTCTTTTTCTCCAGCCTTGTGATATTTAGCAAGAATATGTTTGTGATTATGAGGCATTACAACATTTCCGGTGTCACCGGTCTTTATCTCTTTTCCATCTATCACAAGTGGGATATCAATTATCATCTCACTTTGTCTTTTTAATTCTGCATCAAGTGCAATTCTTTCAGGACTGCCTTTAAGATAAGTTTTTACCGGCTCGTTTGCTGGAACCGGAAAACTGAATATCGAGTTGTTCATAATGTTTGATTGTTTAATTATAACTGTTACTTATTCTACAAATTTAATAATATTATCTTTTCTTTCTATTTTTGAATAAAAAAAAATTATATTTTGCAACAAGATTGCAATGATTGCGTCTAATAAGTGAAATCAGATAAAACAGATATGGAGGCTGACAAAAGGGACAACATAGAAAAGTTATATGATATTTATTCTAAAAGACTATACTTTACGAGTCTGAGAATAGTCGGCAACGAATATGAGGCTGAAGAGGTTATGCAAGACACCTTTATTAAGTATTTTAAGTACCCCGACAAGACAAAGATTCAAAATATAGAAAGTTGGATGGTCAGCATATGTATTAGAGCATCTATAGATATTGTCAGAAAGAGAAAAAGAGAAAAGGATTTTTTAGATGAGTACTCCGATGACTCGCTTTCAACTGATAATACGGTTGAAGCAGAATCGCAAACAATTTGTCGGGATACTAAGATAGAAACTGTAAAAAAAGCGTTGATGTCGCTTCCTGACAGATTAAGAACAATATTATCTCTGCATCTTATTGAAGGATATGATTATGAAGAGATAGAGGGTATTACAGGCCTTAATGGGAATACGATAAGAAGCAGATATATGAGAGGAAGAGAAAGGCTCGCATTCGCACTCAAAACAATGATAAAAGAATAAAAACATTTTTTGATAATAATTCAGATAAACAAGAAGATATAAATAATGGAAAAGATTGAAAAATATATTATAGAAAATAGAGAAAAGTTCAACCAAGGCGAGATGCCCAATGGACATAAAGAGAGGTTTTTAAAAAAACTTTCTAACGCAGGCAATCCAGAAGAGAGAGAACAGGGGATATTTCGTAATAATATCAGAAGACCAAATAATAAAACAATGTCTCTCTTCATCAAGATAGCATTACCATTAGCCGCAGTTTTCGTTGTAGGGATTTCAATTATATTTTTTCATAAATCCGCCCCCTCTATTGAAGTTATCCCGCAAATGGAGATAGCCGAAATGAAAGAGATGGAGGAATTAGAGCAGCAGATAGATAAACTTTCAAAGCAGAATGATACCATTACTCAAATTCAAACCAGAAATGCAGTAAACAGCATAACCTTTGAGGCTATCCCAATGAACCAGCAACTACCAAAGGTTATCTCACCGACAGAAAGGGCTCGCATTCTTAAAAACTATTATAAACAAAAAGTTGAAGGTCTTAAAAAGGTTAAAACTTTTCTGGCAGAACAATGCAACACAGAGATCGCCAATGATGAAACAATGAATAATTAGTGCTTTTCAACAGACAATAAAATCACAAAATACATTATATATGAAAAAGTTATTACTGACAATGGCAGCTATAATTGCCGCACTTAGTGGACTTTATGCCCAAAATATCGTTACAAAAACCTACAAACTTAATAAAATAACCAGCATCAGTGCCGGGTACACCTATGATATAAAAGTCACAAAAGGAAACTCAGATAAAGTAGTTATTTCAGCACCTGAAAGATACGCAAAGTACATTAAGGTCTCCTTTTCATCTGGGTTTTTAAAACTTTATTTTGACGAATCTTTCAGAAACAGGAGATTTACCAGAAATTACAATGATGAAAAGATTTCCGTTACACTTGAAATGAGCAGAATTGATTATCTCGATTTATCAGGAGCTGCAAGATTCAGCAGTAACGATACATTCTTTTCAAACGAATTAAAACTTGATGTTTCAGGAGCTGCCTCAATTCACCCGCTCAATATATCGGGCAACTCATTAAAGCTTGATTTATCCGGAGCTTCTAATGCAACTCTTAACGGAGATTTCGGCATGATAAAGGGAGAATTGAGCGGTGCTGCCAGCGTAATCTTGAACGTTAATTCTAAAGATACTGATTTGGAGATAAGTGGTGCAGCAAATCTAAAATATAATGGTGATGTAAAGCATAATCTTACCCTTGATAATTCAGGAGCCTCAAGGTCTACCGTCAATGGAAATGGTACAAGGGTAATAATCTCCTGTTCAGGAGCATCAAATGCGAATACAAGAAATTTTAAAGCTAATGACGTAAATGTTGAGGTAAGCGGCGCGTCAAACGCATCGGTTTACTCTGCCAAGAGTTTGACAGTTGAAACAAGCGGTTGTTCAAAAATAACTTACTATGGCAATCCGGATAATATATATGATAAATCCGATAACAAAACAATTATTAATGGAGATAGAATCAAGTAATAGCCATTACAAGTCTCCTCATAAAATTCACAAAAGTAATATTATATAATACTCAACAACTTTATAATGCTATGATACCAAGTTGGATTTTATTTTAAAAAATCGCTAAAAATTATTATTAATATATAAGATATTTATGATAAGGGCTATCATGCATGAATGAATAAAATCAATTACAGACATATTAATTACAAAATTATGAAAAGAATATTATTATCCATAATGATTGCAGCATTAGCTGTTTCAGGAATACACGCAGGAGAGAGAACTAAAACAAAGGTTTACAGATTCAATGATATTACAACTATTTCCGCAAGTTATCTATACGAGATTAATGTAACAAAAGGCAATAGCGATAAAGTAGAGGTCACCTATCCTGCAGAGATAGAAAAATACCTCAATATATACTCTCCTGAAACAGGAACACTAAAATTTTCCATCACTGAACATAAAAATAAAAAGAAAAACAAACGAAATAATCAGGATCAGGAGGATAAAATTATCGTAAATATGAGTATGGCCACTATTAAAAATATATCACTTAGCGGTATTTCGAGATTTAACAGTGAAGACTCCTTTACTACAAATAATTTGCAGATAAAACTCAGCGGAATCTCCTCTATAGGTAATTTAAAAATATCAGGAGATGACCTGAAGATCATATTTTCAGGAATTTCGAAAGGAGGTATACAGGGATCTTTCAATAACGTAAACGGAGGTATAAGCGGATCATCTGCATTCAATATGACAGGCAATGCGAATAATATAGATGTAAATATTTCAGGTGTCTCCAAATTCGTATTGAATGGTAATATTAAAGAGAAAACCATTGTAAAGGTATCAGGCTCTTCTAAGGCGGAATTAACTGGTAACGGCTCATATATATATGCCAGCTGTACTGGAGTTTCAAAAATAGATGCGGAAAATTTTCACGCTGTAAATGGTGAAGCATACGCCTCCGGCTCTTCAAAAATTGAAATATACGCATCAAATGAGATTACATTAAGAGCCTCACAAGTTTGCAAAATAATCTACTATGGCAGTCCAAAAGTATTGAATGACAAATCTATAAAAAGGGCACTTATCAAGGGGAATGATTAGTTCTAACAATAGAGATAATTAGTTTGAATTGACACCAGTTAATATATTATTAAGCATTTTTTTGGAAAAGACAGGCTGTCCCAACAGAAGCCTGTCTTTTGATTTGAATAATTCCATAATAATGATAACTTTGCACCGTCATGCAGAAGAAAACCTCATATATTATTGCAACAGCAATGCTACTTACCTACATTACAATGTTGTTTTTCTGTTGTCTATACGATTTTTCCGAGGTAAATTTGGATATTTCAAATTATCTTTTCGGCATAAGGACTGACCGTCTGATTCATGCAACAATGTTTTTCCCCTATCCGTTTATCGCATGGATCTTCTTTAACTACAATGGAAATGTCAAGGTAATGAGACAATATCTCTTCTCCTCAATCATACTCAGCGGACTCTTTCTGGCCTCATTGGCTGAGTCATCACAAGAACTGCTTACAACATGGAGAGACTCTGATCCATTTGATTTAGGAGCAAATATCAGTGGCATATTGATTGGCTCACTGGTGGTATATCTGTTGCGCGATATTCTTTTTAAACTCTGCCACGCAGTATTTAAACAATAGAGTATAAGAAATGAGCTGTAAACAAAATCGGGATCCGATAAAAACCGAATCCCGAATCATTTGTGATTCTTCACTCATAGAAATTTACTTCAAAAGATTGAAACTTCTCATGATAAATGCATGTAAATCTTTACCCTTCAACATATTGTTAGAAAGAAGAGCCAAATCTGTCATTTGCTGCAACAGTTTGTCACCATTTGCAAATTTTGCCATTGCCTCTTTGCGCTGATTAGTTATCTCCTCCTCTTTTTTCAGCAACTCCTGTTTCTTGTCTCTCTCCTCTACTGGTATCTCCTCCTCCTTTTTGCCCTTGCTCTTATCATCGAGGTTCTTTATGGCATCTTTAACATTGATTGACTCAGCATCAAGTCCTTTTAAAATTGTATCGGTGGCAACTGCCTTGTTCTCCATAACTTTTTTAATCAACGAATTCTCATAATTCATTGTAATTGTGTATGAATCGGGCATCTCACCATAGAAATTCAATCCTCCGTTAAGGGAAGACATCTCTCTGTATCTACGCATAAATTCACTCTGCGTAATTAGTATGGGAGCAGAATTTTCGCCCAAATTTTCTACCTGAACATTATAATGAGCGGTTTTCGGCATAATGGACTCCATAGCATAAGTTAGATCCTGCTCTTCATGCTCCTGTAATTTCGGTTTTTCTCTATTATCTTTCTGGATGAGTGCATCGATGCTATCTGCATCTACACGGGCAAATGTTGCATCCTTAAATTTTGACTCAAGCAAATTAACAAAATGTGCATCCAATTGGCTATCAAATATAAGTACCTGATAACCTTTATTTTTTGCCTCCTCAATATATGAATACTGCGACACCGGATCCGTTGTATACAGATATACAATCTTTTTGTTCTTATCTGTCTGATCCGGCTCAATAAGCGCCTTGTATTCCTGATAATTAAAATACTTGCCGTCCGTAGTCTTTAATAATGCAAAATTTTGGGCCTTTTCATAGAACTTTTCATCGCTAAGCATTCCATACTCAATAAAGAGTTTAAGATTGTCCCATTTAGCCTCATATGTAGCTTTATCGGTCTTGTAGATATTCTCCAACCGCTCTGCAACCTTTCTGGTAATGTATGAGGCAATTTTCTTTACATTAGAATCAGCCTGAAGATAACTCCTGGAAACATTAAGAGGAATATCTGGAGAATCGATAACACCATATAGCAATGTTAAAAAGTCAGGAACAATATTCTCTACAGAATCTGTTACGAACATCTGATTACTGTAAAGTTGTATTTTATTCTTTGTAACATCCATCTTGTCCTTAATCTTTGGAAAATAAAGTATTCCGGTAAGATTAAACGGATAATCGATATGAAGATGAATATAAAAGAGTGGATCTTCCTGCATTGGATATAATTTCCTATAGAAATTCATATAATCCTCCTCCTTTATATCAGCCGGAGTCTTTGCCCATAAAGGCTCAGTATCATTTATAATTTTATCTTTATCTGTCTCAACATATTTACCCTCTTTCCACTCTTCCACTTTACCAAAAGCAATTGAGACAGGCATAAATTTACAATATTTGGTAAGTAAAGAATCAACTTTTTGCTTTTCTGAAAACTCTTTCGACTCGTCGTCGAGGTACAAGATAATCTCTGTTCCTCTATCCTCCTTAGAAATCTCCTCCATAGTATACTCCGGTGAACCATCACATGACCATTTTACTCCTTTCGCTCCCTCTTTCCATGACAATGTTCTGATCTCAACCTTTTTTGACACCATAAAAGAGGAGTAGAATCCTAATCCAAAATGCCCGATAATACTATTTAACTGATCCTTATATTTCTCAAGAAACTCTCCAGCACTTGAAAAGGCTATTTGATTAATATACTTGTCAACCTCCTCTTCTGTCATACCAATACCCTTATCAATCAAAGTAAGCGTATTCTCCTTTTGATCTGCTTTAATCTGAATTGTCAAGTCTCCCAACTCACCTTTGAAATCCCCTACGTTCGCAAGAGCCTTCAACTTTTGCGTAGCATCAACTGCATTTGCAACAAGTTCCCTAAGAAAAATCTCGTGATCCGAATACAAAAATTTTTTAATTACCGGAAAAATATTCTCGGTTGTAACTCCTATTTGACCTTTTGACATATTAGTAGTTTTTATTATATTTTAGTTTATATTATACTGTCATTCCATTATTTACTAACTGCGATGAACTTACTACACTTATCTGAAATAAAATCAAGATACCAAATCCTCTGAAAAACCAAGATAAGTATCTCAACATTTTTACGTGAATCAAATGCCGTACCATTGCCAAAAATGAGCCCTACAGAGAGATATTCTGCCTATTTGTCAGTTATTGCCATCGCATGATTAGAATGCTCTAACAGATTCCTGATGGCAATACTCTCCATATAGATGAAGATGCTATTTCAGCATCTCAGGCAACGGAGAGCTACTGTGATAGCATTCCAGCACCACGAGATCTGCATTATGTTTTTTATCTGGATAGTGCGTTCTGACTTCATTAAGGACTCCATACCTAAGTGAATCAATTCTTTAAATCCCTCTTTTCCATTTGCGATTGAAGAAATAATTTCTGACATTTGTGCGTGTGTAAATTCCATTTTTAATAAGGTTTTGGTTTGCAAATACAAATCTAT
>CAZNBA010000036.1:0-11862 GCA_964571395.1 uncultured Muribaculaceae bacterium
GCGTAAGCCAGCAGATTTACAGTCTGCCCCAGTTGGCCACTTTGGTATCTCCCCAATTAGTACAATATCTAAACAACTTTTAGAGCCGATGGAGGGATTCGAACCCCCGACCAGCTGATTACAAATCAGCTGCTCTGGCCAACTGAGCTACATCGGCAATAATGTAAGAACTTATCTTTTCCCCTTTTAAATTTGGGACTGCAAATATATTACTTTACTTTTTATCTACCAAACTTTTTTTAAAAAATAAACTTTACCCCCATATCATTATACCTGCTTTAAATGCGTAAAATGAACATACCCAAGCTACTATGAGTGTACTTGCCATTGATAAAAGAGCCCATTTCCATTTGCCGCTCTCTTTTTTTATTGTTATTGCAGTAGCTACACATGGCATATACAGGAGTGCGAAGATCATAAATGAAAGAGCATTTGCTTTGTTAAATGTACCTTCGCTCTGTATTCTTTCAACAAGAGACGTATTGTTGTGCGAGTGACTTTCGTCTGCCTGGAATACTACACCGAGCGTACTTACAATAAACTCTTTGGCGGTTATTCCGGTTATTAAACTTACACTCATTTTCCAGTCGAATCCGAGTGGTCTCATTATAGGCTCAACACTTTCTCCCATCTGCTCAAGGTATGATTTTTCCAGAGGGGCTCTTTTTTCCTTGAGCGGAAAGTAGTCAAGAACCCATACTATTATTACAGCCAGCAAAACAACGGTTCCAATCTTTTTGAGGTATTGCCATGCTGCAGAGAGCATGGAATCTGTTACAAGTTTGAATGATGGTCTTCTGTATGGAGGTAATTCAATAACATAATCTTTGGAGACCTTGTTAAAGAGAAGCCTTTTAAAAATTAGAGCAACAATAATTCCGGCGATGATTCCTCCCAAATACAGCAGAAGCATGGCAATAACCTGATTGTCGTGGAAAAAAATTCCGCATAGGAGTAAGAATGTAGGTATTCTTGCACTGCACGGGATGTAAGGTATCATCATCATTGTAAGGATTCTGTCACTTTTTCTCTCGATGGTCCTTGTTGCCATAATTGCAGGAACATTACAACCGAATCCCATAAGGAGCGGAATGAATGAACTGCCATGCAATCCGATACGGTGCATATATTTATCCATTATGGTTGCTGCTCGTGGCAGGTATTCAGTCTCTTGCATCAGAGATATAAAGAAGAAGAGAATAAGAATGTTAGGGAGGAAGGCCAAAACTGAACCGAGTCCCATTACGAGTCCATTACATAAAAATTCCCGGATCCATCCGCTTTGCAAGTTGTCCTTTATAATTATAATAAGGTGTTGCATGCCTGTTTCAATCCAAGATTGAGGATAGGCCCCAAGTGTAAATGTGCAATAAAATATAAACCAGACGATAAATATGAATGAGAAAAGTCCCCAAATAGGGTGAGTCAGAACTTTATCTATATTTTTATCTGTGGTAGTTGTCCGGTTATCAGTCATTTGTATCAACCTCTCCTTTTGCTGCTTGTTTTATTGTTTCAAATATGTCTTTTTCATTATATCCGCATTCGGTCAACTGCTCTTCAACAGTACCCTGCTCAACAAATTTGTCGCGAATACCAAGCGGGATTACTTTTATATTATGATTTTTTTCAGCCACATATTCGGCCACCGCACTATGGAGCCCTCCTATAATAGTTCCGTCTTCTATGGTAATTATTGTGCTGCATTTGCTGCATACATCTTCAAGAAGATTCGTGTCAAGTGGTTTGAGAAATCTCATATCGCAGTGCATTATAGAGAGATGCGGTTTTTCTGAAGAGAGTTTTTCTATGGCGGCTGCAGCTCTGTTTCCAATTGTGCCGATAGTAAGTACCGCAATCTCTTTTCCCTCTCTCAGAACTCTGGCTTTGCCGTATTGAATCAATTCGAACTCCTCTGGAATTTTGTTGCCTTCACAATATCCTCTCGGATAGCGAATGGTAATAGCTCCTTTATATTCATTGGTAGTGGCCGAATACATCATGTTGCGAAGTTCGTTTTCATCCATCGGCGCGGTTACGGTGATATTTGGGATTAACCTTAAATAGGGGAGATCTAAAGAGCCCTGATGAGTTGTACCATCCTCTCCAACCAGGCCTCCTCTGTCTATGCAAAAGATAACTTTTAAGCTTTGCAGAGCTACGTCGTGAATGATATTGTCGAATGCTCTTTGCATAAAGGTAGAATAAATGTTGCAAAACGGTAGCATTCCCTGGGCTGCAAGTCCTGCAGAGAACGTGACCGCATGCTGTTCGGCAATTCCCACGTCAAAGCACCTTTCAGGCATTACATTCATCATGATATTTAGTGAGCACCCCGATGCCATTGCCGGTGTAATTCCCACTATCCTTTTATCCTGTCTGGCGAGTTTTAAAATAGTCTCTCCAAAAATCACCTGATATTTTTTTACGGATGAATCGGATTTGATTCTTGTTCCGGTTGAGATATCGAACTTACCGGGAGCGTGCCATATACTCTGATTCTTTTCTGCCGGAGAATAACCTTTCCCCTTGACTGTTCTTATATGAAGTAATTTTGGACCTTTAATCTCCTTTAAATTCTGGAGGGTGGTTACAAGTTGTCCTATGTCATTGCCATCTATGGTGCCGAAATATCTGAATCCGAGGGCTTCAAACAGCGAACCGTGTTTTAGAAAGGCAATTTTTGTGCTGTACATGAACTTTTGTATGAAACGCCTGAAGCTTCCATTCCCAATCTTTTCCCAAATATTATTTTTGAGTTTGTTATAGGTTTGGGATGTCGACATTCTTATAAGGTAGTTATGCAGAGCTCCCACATTTTTATCAATAGAGATCTGGTTATCATTAAGAATTACCAGAATATCGGATTTCATGGCTCCTGCATTGTTGAGACCCTCAAATGCAAGACCTCCTGTCATTGCTCCGTCTCCGATAATGGCAACCACTTTAATCTTTTCTCCCTGCATTTCCGCTGCTTTGGCAATACCTAAAGCTGCTGAGATTGAGGTTGATGTGTGGCCGGCTCCAAATGCATCGTATTTACTTTCAGACATTTTTGTAAAACCACTTAATCCTCCCTGTTTCCGATTGTTAACAAAAGCCTCTCTTCTTCCGGTAATGATTTTATGAGCATAGGCCTGATGTCCTACATCCCATATAAGTTTGTCTTCTGGCGTATTAAATACATAATGCAACGCTACAGCAAGTTCTACAGCTCCCAAACTTGCCCCCAAGTGCCCAGGATTATGGGCACAACACTTTATCATATATTCCCTTATTTCAGAGCAAAGAGCTGTAAGTTCATGAATATTCAGCCCTTTGAGATCTTTAGGACTATCTATTTTTTCTAACATTCAAATCATTCAAAAAATTTGTGCAAGGTACGATTATTTTATCATAAGGAAAAATAAAATAGATTTTGCGGATTGGAATTAAAGCGGTAAATTGCCAATTATTTTTTGAATCGGCTATTCCAATGCCAAAATTCGAGTTTAACTATAAAAAAACTATATATGACTAAGGTGCAGAAATTATTAAACGACAATTTTGCAGTCCGTTGGACTGCCCTCATTCTCATTGCATTGATGATGTTCTTTGCGTACATGTTCGTTGATGTGATGTCTCCTCTACAAACATTAGTAGAAACACAAAGGGGTTGGAATCCTTCAGTTTTCGGAACCTACGCGGCGTCGGAATACTTTCTGAATGTTTGTGGCTTTCTTATTCTTGCAGGTATTATTCTCGATAAATCCGGGATTCGTTTTACTGGTACATTATCGGCCTCTATTATGGTGATAGGAGCCTCTATTAAGTACATTGGAATAAGTGACTGGTTTCAGGCTACAGCCATTGCAGATTGGCTTAATTCATGGTGGGTTGCTCTTCCGGCGAGTGCGAAACTCTCCTCGCTCGGCTTTATGATTTTTGGCTGCGGTTGCGAAATGGCCGGTATTACAGTTTCAAAATCAATCGCTAAATGGTTCAAAGGTAAGGAGATGGCTCTTGCGATGGGGGTTGAGATGGCTATTGCACGTCTTGGCGTGTTTGCCGTGTTATCGCTCTCTCCGTTTATTGCAAAGAAGTTCGACGGCTCGGTAGTAGCTCCGATTGCATTCTGTACGGTCCTGCTATTGATAGGACTTATCAATTATATTGTTTTCACCTTTATGGATAAGGCTCTCGACAAACAACTTGGCGAGGAGGCTAAGTCTTCAGACGGTGAAGAGTTTAAAGTAAGCGATATAAAGAAGATACTTACCAGCAAGATGTTCTGGATTATAGCGTTGTTGTGTGTCCTTTATTATTCGGCAATTTTCCCATTCCAGAGATATGCTACAAATTATCTTGAATGTACTTTGGGTATAGATTCTGAGGCAGCGGCCAATTTGTTCCGCTGGTTCCCTATTCTTGCAATGGTGCTTACGCCTTTTCTCGGGTCGTTTATTGATTATAAAGGTAAGGGAGCATCAATGCTTCTTTATGGTGCATTAATTATGATTATTTGCCACCTTTCATTTGCATTTGTGCTTCCAATATTCCCGAAAGAATGGTTTGCATTGCTTATTATTGTGGTACTTGGCGTCTCATTTTCTCTTGTTCCTGCGGCTTTATGGCCGAGCGTTCCAAAAATTATTGATGCTTCTTGTTTGGGAAGTGCCTATTCTCTTATTTTCTGGATACAGAATTTCGGACTTTGTTTTGTCCCCAAAATTATCGGCAATGTGCTTGACAGCGTGAATCCAGGTATTTCCGCTCAACGCACGGAGATTGAAGCCCAAATTGCTCAAGGTATAGAGGGGCTGACTAAGCCTGTTTATAATTATACTGTTCCTATGGTGATATTCGCCTCGTTTGGAGTTATCGCCTTTTTCTTGGGCATTTGGCTTAAGATTGAGGATAAGAAAAAAGGATATGGATTGGAACTTCCTAATGTTCAGAAGCATTAATAATTAACCTTTTTATATATGAACAATACAGTAAAATTGTTGAAAGATTCGAAGAGCGCGCGTTGGATTGTATTAGGCTGCCTTGTAATTCCTATGTTCGCCTCTTATTTCTTTGATGATATGTTTTCCACTTTGTCACATATCTTCAAATCTCCCGAATTGTTGTCCTTGGGTTGGAATTCTCAGGATTACGGCTTTTATGCGGGTGGCTACTCATTTTTATGTGTTTGGGGTGGACTTATTATCTGCGGAATGTTGCTCGATAAATGGGGAGTGCGTTTTACAGGTTCTCTTTTTGTGGCTCTGATGGTGGCAGGTGGAGCGCTGGTTGCCTATGCAATATCGGGGAGTTTCGCGGATAGCACTTTCTGTTCATGGTTGGGCAATTATATGTCTAAGCCTTCGTTGATTCTTGCCTATGTTGGCTGTATGTTGTTCGGACTTGGTAGTGAAATAGCAGGTGTAGCCGTAACACGTTCAATTGCAAAATGGTTTAAGGGTAAAGAGATGGCTTTGGCTATGGGGCTTCAGCTCTCCATTGCGCGTTTAGGTACAGCAATGGCCTTTGTTCTCTCTCCTGTTCTTGTAATGGCTCAGGAACCCGATGTGAGGGGCATTATTTATCCCTATATTCAGACCAATAAGCCTGCTTTGGTTGGACTTGGATTAATGATAATTGGAGTGATAGTTTGGAGTGTATTTATAACTATGGATGCCAAGTTGGATAAACAGACCGGCGAAAATGATAAAAAGGAGTTGAGCGAAGAGGATAAGTTTAAATTTTCAGATATTTTTAAAATATTGAGTAACAAACATTATATTCTTATATCACTGCTTTGTGTCTTCTTCTACTGCTGTATTATCTCTTTTAAGAAATTTGCGACATCAATACTTATACCTCGTTTTGATATAGATGTTGAGGTGGCAAAATGGATGGTGGCAATGATTCCATTCTTTACTGTAATTTTTACTCCTTTGTTCGGCTCATTAGTGGATTATATAGGTAAGGCTACAAGATGGATGATTACCGGCTCGTGCCTTGTGCTTGTATCGCATTTACTTATTGCTTTTGCTCCCGAAGGTTCTCAATTTTGTGGCTACTTGGCTATCTCATTGTTGGGCATCGGATACTCACTCGTTCCTGCAGCTATGTGGCCATCTGTTCCAAAGATTATTCCGGAAAAGAATCTTGGTACTGCCTATTCTATGATTTACTGGATTCAGAATATGGGTATGTTACTTGTTCCTATCTTTGTAGGAGGAATATTTACCAAATATGTTGTTGAGGCGGGTAATCATGAACAGGAAGTTATGGCAGCCGGGCGTGCCGAGTATATCTTTATTGGTCTCGGTATTGTTGCCGTGTTTGTCTCAGTCCTATTATTTTTCTCCTCCAAGAAAAATCCTCAATTGAGATTGGATTTGCCTAATAAGGAAAAAAAGGTTAAATAGTGATATTATAGGAAAAAAATGAGAGGAGTTACTGATTATTCGATAACTCCTCTTATTTTATATTGCATTACGGTAATATAACTGTCTATCTCTTTATTGTCTGTTTCCTGTCTGGTCCGATTGAGACTATTTTTATAGGAACACCTATCTCCTTTTCTATGAATTCGATATATTTTACAAGTTCTTTAGGCAGTTCAGAGGCCTTGGAAATCTTTGTAAGATCCTTTTTCCAACCCTTAAACTCTTTATATACAGGTTCTATCTTTGCATAAGTATCATACGGTACCTTATCTGTCTTTACTCCATCAACAATATAGGAAGTTGCAACCTTAATAGTATCAAATGAGTCCAGAACATCGGCCTTCATCATGATAAGTTCCGTTACTCCATCTATCATTACCGCATATTTTAGTGCTGGGATATCGAGCCATCCTGTTCTGCGAGGACGTCCTGTTGTGGCTCCAAATTCAAATCCTTTTTTTCTCAACTCTTCTCCTGTTGAATCATCCAGTTCTGTAGGGAATGGTCCGCTTCCTACTCTTGTGCAGTAGGCTTTAAAGATGCCGTAAACCTTTCCTATTTTAGTGGGCGCTACGCCTAATCCTATGCATGAACCAGCGCACATTGTTGAGGAAGAGGTAACAAAAGGGTATGATCCGAAATCTATATCGAGCATTGAGCCTTGCGCTCCCTCGGCAAGAACTTTTTTGTTTTCCAGGTAGCTGTTTATCTCATATTCACCATCTATCAACTTAAATTTCTTAAGGTATTTTACAGCCTCTATCCATTCCTTTTCATGCTCCTCTGCATTGTATTGGAAGTCGAATTGTTTAAGAAACAGGAGATGTTTTTGTTTTAAAGCTTCAAATCTCTTTTTAAAGTCTTTTGCAAGCAGATCTCCTACTCTTAATCCGTTTCTTCCTGTTTTATCCATATATGCAGGACCTATTCCCTTAAGGGTAGAACCGATTTTGCTTTTACCCTTTGACGCCTCAGAAGCGGCATCTATGATTCTGTGTGTAGGTAATATAAGGTGTGTCTTTTTTGATATGACAACTCTTTCGGTTATTGGAACGCCCATCTTCTCTATTTCAGAACATTCCTGTTTGAAAATTATGGGATCTAAAACAACACCATTTCCAATAATGTTGATTGTTCCATCTCTGAAAACCCCTGCCGGAACAGTGTGAAGTACAAATTTTTTGTTTTCGAATTGCAAGGAGTGACCTGCGTTGGGACCTCCCTGGAACCTTGCAATAACAGGATATGATTTGGCAAGTACATCAACAATTTTGCCTTTACCTTCATCTCCCCACTGGAGTCCCAGAACGACATCTACTTTCATAAGAATCAGAATTATATGTTTTTGTTTTTTAGAAGTTGTTGCTGAATTATCATTATTGTTTTGTTTGCCTCTTTGATAAGGTTATTTTGCATTACTTATCGGCCTGACAATGGTTTTCCGCAGGTATGAGATGAGGCGTACAATATTTTTGTAATTAATTAAAATGGAAGATCGTCTGTGTTGTCTTCCGCAATAGTGTCAGTTGGCTTTGCTGTGGCTTGTGCCTGTGGAACTGAATTATAATGTGGTTCCTGGTGTGTGTTAGCCATATTGTTACCCTGCCCCTGTTGATCCTGCCTCTTTCCGAGCATCTGTATACTGTCTGCGATTATCTCTGTAGTATATCTTTTTTGGCCTGACTGATCTTGCCAATTTCTCGTGCGTATCTTTCCCTCAATATATACTTGTGACCCTTTGAAAATGTATTTCTCAACTGTTTCTGCAAGACCTCTCCAGCAGACGATGTTGTGCCACTCTGTCTGTTCCTGATACTCTCCGTTTTTGTCTTTATATCTTTCTGAAGTTGCGAGCGGGAATGACGCAACAGCGGCACCTGATTCCAGGTGTCTTACCTCAGGATCTTTTCCCACGTTCCCTATTAACATTGCTTTATTTAGTGACATAATTATGATTTTTTAACGGTTAAAATTACAACTTATTGCAATAAATAAAAAGTTGTAGTATGGAAAGTTATCAACAAAATATGAGAAATTAGAGTATGTGTCTCATTGATATTATATTGGGAGGTGTGCCTGTGAATAATTCAAAGGCTTTTACTGCTTGATGTAGAAGCCACTCCTTTCCGCTGATATAGACCATTCCAAGGTTTTGTTCAAATTGCAGGCCATTACGGTATGAGATATGCGGGTTGCTCTTCTCTGACGGTTTATAGTTTGGAGTGGCATAATTGGCCTCCAATAGAATTTTTCCACTTAACATCTGTTGTGTTAATTGCTCTATAGGCATACTTAATGCGTAAATTATTAATTGAGCCTCCATAATATATGGTGTCATGTTATCGAGAGAGGTCGTATCGATATCTGATTTTTTTGCAAATTCGGAGATTTTTTGAGGAGTTCTGTTTGCGATCGTTACCTTCATTCCCAAATTTTTTAATGCAAGAGCGGCTGCTTTACCGGCCCCACCGGCTCCAATAACAATCGATTTATTGATTTTTGCCTCTCTAAGTTTAGTAATTATTTCCATAACTCCATAATAATCCGTATTATAGGATTTGAGCCCACTTGCGCTTTTTATGATGGTATTGGCTGCTCCAAGCCTACAGGAGATTATGTCGGGGTATTGTATGTAGCTCATTACTCTCTCCTTGAATGGAGAGGTGATATTTGCTCCCAAATAACCGCCGGCATTAAAACTACTCATAGCCTTTTCAATTGTGCTGCATTCTAAAAGACTATAGGAGAAGTCTTTCTCATTATAAGAGGCTCTGAAAAGGGTAGGGCTCTCGGAATGTGCAATGGGGTTTCCAATAAGGCAGAATCTGGTCATAAGAGTATAGTTTATTGTGTTGTTTTCTTATTAGGAGGTGATTGCATCTGTGAATTTATCTTTGTATTTTCTGGAAATCTCTATGCGTTCTTCTCCTATGTATACGTATCGTGTATCTGAGCCTGTAATTTTTTGTTTATTTACTATAAATGAGCGATGTATGCGAATAAATCGTTCGTCCAGCACATTTTCCCATTGCGAAATCATCATTTTTGTTCTGTGTGAGATTCCTCCAGACATTCTTACCCAAACCTCATTGTTGCATGATTCAACATAGAGTATGGAGGCGGTTTCTATTGTAATCCTTTTTCTTTCCGAAATAAACTTTATGAATTCGGGAAGATTTGGTTTATCTTTTTTTAAAAGCCATGATAGGAGCAGTTGTTCGGCAGTTATCAAAGAGATTATTATGAACCAAATGAAGAGAGGATTAAACAATATCTCTGCTCCTTTATCGAGACCGAGGTTGAAAAGGTAAAAATTAATTAATATAAGTATCAGATACTCCGATAATAGAGCAATCAGAGCCAAATAGATGGTCTCTATCACTCCCTTTTTTCTTTCTCTGAACGAGATTCCTTGCCAGAGTATTTTTGTAATGATGACAACAGGTATGGTGGTAATTGAAAGCAGCAGCGCGGTGGGATATTGTTTTGTCCCGCTTATAAAGATAAGGCTCATTAAAATTGTAGCCGTTATCCAAAAAAATATGCTGAAGTATTTTTTCATTCCGGTTTCAAAATTAGCGTAAAAAAGAGTAATAAGGAGATAAAATGCCCCATTTTTATTGCAATTTCTTACGAAAAGGGGGATTCTGCCGGTTGAGAGGTGGATTTGGAGGTGCGGTTTTGCTCTACTGGAGCGAGGATTGCGTAATTTTGTAGGTGAAAAAGGGAGAAGTATATAATTCCTCTCTTACTTTAAAACCATTAAAATTTTTAATTATGTTTATCAGCAAATTATTTGTAGAGGGAGGACCTCTTTTTATGACAATTCTTACAATTGAATTGATTTGTCTTATTTTGGCTGCATGGAAGGCTCCTGCATGGGTTAAGGAGATAGGTATTTTGGCCTTTGTATCGATGTTCATAATGACCTGTTTTTCCATCATGCAAATATTGTCTGCTATTCAGATGGCAGGTGATGTTCCTCTACCTGTCTTGTGCGGTGGATTTAAGGTATCTCTGATTACGGTGTTGTACGGAGCTTTTATCTATGCAATATCGTTAGTTATCAGAATTATTCAAAAACCGAGAATCTGAGTTTCAGGTAAAGCCGGTGTGATCTGTTATTGAGGTGGCTGTTCTCCGGCCACCTCTTTATAAATTTGTAACATACTATTGGCTGTGTGTTCCCAAGAAAATAACTTTACCCGTTCCAGACCATAGGCAACCTGGGAGTTGTAATATGCGGTATCATTTTCGAGTTTTAGCAGAGCCTCTGTAATTGAGAGCGGGTCTGTCGGATTAATAAGTATTGCTCCGTCTCCGGCGATTTCCGGCATTGCTGAGGTGTTGGAGGTAATTACAGGAGTGCCGCAGGCCATTCCCTCAAGTATCGGGATGCCGAAACTTTCTCTTAATGAGGGATAAAGAAAGACCTTTGCGCCATTGTAAATGTATACAAGGTCTCGATTGCAGATATATCCGCAGAAATGTAAAAATGATTTTATCTCCTGAAGATTATTTTTCTCAATTATACTATTTGCGAACTCCTCTTTCAGATCGGCAATCAGCAATGGCAGTTTTTCAGTTGACCTTTTCAGATAAAGCGAGTAGGCCTCCAAGACACGTTGGGTGTTCTTCTTTGGATCCGTATTTCCGAGAAAAAACAGATATTTTTTATCCTCGATAAATTTTGAGGTTACAGAGAATGACTCTTGTATAGGTTTAAAGTGCGTATCATAACCATTGTATATTGCTGTGATTTTTGACGATGGAAGATTGAGAAACTCCTTTATTCGTTTACATTCGAAATTGGATACGGTTATTATTTTTTTGCATTTCGGCAATATTTTTGGAACGACAAGGCGTCTGTAAAGCCTTCCGAGATTCTGGTAAGTTGATTGGCTCGAACTTTCTCTCTTCTCAAGAAATATAATATCGTGCAATGTAATGACAAGGGGTACTTTGCATAAGATAGGAGCAGTGTTGCTTGTGCAATGAAGCAAATCGGGCTTTAATTTGTTTACTGCCATGGGGAGAGCATATTGTTCCCATAATGGATAGGAGGGGCATTTTAATGTGATGATATGCATATTGTCTGTGGAGTTGAGGCACACATCTTCACCTCCGGCGGTGAAGATGAAATATTCATTTTCCTTGTCGATTTCCCTGATTCTTTTTAATGCCTCAAGAATTACGAAATCCATTCCATGCTTGTTTGCCCTGAAAATCCTTTGAGCTTCAATTGCTATTTTCATACTATTAAAAAATTTTGAACATGAAGTTATCAAAATTTTTGTAAGAGTCTGATAGCCGTTTCGCTATCGCTTCACTCTCACATTCAATTATTTGATATTCGTTGTAGTTGAAATCAAATAATTTCATGTTCGGTTTCATACTATTAAAAAATTTTGAACATGAAGTTATCAAAATTTTTGTAAGAGTC
>CAZNBA010000036.1:11962-17748 GCA_964571395.1 uncultured Muribaculaceae bacterium
ATTCAATTATTTGATATTCGTTGTAGTTGAAATCAAATAATTTCATGTTCGGTTTTTGTTTATTATTGTTTGTGCGGCTGTTTTGCAGTTGACCTTTGTCGTATTGCTTCATAGCAAAGTACAGCAGCCGATACTGATACATTTAATGAGTCCAACTCGCCAAGCATAGGAATCATTATTTTAGCATCGGATATTTTTCTCCAATAATCTGAAAGTCCATCCGATTCGCTGCCCATAACTATTGCACAGGCACCTATCATATCTGTATCGTAATAATAGACAGAATTCTGAAGTTGAGCTGTAAAAATTTTAAACCCTTTGCGTTTTAACCATTTGCCTGCCTCCTCATTGGAGCAGGCAATAACCTTTTTTGTAAAAATTGCCCCAAGACTTGCCCTTATAAGATTCGGATTGTAGAGATCGCATTTTTGGTTGCATATTAAAACGGCATCAACTCCGCAAGCATCTGCTGTCCTGAGTATAGCACCAATATTACCCGGTTTTTCTATACTTTCGCAAACAAGCACAAGAGGCGATTCAGTTTGTCCAATCTCCTCAAATGTGTTTATTTTCTCTTGAACTACTGCAACAATTCCCTCCGTACTCTCTCTGTAGGCAATTTTATTATACGCTGCATCAGAAAGTGAATAAAAATGGGGTTGAAAACTTTCAGTGGAATTACCACAGTTCGTTTTACGCGTTCCAGAAATAAAATGCGAGATAATGTCGGGGTACTTGCTCATCTGCTCTCCTGATATTTTCGGATTAAAAAACAGTGAATGTATATGGAACCCGTTTTTTATGCAGGCGCTTACCTCTCTTACACCTTCAACAATAAAAAGAGATTGATCGCGCCTCAATTTTGATCTCTCCTGAAGCGCGACAATCTCCTTAATTTTGCTGTTGGATGCCGATAATATCTCCTCTATCTGCATTATATTACTCTTGAGTCTCCTCTTTTATCTTCACTTCCGGTCTCATTTGAGGAAAGAAGAGAACATCCTGTATTGTTGTCTTGTTAGTCATGAACATTGTTAGCCTATCTATTCCTATACCCATTCCTGATGTAGGTGGCATTCCGAATTCAAGTGCACGGATGAAATCCATATCTATGAACATTGCTTCATCATCACCCTTATCCTTAAGACTTAATTGGTCTTTAAAGCGATCGAGTTGATCTATCGGGTCGTTTAGTTCACTGTAAGCATTTGCAAGCTCCTTGCCGCATACGAAAAGCTCGAAACGTTCTGTGAGATCTGGATTTTCCCGGTGTCTCTTTGTAAGCGGTGACATTGCTACAGGATAATCTGTAATGAAAGTGGGCTGGACCAGATGTTTCTCGCAATATTCACCAAATATGGCATCAATTAATTTACCCTTTCCGAAAGAGGGATCTATCTCAACCTTCAACTTTTTGCACACCTCATTTAATTGTGCTTCATTCATACCAGAAATATCTATACCTGTATACTCTTTAATTGCATCAAGCATAGGCAATCTTTTGTATGTTCCACCAAAATCAATCTCCTCCTCTCCAATTCTCACCTTTGTTGTGCCGTTTACTGCTACTGCTACTTTACGAAGCATCTCCTCCACAAAGCACATCATCCAGTTGTAATCTTTATATGCCACATATATTTCCATTGCCGTAAACTCCGGATTATGAGTTCTGTCCATCCCCTCGTTTCTGAAATCTTTTGCAAACTCATATACTCCTGCGTATCCTCCGACAATAAGCCTTTTTAGATATAATTCATCTGCAATTCTCAGATAAAGCGGCATGTTTAGAGTGTTGTGATGAGTTACGAATGGTCTTGCATTTGCTCCGCCAGGAATAGGTTGGAGAATAGGAGTCTCTACCTCAAGGTAACCCTGTCCGTCGAAAAACTCTCTCATGGTTGAGATAATTTTTGCCCTTTTTATAAAAGTCTCCCTAACCTCGGGATTAACAATAAGATCCACATATCTTTGACGATATCTCAATTCCGGATCAGCAAAGGCGTCGTACACCTGTCCATCCTTTTCCTTTACAATAGGAAGAACTCGCAGCGATTTGCTGAGCACAGTCAACTCTTTGGCATGTATGGACTTCTGCCCTGTTTGTGTAACAAAGGCATAACCTCTGATGCCTACAATGTCACCAATATCGAGTAATTTTTTGAAGACAGTGTTGTACATTGTTTTATCTTCGCCAGGGCATACTTCATCTCTTTTTATATATACTTGAACCTTGCCATATTGGTCCTGTAACTCCATAAAAGCGGCTGCACCCATTATTCTTCTACTCATTATCCTTCCGGCTATAGAGATATTTCCATATTTGCCTGCAAGCTCAACTGCGGGAAGAGGAGTCTCAGGATCAGGTGATTTGTCCGGTTCAAACAATTCGGTGATATCTGTGCTCTTTACCGTAACCTCATACATTTTTGCCGGATAAGGATTAATGCTCAATTTTCTGAGTTCATCAAGCGCATTGCGCCTATTCTGCTCCTGTTCGTTCAAATTCAATTCCATTTCTATCTATTATTTTTTTATGAATCTTTTTCAGTTTACAAATATAACTATTTTGATTGAGATTGCACCGATTGCCGCAAAAGCTTTTTGCTTTTGGGAAGTGTTTGTGAGACCTCCCAAGCGCGTTCTACAGCTATATTGATGTTGCTGCAAATATTATCGTTGCCAATCTTAAGATCGAATCCCGAATTTACAAGAACGCCTCTTACATGATCATTTACTCCAGACAGAATTACATGGATACCCTCTGATTTGGACATTCTGTAAAGACTTTCGAGATTGTGCAACCCTGTAGAGTCCATAAATGGTACTTTTCTCATGCGTATAATTCTGATAATAGGTTTGTTACCCATATTGTGCATTATGTCGTCGAATTTGTTTGCTATTCCAAAGAAGAAAGGGCCGTCAATCTCATAAACCTCCACCTTTTCAGGCAACGACAGTATCTCCTCCGTATGAGGGATATCTCCCTCTTCTGAGAGATCGAGTTCTTTTGTTACCACCGATACTTTTGTTGTCTCTGCAACACGTTTCATGAAGAGGAACATAGCTATCAAAAGACCTACCTCAATTGCAATGGTAAGATCAAAGATCACTGTAAGGAAAAATGTTATAAGCAGAACAGAGACATCGCTCTTGGGGTTTTTCATAAGCGATTTAAACGTTCTCCATCCGCTCATGTTGTAAGAGACGATTATAAGTACTCCAGCGAGGCATGCCATTGGTATGTGCTTAGTGAGAGGCCCCAAAAATAGCAATATTAACAGTAAGACAGCAGTATGTATCAATCCTGCAATAGGAGTGCGTCCTCCATTATTTATGTTTGCCATAGTTCTTGCAATTGCTCCTGTAACAGGTATTCCTCCAAAAAGAGGTGTCACTATATTTGCAGCTCCCTGTGCGATAAGTTCTGTATTAGAATTATGCTTATCACCTGTAACTCCGTCGGCAACTGTTGCTGAAAGGAGTGATTCAATTGCGCACAGCATGGCAATAGTGAATGCCGATGGCAGAAGCAGATCGATTGTTCTCATATCGAATTTTACCGGGACAGGTGTAGGTAGAGAGGGATTAATTGTGAATCTGTCACCTATTGTAGAGATACCTGATATTCCAAAATAATTCTTCATCAGGTATACTATTGCAGTCATGAGAATTATGGCCACAAGAGAACCTGGAATCTTTTTTGATATTTTTGGGGTGAATGCTATAATAAGGAGACTCAATATACCTATAGTAAGCGACCAAATATTGGTCGAGCCGAAACTTTTGAAGTATGCAATCCATTTTGAGATAAAATCTGCAGGAACACTTTCCATAGATAATCCGAACAGATCTTTTATTTGTGTTGTAAAGATTGTGAGGGCGATGCCGCTTGTGAAACCTACAACTATCGGATATGGGATGAATTTTATAACTGTGCCTAACTTTAAGATTCCCATAATGATCAAAATAATTCCAGCTACAATTGTGGCAATTGCAAGTCCCTCAAAACCGAAATTCTGGATTATGCCGTAAACAATTATTATAAAAGCTCCGGTTGGTCCGCCGATTTGAACATTGGAACCTCCCATGAATGAGACTATAAATCCTCCTATTATTGCTGTTATTATACCCTTTTCAGGGCTGACTCCTGAGGCTATACCAAAAGCAATGGCGAGTGGCAGGGCAACAATTCCTACAATAATGCCGGCCATGAGGTCAGCGAAAAATTTCTCTTTGTTGTAATTTTTTAATGATGTGGCCAGTTTTGGCTTAAAGTCGAATCTATGCTTCATTTCATATTATTTTGATTGTTGAGAAGAGGCAAAAAACCACAGGATAACTTCTTATAATTATCAAGGATTGAAATTGCGTTTTCAACAGAATAGTATTCAGGTTCATGCTGATTTTATCAAATGAAGCGCAAAGTTACACAAAATGGGCTTAAAGGCAAATTGCTTATTCGTAGCGGAGAGCCTCAATCGGGTCTAATTTTGCTGCTTTGACAGCAGGAAGGTATCCAGATGATATACCTACAATAAGACATAAAACAATTGCAAGACATAGCCACAGCCAAGGTATCACAAATGAGGTTTTCATAAGGAGAGCAGTTAAGTTTCCGATAGTGACACCTAACACAATTCCAAGTATGCAGCCCAACTGACTTATTACTATGGCCTCTGACAAGAACTGCATCTTTATTAGTTTTGCTGAGGCACCGAGAGCCTTTCTGGTACCTATCTCTCTTGTTCTCTCCTTTACGGAGACCAACATTATATTCATCAGTCCTACAGAGGCTCCGAGGAGCGTAATCAATCCTATGGCAATGGAAACGAGAGTGATTATCCTCAAAATATTATTGATTTCCTCCATAAAGGTTTCACTTTTGTTTATTAAAAAGTCCGATTCATCTGTAGGACTCAGGCGTCTGACGGATCTGAAAAGAGATTCCGCCTTGCCGTAAAGATCATTATTATTGGCCTGATAGGCCTTTGGCCTAACTCCGACTGTAAAGGAGGTGTTATCAGACATGAAGTAAGAGCGTGCATTTGAGACAGGAATTATAATGATATTGTCGGCTCCTCCTCCGAATCCTACTCCAATACTTTCAAGAAGCCCGACAACTTTATACCGAAGTCCTGATATCGTAATAACTTTACCTACGGCAGAAGTGTTTTTGAAGAGAGATTTTTCAACGCCTGCTCCAATTACGCAACTAAATGAACTGTTTGTGAGATCGGATTCCGTGAGCCCTCTTCCCTTTTCAACATTCATATTACTATATGATAGATAATCTTTGTCGCCGGCAACAAGTCTGAGGTTGGGATTTGAACTTTTTGATCCGTATTTTGCAGTAATGCCGCTGGCTGCATATGTGTACACCGATATGACGCAATCATTGTCGGAAAAGTTTTTTTTGAATGTTTCCGCCTGATAGAATGTTATATACTGCATATTTCTTATTCTCTTATGTTCTCCAGAAGAGGAGTAGTAATTGGAACGGATTGTAAATGAGTTTGTACCGAATCGTTCGAAATTTGCATATACCTTTTTTTTAAGAGAATCAGTTGCAGTAAGTACCCCGACTAGAGAGGTAATGCCGATTCCTATAATAAGTATAGTGAGAATAGATCTCAACCTATTGCTTTTTACCGATTTCACTGCTACGTCGAGATTCTCCCTGAACAGTGGTGTTAAAAAAAAACTCTTTCCCATATATCCACATTTATCAAGTTGTAAAAATAGGAAATTATCTGATATTAACATAACTTTGCGCCCGAATTATCAAT
>CAZNBA010000037.1:0-17697 GCA_964571395.1 uncultured Muribaculaceae bacterium
AGGTTATTCGAATATCGGGATAATTATCGGCAGTATAACCTGCATTTATAAGATTTTCCTGCCGTCTGTCCCAGATGATGATATTTTTTGCAGGAATGCCGGCCTCAATAAGTTGCTTTATAACAGATTTTGTTACGGCGTGGGAAGTTGAGAGTAGTTTATCTCCGATAGGGTTAACCTTTAATCCGATAATCTCTTTTGGAGAGACAAATTTACGCCATGCTTTTTTCAGACTTTTGCATCCTGTAAGTGCAAGCATGGAACTTTTCAGCATCTCGTATGCGACAGACTCTTGCGGCAGATTATTTATGACGCTTTTATTATTTTTTGCAAGAACAACCTTCCCGGGATAGAGGCCAGGCAGTGATTGTTTTGTTCTTGGTATTGCGAGAATATCTTTCATGTTGTTCTCAGGCAGAGCTTTTGGTAATAAAATACCAGAGGCTTTTTCGGAGGCACTAATAACAGGTGCTGCTGCAAGGACTGCTCCTGTTGTAGATAAGATTCTAAAAAAATTACGTCTGTCCATAATCAGTTAAGTTTTAATAGTATCTGTGCGCTTATCAATGCAATAAACTTTACATTATACTTTGTGCGCTTATCAAATGCAATCAACCTTATATTTAATGTTATGCATTCGCGGAGTAATCACTATCCGATGCTACTGTTTGCTTTTTTTATATAATCAATATTAGTGATGTTGTTTTGTGCTTGTATTGCATTAAAGTTTAGCCATATAGCACTTTTAATAGGATTTACTCTTTGCAATTCGATTGGTTGTAGTCAATATGTTCGCTCTTTGGGTAATTATAATATTTTACCGCTAAGCGCTCCTGTAAATTTTTTGTTATCAATAGTATGATTCCCGTTTACAAAGACATGTGCTATGCCCTCCGGAAATTGGTGAGGATTGATATAGGTTGCAGTATCTATTATTTTTTCTTTGTCAAATACCACGATATCAGCTGCATATCCGGGTACAAGAAGTCCGCGGTTTTTCAGGTGCAACCTCGATGCCGGTAGTCCTGTACATTTATAAATTGCTGTAGGCCAATCTATAATATGCTCCTGACGGCAATATTTACCGAGAAAACGAGGCATTGTTCCGTAAGAACGAGGGTGAGGTATTGCCTCTCCGAGAGGCCCTTTTGGTGAGTAAACGCTTCCATCGCTTGCAGGCATAGATAACGGATGGGCATAAATGGTTTTAAGGTTATCCTCTTTCATGGCAAAACCGGCCATTTGGACACCAAGATCTTCAGAAATCAAGAGATATTTTACCATTGGCCATTCCTTCATTCCGCTTATCTTGCAACACTCCTCTATATTTTTTCCAGAAAATTTAATATTATCCGGATTCTTACAGGCTGCTATAAGTACGTTTTGTGCTCCACCGAGACGTTTGATTCTTGAGAGTGCATATTTGCCAATTTCATCGGAGATTTTTTCATCTTTCAGACGTGCCATAACTTCAGCATCTGAGCCCTGTCTTAATTGGGTAGGAATAAATGAGGTTAAGCCTGTTGAAAAAGCGCTGTACGGGTAACGGTCGAATGCTATATCTATTCCGCTTGTCTTTGCCGCCTCAATTAGTTTGAGCATATTTGGCAATTTTCCCCAGTTGGGTTCATTTTGTGCTTTCAAATGTGAGATTTGTAGTCTTACTCCTGATTTACGGGCAATTTCAATTGCTTCTGATATAGCCTCTTCTACGCGGTCATCCTCATTTCTCATGTGAATTGCAAAGAGCCCGTCGTGCTTTGCCACCACCTTGCAAAGTTGTACAATCTCCTCAGTACTTGCATAAGCATCAGGAGTATATTCGAGGCCTGCACTCATTCCGAGAATTCCGGCTTCCATCTCCTTGTCGAGGATACTGCACATCTTTTTCAACTGTTCCTGTGAGGGTTGTACATTATTTTTCCCTATAACAGCGCTTCTTAGTACTCCAAATCCAACATATGTCATGAAATTAACCCCGAGTTTATTTTTTCTCAGCGCGTCAAAATAGCCCTCTACATCCTGCCAATAGGGGTAGCCGTGTCTCAGTTCATTTTTGTGGGCGGAAAATTCTGTATCGGAGTAGGGAAAAGGAGAATCTCCACAATTACCGCAAACATCTGTTGTAATACCTTGATATATCCTGCTGTCTCCGAGCGGAGCGTCAAAGTAATTTGTATCGGAATGTGCGTGTATATCTATGAATCCTGGAGTTATTGCCATTCCTTTGGCATCAATTACCATTTTGCATTGGCCGGAAAGTTCTTCCAGCTCTCCAATTTTGCCTATAGCTGCAATCTTTCCCTCAATTATTCCTATTCCGCCTTTTATAGGTTCCTCTCCGTTACCGCAATACACCCATCCGTTTGTAATTACGGCATCAAACTTATCTTTACTTCTATATCCTTTTAAAATTGAGGCGGAAGCACTTCCCCCAATCATTGCAAGTCCGGCTGTTCCGCCGATAAATAATGATTCTCTGAAAAAGTTTCTTCTTGATATTTTTTTGGTTTCATCTGAGTGGTACATGGTATATTGATTTTAATGATTGTCAAAGTTAATAATCTCTAATTTATTGGTATAATAAGTTTTCATCTTGCCATTCTCTTCATAAATCAGGAGAGCCTGTAGATTGGGGTTGGCATTGAGATATTTTTGAGCCTCCTGCAGTCCTATAACCATAAAGTATGTTGCGAGAGCATCCGCTGTAGTTGCATTATCTGCAATAACTGTGGCGCATAGCAAAGAATGAGTTACCGGGTACCCCGATATAGGATCGATTGTATGAGAATATTTTTTACCCTCCTTTATATAAAATTTTCTGTAATTCCCAGAGGTTACAAGGCCTTTGCCTGAGATCAAAATTGCACATTCCATCTCTTCTCCTGGTATGTTATTTCCATCTATAGGTTTGTCAATTCCTACTTTCCATTTTTTTCCTTTACTGTTGACTCCTTTACAGTACACCTCGCCACCAATCTCAATAAGATAGTTATCAATACCTTTTGAATTGAGCTTTTTTGCAATATAATCGCAGGTGTAACCTTGAGCTATTGCATTAAAATTAAATTGCATGCGTGGATCATCCCTTTGAAGGTAAGGCTTTCCCTCCTTTCCGGTTATGATTCTTGCCTTATCCATGCCTATGAACTGTTTTACACTGTCTATCATCTTTTTAGTAACCTCTTTCCCCTCCTTGAATCCAAAACCCCACATATCGAACAGCGGTGCGCCAGAGATATCAAACTTTCCGCTGCTCAACTTGTAGTATTTTTCCGATTCTCTGAAGAGTTTAGTAAAAATACTATCCAAAGGACTATTCTCTCCCTTATTTATCTTTGTGAGAAGGGAGGCTTCATTATACCCCGACACACTATAATCAATATCGCGTAGGTATCTCTCAATTGAATCAGATGGGACGGCAGTGTCGCCTTCGTCCCGGTAAATGATGTGGTAAGTTGAGCCTTGAGCAAAGCCGTCAACCGTTATGTAATCTTTTTGGGTGTTGTTTTTGCAACCTCCGAAAGTTATTAACAAAATTGCTGCGGCGACTCCTCCTTTATTTAGTATTCTCTTTTTTAGCATGGCATAATTTTAGATGAACAAATGTAGAAAAAATATCAATTAGTTGTTTAGCATCTAAAAAATGTGCATTTTTGTAAATTATAACCAAAAAGTATCAGATGAAATTAGTTAGAATAAAGTATTTTATAGTAATGGCAATGGCAGTTGCAATGGTTTCTGTATCTTGTCATAAAGGTGACGATGATGAGGATTCTGTACCCTCTATCGAGGGCTCTCTTACTGCCGATATTCCAATGTTTGCACTTGTCGGGTCCAAAATTAAGATGATTGCTTCCGGAGTAGTTTATCCGGAAACAGGAGTAAAATACGGATGGTATAATGCCGATTTTATCAGTGATACATTGTGGGGTCCCTCTGTCGAGGTTACCATTCCTGATACTCTTGGAACATTCAGTGTTTCATTAATTGCCAAGGCAACAGGCTACTATCAGTCGGCAGCTTCAAAAGAGATAACTTTTATAAAAAAAGGATACGGCAAAAGTCTTACTGGATTTCCTGAACCTAAAGATTCGATTCGAGATGCAAGGGACGGGCAATGGTACTATGTTAAAGAGATAGGTAATCTTGTTTGGTTTACAAATAACTTGAATTGGACAGGCGCAGGAGAGGGATACGGAAAGGCAAGTGATGCCGGTTATGTATTTGGCAGATTATATACATGGCAGGATGCCACAGGAGGAGTCACCAAAAATGGTTTGGGACAAGGTCCTCAAGGTGTATGTCCAAACGGATGGTCTGTCCCTACAAACGAAGATTGGGAGGATCTGGGGAAGACATTAAACGGGGGGACAGCACTCTCTTTTGTTAATGATTGGACTGGATTGGCACAGAAAGTTATGGTAAAAGCCTATTTAAATACTGAACATCATTTCTGGACTTATAACGGACTATTTGAACCAACTAACGATTACGGATGGAATGCTATCTCTGCAGGATCGAGCACAGACGGATATAACAGATATTCAGGACTATATAGTTACGGTTTCTGGTGGTCTTCTACGGAATATGCATCAGATAAGGCTCAATACAGATATTTGTTTTATTCTCAGAATAACTTCCCAATGAATTATACTTCAAAAGATGGATTTGCCTCTTCTGTAAGGTGTGTGAAACTTAAATAAAGTTAATGTAAGAGTGTAAATATAGCTTAAAGGCTGTCTGACTCTTACAAAAATTCTGATAACTTAATATTTAAAATTTTTTAATTTTATGAAAAAAGGTACAGTAATATTATTGGTAATTTTAGCAGTTGTTGTAATACTGTTTTTGTGGGTAAAAGGGTCTTACAACTCTATGGTCAGAGAGGATGAGAGTGTTAAAACAGCGTGGGGGCAGGTAGAAAATGTATATCAGCGCAGAGCAGATCTTATCCCTAACCTCGTTAGTACAGTTAAGGGCTACGCTGCTCATGAAAGCCAAACATTGGAGGCTGTAGTAGCTGCGAGAGCAAAGGCAACCCAGATTACGGTAGATCCTCAAAATTTATCGCCTGAGTCTATTGAAAAGTATCAGAGAGCCCAAGGCGAGTTGGGATCTGCACTCGGAAAACTGCTGATGATTCAGGAAAATTATCCGGATCTTAAGGCTAATCAGAACTTTCTTGAACTTCAGTCTCAATTGGAAGGGACTGAGAATAGAATTTCTGTAGAGCGCAAGAAATTCAATGAGGCTGCAAGAGCCTACAATACACTTATAAGGCAATTCCCTAAGAATATCTTTGCTGCAATGTTCGGATTCTCCCAAAAACCGTATTTTGAGGCCCAAGAGGGAGCGGAAGTAGCCCCTAAAGTTCAGTTCTAAATGGATGTTAAGGAGTTTGTATCACAGGCCGACAATAAAAAAATTGTAGCGGCTATTAAAGTTGCGGAGCTTAATACCTCTGGAGAGATAAGAGTTCATATTGAATCCTCTTGCAAAGCGGATCCATATGAGCGGGCGGTGTATCTCTTTAATTATCTGAAGATGTATAAAACGGAGGCACGCAACGGAGTACTTATTTATGTTGCTGTAAAAAGTCACAAATTTGCGATTATAGGAGATGTGGGTATCAATAGTTCTGTTCCAAAGGATTTTTGGAACAAAATTAAAGAGAGAATGGCTTCTGATTTTAGTGATGGCCGTTTTTCGGAGGGGCTTGAGACCGCGATACTCACTGCCGGTGAATCTTTAAAGAAATTTTTTCCATATAAATCCGATGATATTAATGAGCAATCAGATGAGATCTCTTTTGGTAAATAAGAATATAATAGCGTTAATTTGTTTAATTGTCGTTTCTGCGGTGGGTTTGAATGCTCAAATACCTCAGAGACCTTCTCCTCCGAGATTAGTGAACGATCTTGCGGGAGTTTTTGATCCTGCTCAGGTCTCTGCCATGGAGAATTCGCTCGAACTCTTTGCCAAAAAGACCTCCAATCAAATTGTCGTTGTCACAGTTCCAGAACTTTACGGAATGGATAAATCCGAACTGGCTTTTGAAATTGGAATAAAATGGGGAGTTGGGCAAAGTAAGTTCAATAACGGCGTCGTAATCCTTGTTAAGCCAAAGGAGGTTGATTCAAAAGGCGATCTCTATATTGCGACAGGCTATGGTTTAGAAGGAGTTCTTACTGATGCTGTGTGCCGTAGAATAATAGAAGAGTATATGATTCCCTCTTTTAGGGAGAATAATTATTATGAAGGAGTTGAACAGGCGCTAAAGATTATTTATCCTCTTGTTGAGGGTGAAATATCATCAGATGAGTTTGCCAAGAATGATGATACAGGCGGGATAGTGGCGGTGGTTTTCTTTCTGCTGTTCATTGTATTTGTTGCAATTGCAATTTCCAGAGGCTCAAAGAACGGACCCAAAAATATGGGTGGAGGTAGAGGAAAGAATATTAATGCTGTGGATGCTTTTCTTCTTGGCTCATTGTTGAGCGGTTCTGGACGTCACGGCTCTTTCGGCGGTGGTTCTTTCGGCGGAGGTGGAGGCGGATTCGGTGGTTTTGGTGGTGGAAGTTTCGGTGGAGGAGGAGCCGGCGGTTCGTGGTAATTTTTAGAAATAAATTTCATTAATTATAAAAAAAATAGTGATTAGATATTGAGGTAAATGGGCTTTTTTCCTATGAAGTGAGTTATATTTGTTATATAATTAATCACTTAACCCATTGGCTTATGAAACTGATTTCTATCTTATCCATTGCCATATTTCTGCCCGTGATTATTATTTGTATAGGGTGGTTAAAGGCGAAAAGTTCCCAAAAAAAACAAAAAAGGCGCTACTCCAATCTTCTTCCTTATAAAACTATTCATGACGTTGCGTCAAATGTTGCAGAAGAGATTGTAATGCCGCTTGATGCATTTCCTGAGGAAGCCCGCATAGCTGCGGAATTAGTTTCCCTGTTTGAAAATGAACGACCGTTCTTGGATAATGCAATTAGGATAACAGATATTTCAAAACTTGTACATACTACAAGATCTGTTTTGTCTAAAGTACTCAATAAACGTCTTTCTAAAAATTTTAATCAGTTTGTAAATTATTATAGAACGAGAGAGGTTTGCAATCGTTATGTAAATGACAGGAGTGTTCCAATATATGATATTTGCCTGCAATGCGGATTTAAAACGGTAACTTCTTTTTGTAGTGCCTTCAGAACCAATACAGGGTACTCTCCTGTGGCATGGTGTAAAGATGTTAATAATAAAATTGCTCATAATTTAAATATTAGCATCGATGAATATTTTTTATAGTTTGCTAAACAATTTTTCCCTTTTTTCTTTGCCCTTTTGGAAAAGTATTCGTATTATATCTTTAAGATCCATGCTTATAGGGCGCAATGTTATTTTGGAGGATATATACGATTATTACTATTATAATACAGGTCATATTCATGATTGTCAAATTGTATTTAAGCACTTTACCTTTTTAGAAAACATGGAGGATAGGATAGATGATTACATAACATCTAAAAAGGCCTTCTTGGATCCAGATCTTAAAATGGAAAGAATTGCTCGTGAGGTTGGTACCAATAGAACATATATCTCTAATGCAATGAAATCCAAAAACGGGTTTAATGCCTACATTAACAGACATCGCATAATTTTTATGGCAGAATTGCTTAAGGAGGACTCATCCGTGCAAATCGAGGATGCAATATACATATCGGGGTTTAAGAGTAAACGCACTTTTCAGAATGTTTTAAGGGAGTATGAGGGGAATGAGTATGCCTCATTTATAAAAAAAAGATATCTTTGCGAGCGAAATGATATTTTGATATAATTATGGCGGACGAAAAGATAATTTTTTCCATGAATGGTGTTGGCAAGATATTGCCGCACAACAATAAGGTTATTCTTAAGGATATATACCTTTCTTTTTTTTATGGTGCAAAGATAGGCATCATTGGTCTTAACGGGTCTGGTAAATCTACTCTTTTAAAGATTATTGCGGGGGTTGAGAAATCTTATCAGGGAGAGGTGGTTTTTGCTCCAGGTTACAGTGTGGGGTATCTTGAGCAGGAACCGCATCTTGATGAGGGAAAAACAGTGAAGCAAGTTGTTGAGGAGGGAGTACAGAGCGTTGTTGATCTGATGAAGGAGTATGAGGAGGTGAATGCAAAATTTGCGGAGCCTATGAGCGATGATGAAATGGCAAAGTTGATTGAGAGGCAGGGAGAGTTAACCGAGAAGATAGATCATGTTAATGGTTGGGAGATTGACAATAAACTCGAAAGGGCGATGGATGCTCTTATGTGTCCCGATGCCGATGTTCCTGTAAAGAATTTGTCAGGCGGGGAAAGAAGAAGAGTTGCTCTATGCCGTCTTCTTTTGCAGGAACCCGATATCCTTTTACTTGATGAGCCTACAAATCATCTCGATACAGAGAGTGTTCAATGGCTTGAGGCTCATTTACAGCAATATAAGGGAACTGTTATTGCAGTTACTCATGATCGTTATTTTCTTGATAATGTTGCCGGTTGGATTCTTGAACTCGATAGAGGAGAAGGTATTCCGTGGAAAGGCAACTACTCATCATGGCTTGAGCAGAAGGCGAATAGACTGGCTCGGGAGGAGAAGCAGGAGAGCAAGAGGAGAAAGACACTTGAAAGAGAATTGGAATGGGTGAGAATGGCTCCTAAGGCTCGTCAGGCAAAGTCTAAGGCGCGTCTTTCTGCGTATGAGAAGATGCAGAATGAGGATGTAAAGCAGAAGGAGGAGCGTTTGGAGATATTTATTCCGAACGGACCGAGACTCGGAGCGAATGTCATTGATGCGGTTGGCGTCTCCAAATCATATGGGAACAAGTTGTTGTATGAGAATTTGAATTTTAAATTACCGCCTGCAGGTATAGTTGGTGTGATTGGCCCCAATGGTGCCGGTAAAACTACGCTGTTTAGATTGATAATGGGGTACGAAAAGCCCGATACAGGTGCATTCAATGTCGGAGAGACTGTTAAGATAGCCTATATAGATCAGCAGCATAAGAAGATAGACCCAGATAAAACAGTCTATCAGACAATAGCGGATGATTCTGATTTTATTCAACTTGGGAATCGTGAGGTTAATGCCCGTGGATATGTATCTCGTTTCAACTTTACCGGTGCGGATCAGGAGAAACTTTGCGGAATTCTAAGCGGCGGTGAGAGAAACAGATTGCATCTTGCTTTGACCCTTAAAGAGCAGGCGAATGTGCTCTTATTAGATGAGCCTACAAATGATGTGGATGTAAATACGATACGTGCTCTTGAGGAGGCACTGGAGAATTTTTCGGGTTGTGCAGTGGTGGTCTCCCACGACAGATGGTTTCTCGATCGTATTTGTACGCATATTCTTGCTTTTGAAGGAGATTCCAAGGTCTATTTCTTTGAGGGCTCGTATTCGGATTATGAGGAGAATAAGAAGGCACGTCTTGGAAATGTTGAGCCGAAGAGATTCAAATATAAGAAATTAATAGGATAGAGGCTTTATCGGTATTGTAAAAATAATAACGGGACAACTTTTAAAATTGTCCCGTTATTTATAGTAGTTCCATGAAATAATTACAACTTAATTTCTGTTGGTTTGATCATGTGTTTCGGGTCAAGAATAGTGTCGAGTTGCTTCTTTGTAAGAAGTTTTTTGTCGAGCACTAATTTATATACGCTTCCGCCTGTTACTAAAGCCTCTTTTGCAACTTCGGTACAATTTGCATAACCGATAAACGGTTTTAGAGCAGTTACGATTCCGATACTGTTCTCAACAAGTTCTCTGCAGCGCTCTTTATTTGCAGTGATACCGTCGATACACTCAACTCTCAAAGTGTTCATACCTGCTGTAAGCCATCTTTGAGATTCAATAAGACTCTCAACAAGTACAGGCTCCATTACATTCAATTCCAACTGAGCTGCTTCAGAGGCAAAATTAATGGTTGTATCATTTCCGAATACTTTAAAGCAGATCTGGTTCATAACCTCAGGAATAACAGGATTTACCTTTCCTGGCATTATTGATGATCCTGGTTGTTTCGGAGGAAGATTAATCTCCTGAAGCCCTGTTCTCGGTCCTGAAGACATAAGACGGAGATCGTTGCACATCTTTGAAATTCTGATTGCAAGGCCTTTCATTGCTGCAGAGTATGCAGCCATGCATGAAGTATCGTTAGTAGCCTCTACAAGGTCACTTGCAAGCTTAATATCCCATCCTGAGATCTTCTTAATGGCTTTTGTGCAGCTTTCCGCATAGCCAGGAGCAGCTGTAATTCCTGTTCCGATAGCGGTTGCACCCATATTGATTACCAAAAACTCCTTTGCAGCGTTGTCGAGTTTCTTAGCCTCGCTCTTTAATGCTGTTGAGAAGGCGTGAAATGACTGGCCTAATGTCATCGGAACAGCATCCTGAAGCTGGGTTCTTCCCATTTTAATGACGCTTGCAAATTCTTTTGCCTTTTTGTCTATGGAAGCTGTAAGATTTTTTATAGATTCCATAAGATCTTGATGTATAATGTATATTCCAAGATGCATTGCGGTAGGATAAGCATCGTTGGTAGACTGAGCCATATTTACATGGTCATTAGGATGTATGATTTTATAATCTCCGTATTTCTTGCCAATAATCTCTAAAGCTCTATTGGCAATTACCTCATTGGCATTCATGTTCATACTTGTACCAGCACCTCCCTGAATCATATCTACAGGGAAATGTTCGAGGTGTTTACCGGCCATAAGTTCATCGCAAGCTTTGCAAATTGCCTCTTTAACCTCTTTTGTCATGAGTCCGAGTTCGTAATTTGCCTGAGCGGCACCTTTTTTTGTAATTCCGAATCCCTTTATGATTTCGGGATAATCGTAAAGTTTATTGTTGCTAATATCGAAGTTCTCGATGGCTCTTAGTGTTTGTACACCGAACATAGCCTCTGCCGGTACCTGTTTATCTCCGATAAGATCGTGCTCTTTCCTTGTTTTGCCGGAGGTTTTGAATTTATAATTAACCATTTTAATTGTATTTAAATTAAAAAAACCGCATGTAATACGGCTGTTTATTTTCATTATTGGCAAATATATGAATTTATTATTAAAATTGGCAAAAATATTATGATTATTTCAAAATGTGTTAGTTAAATCTCACAAAATGCAAGGGAAAATGATAAAAATGACTAAATATTATCTATATATGAATTTTGAGTAATAATGTATATAACAGGAAGAGTCTTGCTATAATAAATGTGCTGATTTTGAGTAGATTAAATAAAAAATTTATTTGTCCTTTCCAATACTTCCGGTAAGGCAAATATTACGACTCTGTCATATGGATGAATATCGGTGTCCGGAGTTGCTATAAAACTCTCGTCGCCCCTTATAAAGCCTCCGATAATCGCCTCTTTTGGAAAATTCAGGTCTTTTATCTTGCCACGCGTTATCTTGCTGCCGGGGCTTACTATAAATTCCAAAACATCTGCATCCGACCCGTTCAGACATTTTATTGAACGGACCTTGTTGCTCAATGTGAATCTGAATATTCTACCGGCCGTAATGAGTTTTTTATTGATGACCGCATCTACGCCCATGCCCTCAGCGAGTTTTATATACTCAATGTTTTCTACCTCTGCGATTGTCTTTGAAACGCCCATTCTTTTTGCTGCGACACAGGAGAGTATGTTCGTTTCGGAGTTGCTGGTAACCGCGACAAAAGCATCGAAACTTCTAACATCCTCTTCCAGAAGAAGATCTGTGTTTCTACCATCGCCATTGATGATTAACGGTTTATTGAGTACCTCGGCGAGATAATCACAGCGTTCTTTTTTTTGCTCTATTATTTTAATCTTTTCCACGCTATCCTCCATCTTCCTTGCGAGCATTTCGCCTATACGTCCACCTCCGACAATCATAAGCCGTTTCACGTCAATTTCATTTTTGCCTGAAAAACTCATGGCCTCCTTTACGCCGCGGCGTGTACAGATTGTAAAAACCAGGTCATTCTCAAGGAACTTTGTATTCCTGTCTGGGATAATTGTGGAATTATTGCGTGAAATTGCCACTGCCTTATAGTGAATATCGCTTTCGGTTTCAAAATTCTGAAAATCGGAGATGTTTTTTTCAATAAGAGGTGCTCCCTCGTCTAGCCTGAACACTACCATTTGGAGTTTGCCTCTTGAAAATTCCATAAATTCAGTGGTTCCGGTCTGCTTGAGCAGGTCTATGATTTCATATGAAGCTATCTTTTCGGGATAGAACAGCAAGTCTATTCCGAGTTCGGTAAAGAGAAGTTTATTCTCGTGTGATTGATATTCTTCATTATTTATTCTGGCAGTAACTTTTTTGCTGCCCATCTTTTTTGCGAGAAGAGCACTTATCAGGTTAACATCCTGTTCCTGCGCAGGGCTTACTGCAATAAATAAATCCGCTTTTTCTGCTCCGGCTTGTTTAAGGGTAGCTATTGAAGTAGGATTTCCGAGTACCGTGACAACATCTGCAATCTCAGACAATTTATTAAGTCTCGATTCGCTGTGGTCAATTATGGTCAGGTTATTGTTTTTCTCTTCCGAAAGCATCTTGGCCAGGTGGCTTCCAACCTCTCCAGCTCCCGCAATAATTATCTTCATAGCAGTTTGGCTTGTGCCGTGTTAGTATTCGTCTTCGTTAAAGAAAAAATCCTCTTTACTCGGATAATCGGGCCATATCTCCTCTATACTCTCGTAAGCCTCCCCATCATCTTCCAGGTCATTCAAGTTTTCAATCACCTCAAGAGGTGCCCCTGAACGCGTAGCATAATCGATAAGTTCATCCTTAGTTGCAGGCCACGGTGCATCTTCCAGTTTAGAAGCAAGTTCTAGTGTCCAATACATAACGTAATTTTTTAATAATTAAGTAATTAATCCTTAATACTCTATTTGGGGCGCAAATATAATAAAAAAAAGTTAAGGTAGCCAAAAATCTTCGGCTATTTCGTTCTGCATGCAGAAGAAACGTGCAAGAACAAATAGATAATCTGATAGCCTATTTAGGTATCTTATTCCTGTGTGAATAGGAACTGGACAATTGCTGTTATCTTTTAAAATTGTGTTTTCTCTCTCCTTTTCGCTCTTGGCTTTTGCCTCTTCACTCTCTGATTCTGCCCTTTTTGTCAGGCTTTCTACCAGAGTCATAGCATGTCTTTCGGCTCTTCTGCATATTGTTCTTGCAAAATGTGTCTCTGATGATATTTTTGGTGCGCCAGGCAGGATAAAGGCCTCTTGCGGGGGAAGCATTGCTGTCATATTGTCTATTTCTGACTCGAGAAACAAAATATCGGATTCCTTTATCTCCCTTAGCTTTTTATTTGAACCGTCTGAAGCAAAGTGGGCTGCAATAAGCATAAGATTAATCTGAATCTTAAGAAGGGAATCTTTCTCATGAGCCAATTGTGCGGAACTGCGTATAACTCCTAAATAGGAGATCAATTCATCAATATCTCCATAGGCCTCTACTCTTGGGTCACTCTTTTTTACGCGTTTCCCTCCAACGAGCGATGTTGTGCCGTTATCTCCGGTTTTAGTATATACTTTCATCTCTTAATATTTATTTATATCTCTGACATTGTAGGATGAGTGTTAAGACTGTCGCTCTCTATTTTTCCGTCTCTCAATTTTATAATTCTTCTTGCATATTTCGCAATATCCTCTTCATGAGTTACTACAATTACCGTGTTGCCGTTTTTGTAGATCTCCTCAAATAGGTGCATGATATCTATGGAGGTTTTTGTATCAAGATTACCTGTAGGCTCATCGGCAAGAATTATTGACGGATTATTAATCAGAGCTCTTGCAACCGCTACTCTTTGTCTCTGTCCGCCGGAGAGTTCGTTTGGTTTATGGAACATTCTGTCATTCAATCCTACCGTATGCAGTGCATTGGTAGCTCTGCTCTCGCGTGTTTCTCGGGGGATTCCCGAGTAGATAAGAGGAAGTGCAACATTTTCCAGCGCATTGTATTTAGGAAGAAGGTTGAAGGACTGGAATACAAATCCTATCTCCTTATTCCGCACCTCTGCAAGATCAGAATCATCCATTTGGCTGACATCAGTGCCGTTTAAGATGTATTTTCCGCTTGTCGGGGTATCGAGACATCCCAAAATATTCATCATAGTGGATTTTCCGGATCCAGAAGGACCCATTATCGCCACATACTCATTTCGGTTAATTATCATATCAACTCCATCTAAGGCCCTTACCTCTTGTGTTCCAAGTTGATAAATCTTGCGGATTGTCTCTATCCGAATAATCTCTTTTCTCTCTTTTTCCATAACTCCTTCACTTTAATTAGTCTCCCGTAAAGATATATAATAATTGCAAATTATATGCACAGAATTTTTAAGAGATGACAATGCTTTTGCTGCATCCCATTTTGACCTGTCGCTTTCCCCAACTGCATTTGAGACCGTGCGTATCTCCATAAAGGGGAGATGTTCCATAAGGCATACATAGAATGCGGAAGCTCCCTCCATGCTCTCTATATTGGCATGAAAGAGTGTTTTTAGCTCATCTGTTCTTTGTTTAGAACCTGTAATGGTTTGTACCGTGACACCTATACCGAATTTAAAATTTGATGCAAGCATCTTTTCGGTCTCTTGGTCAAACAGAACTCTTTCCATGGCTCCGTTTTTAAATGGGAAGGCATTTGCATCAAGTGTCTCGGTTTGGAATAAAGTTTGAAATCCGAAAAGCGTTTCAAAACCGAGATCGGCGAAATGTTCCTTCTCTACAAGCACAGCCGTGCCGTTGGAAAATTTTTCTTCTGCATCATAGCTGCCGGCGATTCCGATATTTATTACCAGATCGTAAGGTCTTTTATTGAATTTGGCCTCGAGTACGGCCTTAAGAATTGTGTAGCAGGCAGATGTTGCGCCAATACCGGTTAATATAAAATTGAATTCGCATTTCCCGACAGCCTCTTTTTCCAGCAATTTGCATACATGCTGTGCGCATACTAACTCTTCCTGTTCCGCTGCTGCAAATAATATTCTTCTCATACTATTCTCCTTTAATAAATTTTGTAAAGCCCCTTCTATTCTAATCTAAATTAATAAATCATCTCCAGATTCATGGCTCTTGCTGGTTGTTATCATTATTAACAGAATCTCTCTGTTTTTCATATTCGTTTAGCAGGCTCTGAATTGTAAATTTGAACATAAGCCCTCCTTCGGGTCTGTTCTCAACCGTTATAGTTCCTTTGTGAAACAGTACTGCATTTTTAACTATCGCAAGTCCCAGCCCCGACCCGCCATTTTTCCTTGTGCGCCCCTTTTCAACTCTGTAAAAACGCTCAAATATTCTTGGAAGATTTTCAGGAGGTACTCCCTTTCCGTTATCGCAATAGATAAAAGCATATATCTTTTGACCGTTTTCCTCCTCTGCCGGTAACGGCGAGCATGAAAGATCTATTCTGATATTTGGTCCGCAATGTTCTATTGAGTTATCAATGAGGTTTTTTAGCAGATAGTATATAAGGAAATAGTTGCCTTTAATACTATATTCGGGATTTATATCTGTATTGAGCTTAATATTATTGGAGGCGATTTTATATCCTATCTCATCGTTTATATCTTTTAAACAGGAGGAGAAATTTACCTCTTCCAAATTGAATTTATCTGTTGCCTCCTCTATCTTGTTCAAAGTTGAGACGTTCCCGATAAGGGAGGAGAGTCTTATGGTTTGAGAATAGGCTTTATCTATGAAATACAGCATCTGCTCTCTTGGCATTTTATCGTCGTGCTGAATGGTTTCGAGATATGCTTTTATGCCTGTTACAGGGGTCTTTAACTCGTGTGCGATATTCTGAGTCATCTGTTGTTTATAATTCTTGGTCTGTTCCAACTGCTCAAAGGTGCCTACTATCTTTCTTCCCACATCTCCGAACTCATCTCTCCCAAACTTAATATTGCTGAAGTCCTTTTGAGGACTCTTGACAGCATCTATGAAGGCATTGAACGTTACAATAGGTTTGGTGAGCTTCCTTGTGATATAGACGAGCATCAATACGAGGCAGATGAACAGAAAGACTATTCCTATGAGATATTTTCTGTCTTCATTGATTTGAGGCAGTACCTCGGTCTTGTAGGTAAGCGCGGTACGGATATAGATGTTCGGATATCTCTGGGCATAATAAAGATACTCCTCTTTTAGTGTTCTGGATCTTCTCAGTGATAGTCCGGTACCCTCCTGTTTGGCCTTTACAATCTCGGGTCGTGTTATATGGTTGGCATTGTAGACCACCTGTTTTCCGCTATTATCAAAGATAACATTTCCTGAAGTATCGATTATTGTGAGCCTTACATTTTCTTGAAACGAAATTGAATCGTATGGTACATTCCTCTCAATTGCATGATAGACCATTGTGTTATAGGAGACAAGTTCCGACTGCATTGCTTTAAGATTGTGAGCCTTCTCCCTTTGCATAATAAAGATTGAAAATCCGGCCACCACTATCACAAGAACAATGGCAAAATAGAAAAACAACCGGTATTGATAGCGCAATTTCATCTCACTTAATTGGCTTTTTCCTCTGTCTGAAAGCTGTATCCATAACCTGAACGATTGATTATGAGGTCGCCGTAATGGCCGAGCTTCTTTCTCAATCTTGCTATGTGAACGTCTACAGTCCTGTCTACCACGTATGATTCATCTTTCCATACATATTTAAGAATATCGTCTCTTGAAAAGATTTTGTTGGCATTCATGGTAAGCAATATAAGAATTTCGCACTCTTTTTTTGTAAGAATAACCTCTTCATGGTTGATATAGACCCTTTTTTCAACATAATTAATGTTAAAATCCTGAAAAGTAAACATCTTGCGCTGTTCCTCCTTGGGGGCCTGGCTGTTAATGGCATAAACTCTTTTTAGAACAGCACCAACCCTTGCTATTACCTCTTTGATAGAGAAGGGTTTGGAAATATAATCGTCTGCGCCTATACTGAACCCCTTAAGAATATCGGGTTCTGTATCAAGAGCAGAAATAAATACAATAGGAATCTTGATATTGTAGTCTTCTCTAAGTAATCTTGCCATTGTTGTACCGCTCATTCCGGCCATCATTATATCGAGCAATATCAGGTGATATGGATTCTTCAGCATGGGAATGGCATCCTCTGCACTTGAAGCGGTATCCACTTCATATCCCGATTGCACAAGATTGTATTTTAAAATCTCGCAAATATCCTCTTCGTCATCTACAACAAGAATTCTGTATTTTTCCATAATTCAAAGTGTGTCTGTTAATGTTAAAGACTATTTAATTGACAAATTTACAACTTTTTTTTATTTTTGCGCACTTATATCGGGGCTGCCTTTTATATGAGAGCCGAAAGTCCGGCGGGCTGCAATATCCGATATTAAATTATAAATTATGAAGTATGAAAAGATCGAGGATTACGATACTGAGATAATTAAAAAACTATCTGCTCATTATAAGGCAATTTTAAAATTACTTGGGGAGAATGAGGAGAGAGAGGGATTGTTAAAGACTCCGGAACGCGTTGCAAAATCCATGATGTTCCTTACTCAGGGTTATGAGATAGATCCTGTCGCGATACTCAATTCAGCTAAATTTAAGGAGGATTACAGGCAAATCGTACTTGTGAAGGAGATAGAGATTTATTCTATGTGCGAGCACCATATGTTGCC
>CAZNBA010000038.1:0-17525 GCA_964571395.1 uncultured Muribaculaceae bacterium
CCATTATGCGGGTACGGGGTATTGCAGATGTGAGTGTGTACTACTTTTGTGGGGATCTCTTGTGTGAGTAATGAGGTTATCATGTTGTGTATTAGTATATTACGCCTCGTTATGCTGGTGCAGTGTATTACAAATGTGTGTGTTCAACTTTTGTGGGGAATTGGGTTTTGCTGAGTGGAATGCTGTAAATTAGTTGAATGGAATGCTGAAAATAGGCTTAGTTGAATGCCAAAAAGTAGATAGTAATAAATTTAAAATTATATATATGAAACGTAATATTCTGATTACCGGTGGTGCGGGTTTTATTGGTTCTCATGTTGTGCGGTTATTTGTTAACAAATATCCCGACTATAATATTTATAATCTTGACAAATTGACCTATGCGGGTAATCTTGCTAATCTTACCGATATAGAGAAGGCTCCCAATTATCATTTTATTAAGGAGGATATCTGCAATTTTGAATCGGTTCTGGAGTTGTTCCGGAAATATGAGATTGATTCGGTGATTCATCTTGCTGCAGAGAGCCATGTTGACAGGAGTATTAAGGATCCTTTTACTTTTGCTAAGACGAATGTTTTGGGAACGTTGAGTATGTTGCAGGCTGCCAAGGAGTATTGGGGTTGCACTTTGGGTAATGAGGAGGAGAATGAGAGGGGACGCAAGCATCTTTTTTATCATATCTCTACCGATGAGGTGTATGGTGCGTTGAAGTTCGACGGTAGTTTCTTTAAGGAGACTACAAAATATGATCCTCATAGTCCCTATTCTGCAAGCAAGGCGAGTAGCGATCATTTTGTAAGGGCATTTGGTGATACTTACGGAATGCCTGTTGTTGTAACTAACTGTAGTAATAATTATGGACCTTATCAGTTTCCGGAAAAGTTGATTCCACTTTTTATAAATAATATTCGTCATGGTAAACCGCTTCCTGTCTATGGAAAGGGGGAGAATGTGCGCGATTGGCTCTTTGTTGAGGACCATGCTCGTGCCATAGATATTATTTTCCACAAGGGGCGTATTAAGGATACTTATAATATTGGTGGGTTCAATGAGTGGAAAAATATTGATTTGATTAAGGTTATCATTAAGGTTACCGACAGGTTGCTCGGCCGTCCGTCCGGTTATTCCGACAATTTGATTACTTATGTTCAAGATCGTGCCGGTCACGATTTACGCTATGCGATTGATTCTACAAAGTTGAAGAATGAACTTGGCTGGGAGCCGAGTTTGCAATTTGAGGAGGGGATTGAGAAGACTGTTAAGTGGTATTTGGATAATCAGGCTTGGATGGATAATGTTACAAGTGGCGATTATGTGAAGTATTACGAGAAGATGTATAATTTGTAAATTGCTAAGCATCTTAACTCTTTAACGGGGGCTTGTTTGTTGGAATGCTATCACAGTAATTCGACAAACAGGCCTCGTGGCTTTGAATACTATCACAGATAACATAATGCGGATCTCGTTTAGCCTCGGAAAAGCCTCAGATGCTCTCGATTCCGCATTATGTATAATCTGTGATGCTGATGAGCTGTTTTAAGTTGCCGGTATCGGGGTAACAAAAAAGAGTACCGAGGTTGGTCCGTGCTGCTTTATGTTATGTAGGACATTGGTATTTAATATTAGTGTAGAGTAGTTAAGTAAATTTCAGGACGAGACACAATTATGTTAAAAAAGGTGGACGGATTGCCGTTCACCTTTTTTAAATTTATATTGTTATATCTGCAAACAGTAATTATTATTGGATAATTATTGTACTGTCTCCCTTTTAGATTATATGTCTGTTTTCCTTGAGGTTGTTTGCTTTAGGCCTGTTTACTTTAATCTTATTTACTTGGAAGATATTTTTCTATTGTCTCCTCTAAAGCCTTAACATCAATAGGTTTTACCAAATAATCGTTGCAACCGGCCTCCATTGCCACAACTTTATCTGAGTTGAATGCATAAGCTGTTACAGCTATTATTGGAATATTTAAATCTTTGCTGCGGATAATTTTTGTTGCTGTAATTCCATCCATTTCCGGCATTTTCATATCCATTAATATGAGGTCTACATGCTGTTTATCGAATTCATTTACAGTTTCAACTCCCGTTTTAGCTCTGATAAGGTTGTATTTCTTGCCTATCATAGCTTTGATAAGTAAATAGTTGAATTCAATATCTTCAGCTACCAATATGAAATAATCCTTAGTGTTAATCATGTTTCTAACTAATTTTAACAAAGATAATATTTATTTTTTAATATACATTTAATTCTCGAATTATTTTTATAGCTAAGTATATTGAATATACCAAATTAATTAAATATTTAACCTTTGTGCTATTCCTCTCGGCCCTATATTTGATATTTATTCTACTGTTGATTTTTTTCTTTTTTATTTATTAATTTAGCGATTATATTTTTTGTATTCAGTATATGTTAAAACAGAACCGTGATCATCAATCTCATTGCCGGTTGGAGAGGGTAAAACCCGATCTCTCGTCTTCCGGAAATTTTGCAATTTCTCTTGCAGTCGAAAATATCCATGCTGGTTTCACCTCTCCTGCCGAGGATTTTATGGAGGAGACTTTGGATATTAACAAATTGCTTGTGAGGCATCCTGCATCCACTTTTTATGTGAGGGTGAAGGGCGACAGTATGATGGATGCTTCAATTTTAGAGGGTGATATTCTTGTTGTTGATAAGGCGATAGAGCCATATAATAATTGTATAGCGGTGTGTTTCTTGGATGGCGAGTTTACCTTAAAGCGTGTGAGTATTATCCCCATGAATTCTGCAGGCACAGCCTCATCGCAATCAGAAAAAGTGAATTCAAAGGTGGAAAATGCTGTAAAAAAGATTTTTTTGATGCCCGCCAACAGTCATTATGATCCAATTGAGGTTACGTCTGATAATCAATTTCTTATTTGGGGTATTGTGAGATATGTTATTCATAAGTTGTAGTTTATATGTATGGTTTGTGTGATTGCAATAATTTTTTTGTCAGTTGCGAAAGGGTCTTTGATCCTGGACTTGAGAGCAGGCCGGTTATAGTGTTGAGTAATAATGACGGTTGTGTGATTTCTCGTTCCAATGAAGCGAAGAGGATTGGCATAGGCATGGGGCAACCTTTTTATCAATTGAGAGAGTTGGTTGAAAGGGAACATGTTGCGGTTTTTTCTACAAATTTTATTTTGTATGGCGACATGTCAGATAGGGTCATCTCTTTGTTGCGTGAGGCTGTGCCTGCCATTGAGGTTTATTCTATTGATGAGGCATTTCTTAATTTAAATGGCCTCCCACAGAGTAGTTTGCCGGAGATAGGAGCGGAGTTGAGCGGACGTATAAAAAGGTATACCGGTATTCCTGTGAGTATCGGCATTGCTCCTACAAAAACTTTGGCCAAAATTGCTTCAAAATTGTGCAAGAAGTATCCCAAATTGAACGGTAGTTGCTTTATGTCAAGGGAGGAGGATATTGCAAAAGTGCTTAAGAGTTTTCCGATAGGGGATGTATGGGGCATAGGCAGGAAGCATCTTAAGTTTTTAGGTGATTACGGTATTGCTACTGCTGCCGATTTTGCAGCTATGTCGCCGTATATAATACGTAAACAATTCACAATTACCGGGCTAAGAACATGGAAAGAGTTGCATGGCGAGCCGTGCATAAGTTTTGAAGATGTTCCTCCGGAGAGACAGCAGATTTGTGTATCACGTTCTTTTGCAACTGAGTTATATGATTTTGATGAGGTGCATCGTTCCATCTCCAATTTTGCGGCAATGTGTGCGGCAAAGTTACGTGCACAGAAAAGTATTTGTGCACGTCTTACAGTTTTCCTCTTTACAAATCCGCACAAGGAGAATATACCTCAGTATTTCGACAATAAAGTGATTAATTTTGATACTGCCACTGACAGTTCGCTTGAGATTATACGTTATGCAGTTTGTGCATTGCATGAACTCTTCAAAGCTGGATATGGATATAAGAAAGCTGGGGTGATTCTTGCTGATATCTCTTCAAAAGCCAATATGCAACAGGGGCTGTTTGACTCCTTTGATGCAGGAAAGCATAACCGACTTATGAAGACTATGGATAAATTGAATAAAGTTTATGGGGATAAGACTCTTGTGGTTGCTACCCAGGGTTTTGAAGGAGTTAAAATGAATAGGAACCATCTCTCAAGGCGCTATACCACCGATTGGAATGATATTTTGGAAATAAAGGCCGACTAAAATCTCTTTTAGCCGGCCTTTATACTAAACCTTTTAATATACAGCCCTTGTAGGTTATATTTTTTTACTCTCGCAACTGATTATTTGATTGCTATGAGTCTTTGTTCCTTTTTTATCTCTTCATGGGAGAATTTCGGAATTGTGATTGAAAGAACACCGTTTTCAGCCTTTGCCTCAATATGTTCCTTATCTGCATTGTCTGGTAATACCATTGTTTGCTGGAATTTTGAGTAGGAAAATTCGCGTCTCAGATAGCGTCCGTTTTCTTTCTCCTCTTTATTCTCCCTGTTTCCCTCTCTCTTTTCCATTGTGATTACAAGATCATTGTCTTCGTCGAGTTTTATGTTAAAGTCCTCTTTAGTCATTCCTGGCGCGGCTAACTCAATCTTGTAATCCTTTTTATTTTCAACCACATTAATTGCAGGTGCGGTTGCGTTTGCTTTTTCCATCCATTCGTTATCAAAGAAATCGTTAAAAATACTTGGTAACCAATTTTGATATTTTCTTGTAGGCATCATCATAATACTATCCTCCGTTTATGTTTTAATTAATTATTTCTTCTGAATAGCGGGCTTTTGAACCAGCTATCAGAGGAGATATCGGTCAAATGCCGTACCATCTGAATAATTGTGACGAATTGTCTGTTTTGCACGCCAAATTGTCTGATAATCAGAGATAAAGCTGTCAATTTTGCAGATTTTCTGCTATTTCGTCAGTGTCGTTACCGTATGTTGATTCTAAACCCAATGTTAAGATTAAAGCTTGTCGGGTGCTTACGTCTGAAGGTATAGGGTGAATTTTCTTTTTTAAAGAAATGGGAGAGCCCCGGTTCGATAAATAGTCCGAAATGCGGTGTAAAGAGAAACTGTGCTCCTGCGGCCGCATTTATTGAGAATTGCAGAGGAATCTCTTTGAGGCTGCTCGTAGGGTAGTCTCCTTTATATTTTGCTGAAATGCAAATCTCCATAGAACCACCTGCAGAGGCATAGAGATCAAATCTCTTTGTATTGTATATAGAGTAGCCAATTTTAAGTGGTATCCCGATATACCATAAGTTTTGTTCCGATTGGTGATTATTGGCAAATTCCGTGCTGAGTTTTGTAAAATAGAGGCCTGATTCAATAGAGATATTGTTAATCATATATTTGCGTACAGCTATACCATAACTTACAGGCATTTTGTAGTTGAGATCTTCATTTTTTAAGAAAGCCGGGTTAAATAGATTATTTTCCAGCTTGATATTGTTAAGAGAGCCCATAAAGGCGGTGCTGTTTGGCGACTCAAGCATATCTTTTTGTGCGGTGAAAGATTTTATTTGGCCGGCTCCTATGCCGGTGTACATGGCTATCAGGGTTCCGCTATTGTTGAAATGTGATTTTCTTGTTCCTTTTTTACTCTTGGCTTTATCTAATTCCTCTACAGAATCCCCAAAAAGCTCCTTCTCTGTAAAGATTTCTTTCGTTGCACTTTTTTCTGCGATGTTGCTCTTGCCCGATGCTGGTACAATGTTTCCGGTATTATTGCTTGCGGCAAGAAGATTATTATTTGCTGTATTATTGCTTGGGAAGGAGTCTGTTTTGTCTGATGCAGTTACTGTTTTGGCCGTATGGTTTTTTTCTTCTGATGAGTGTACAATAGTGCCTATGCTTCCCTTTTTAACTCGTGCAGTCAACTGCGTTGCAGCCTGATTTTTTACTGCTGTTGCAGAGTTATTCTTCACTTGTATTGTGGTAGTGACAGCACTTGCGTTTACAATTGTTGAGGTCTCTCTGCTTAAATAATAAACAGTTATGCCGGTACCTAATAGTACGGCAAGGCAGGCTGCTGCCACATATTTTATATATTGACCGAATCTGCCCTTCTTTTGGGAGATGTTCTTATCCGGGGAAACCTCATTAAGAAGGCTTTCCCATGAGTTTTTTGAGACAGGTTCCGAATGCTCAGATAATTTTTTCTTTATCTTACCTGTCCATTTTTCTCTATCTTGCTCCATATTCAATCCCTCCTTCTGTTTCAATTATTGAATTGTTATCTATTTCTTTTTTCATCTCCTCTTTGTGGTGAGTGCAGTAGTCGGTTATTCTTTTTGCTAGCATTTTTTTTGCTCTGAAGTATTGCGACGAAGAACTTTTTTCATTAATTCCAAGCATCTCTCCAATCTCTTTGTGTGAATAATTTTCGAATAAGTAAAGGTTAAATACTGTTCTGTATCCTATCGGTAACTCCTCTATTATTTTGAGCAGAGTTGCTTCCGGTATCTCATCGATGAGAGAGGTGAGTTTATGATCGTTTTCCTCCTCCTGTTCGATTGGAGTGACATTGGCCGACTGTGAATTTTCTATCTCCTCACTCATTCGGAGTAGATCTTTTTTTCTCAGATATTGCAGGCAGGTGTTGGCCATCACTCTTTCCAGCCATGCTCTCAGGGAGCCTTCTCCCCTGTTGGTAAATTTACTAAAATTTTTATAAGCCTGCAGGTATCCATCGTGTAGCATATCTTCTGCCGTGCTTCTGTCGTGGCAGTAGCGAAGACATACGGTAAGCATTCTTCCCGCATATTTATCATAGGCATATTTTAAAAGTTCCAGTTCTGTCATTATATCGGTTGATATGTAAATGCAAAATACGTATAAATACTGCACATTTTATAATTTTTCTTTCAGTGGTATGCCATGCTGTTTGATGCAGTATTTTTTGTTCTCCGCATTTAATAGTTGATTATAAAAAAACAATTTTGAATATGAAATCAAATAATAATTTTTTGAATAGTATGAAACAGTATTTATTACACACATTGATTGCCTCTATTGCAATCTTTTCTGCAACTTCTTGTTCCGATTGGATGGACGATGAAAAGTTGGATTATGATAAAATAGCATTTGGAACGGTGACACGGCCAATACCAGCCTCTGCAACTTACGATAACGGTGAGATTCCTATTAAGGAGTGTATTGTTGTTACGGATGATAGTTTATGGCTGTATCCTACAAATGTTTCAGAAATGACTTCATATAAGGCGATTGAGGGGCAAAGAGTAATATTGTATTATAAGTATGACGAGGGCGGTACGACAGCCTCTGTTAAATATGTCGGTGCAATTCAGGGCAATAATGTGCAGGAGATAAAAAAGAAGAATGTAAAAGTTGCAAGAATCCAGAATATCCTGACTAAGGGAATATTGAATACGAACAGGATTGATACGGTTAAGAATGACCCTGCTACTCTTTATGATGCCTGTTTCGGCAGTAATGTTAATACCGGAAAGAGATACCTGAATATTTATTTTGTTGCGGCTGCAGGGATGTATAAGCCACATTATATTTATCTTGTAAATGATCTTACTGCCGGTAACCCAGTGAATTCAGAGGGTTATTATTGTCTGGAAATGCGCCATGATGCAAATGACGATATAAAGCAGCAGACAAGCGGTGCTTATGCCTCCTTTATTTTGGACCCCGAATGCTATGCTGATGGCATAAAGGGTATCAGCATTAAATTTACAAATGAATTTAATGAGGAAAAAAGAACTAAGATACCATTTACTAAAGTGCGTTGGAGTAATTATGCTGATTGATATTTTGGAGAAGTTTAGTTGATTATTTAAATGCTTGTGAATTATATTTATCAACTTGTGCTGCCATAACAATTTAAATTTTAAAATGTTGTGGCGGCATTTTTTATGTTGATAATTTTTTTGGGTTCATACCCTGCTTAATTTATATCTTTGTAAAAAATATACAACATGAAGTTCTTTATAGATACAGCAAATTTAGATCAGATACGCGAGGCGCAGGAGCTTGGCATTCTGGACGGTGTTACAACAAATCCCTCGCTTATGGCTAAAGAGGGTATAAAAGGCCATGAAAGTATTCTGGAACATTATCGCAAGATTTGTTCTATAGTGGATGGTGATGTGAGTGCTGAGGTTTTTGCTACCGATTATGAAGGCATGGTCAAAGAGGGTACCGAGCTCTCCTCTCTTGATAAGCAGATTGTTGTTAAACTCCCTTGTACCAAGGAGGGAATCAGGGCAGTAAAATATTTTTCTTCAAAGGGAATAAAGACTAATTGTACTCTTGTATTCTCTGTCGGTCAGGCTTTACTTGCTGCCAAAGCTGGTGCTACTTATGTTTCTCCTTTTGTCGGGAGGCTCGATGATATCTCTACCGATGGTGTGGAACTTATCGCGCACATTGTTGACGTATTTCAACGTTATGGTTACGGGACACAGGTGCTTGCTGCCTCTATAAGGCATACAATGCATATTATTCAGTGCCTCGATGCCGGTGCCGATGTTGCCACATGCCCGTTGAAGGCTATTTTGGGACTTTTGAATCATCCTCTTACCGATAAGGGATTGGAGACCTTTATCAACGATTCCAAGAAGATGCAGTAGTTGCTCTTTGCCTCTGTAAAGGCTCTTTGTCTGCATGTGTCAGGCATATTCCAAGTATTGGCAACTGGATCTCATTGTTCTTCAATGTTTTCTCTATTATTCGGAGGGGATTCCTGTTCCTGGTGATATTATTATATGACTGTGTTTATGCAGGAATTCCTGCGTATTTACCTTGTTGTTGACTATTACTTCTATGCTGCAAATTTACTCTTTCTTTAATGCAGCATGGGAATGGGGTTCTTAAAGTGTAAAGAGGTCGTTCAAGGATTCACTCATGCTTGGATGGGTGAAGATAAAATCTCTTAAAAAGGTGTACGGTAGACCTGCTTTCATTGCTGCGGCTACGATATTGATAGTTTCGGAGGAGTCTGGTGAAAACAGGGTACATCCAAGTATCTTCCCCGTTGATTTTTCTATTATCGCTTTTTGCAGGCCGACTGTTTCTCCCAAAGTTTTGGCTCTCGGTATTGACATTACAGGTAATTTTTTAACAATAACATCCAAGTTCTGTTTTTCGGCCTCATCTTCGCTGATTCCTACTCTCGAAAGAGGAGGATCTATAAAGACTGAGTAGCTCACAGGCCCTCTGTTGTTGAGGGTTCTCTCTCCCTTTCCAAAGAGATCCTCTTTAATTATGCGATAATCATCGAGCGAGATGTATGTGAACTGCAGCCCGCCTTTTACGTCACCAACTGCTCTTATTTTAGGATTGCTTGTTACAAGGTGTTCGTTTACTAAAATAGCTCCCCGTTCCTCTGTTTTTACTCCGGCATTCTGTAAATTGAGTTCTGCCGTTTCAGGTACTCTTCCTGTAGCCAAAAGAACTGCATCGGAAATCAGTTTTTCTGTTTTTCCGGTGATCTTGTCAGTAATCTCCGTATAGGCCATTTCGTTAAGTAACCCGACAGAGTTTACGCTTACATTCATTCTGAATTTGACTCCTTTCTTTTCCAGAGCCTCCTTTACTGCTTCAGCAATGTCGCGGTCCTCTCTTCCTATCAATTGAGGATAACTTTCGAGAACTGTTACATTTGAGCCGAATGAGGCGTACATTGATGCGAATTCAAGTCCTATATAGCCCCCGCCTATAATTGTGAGCTTCTCTGGCAACTCTCTCATCTCCATTATGCTTGTGCTGGTGTAGACATAGGGATTGTCTTTAATTCCAGAAATGGGCGGTATTACTGTTCTTGCTCCAGTATTTATTATTATGTTATCAGATTTGATGATGGTCTCTTCGCCTGTTATCTTTATATGTATAGTGTTATCGGTGAGAAACGAGCCCACTCCCGTGTAGACTGTAATGTTTGGATTGTCTGCGAGATTATGATAGTTTTTGTCTCTCAGCAGGGTAGTTACCTTCTCCTTTTCCTCTATGGCGTTTCTATAAAATTTTTTTCTGGCCTCAAACGGATGATCTTTGAGATTGGAGGCTACTTTTGAGAGGTGCACAAGAGTTTTTGTGGGGATACACCCAATGTTTATGCAGGTTCCTCCATACATTTGTGATGAGCGTTCTATTATGGCAACCTTCTTTCCTCTTTTTGCTAACTCGGCAGCAAGGGTTTTTCCTCCTTTCCCGAATCCGATAATTATTGCATCAAATTGTTTCATACGGTTTTAATCTGTTTTTTAATATGATGGCTCCATGGTAATTTCCTGTCTATGACTGCCTACTTGAATGGCAGAGATAGGTTGTACCATGTTCGGTTACGTGGTTCTGATTTTTATGCAAAGAAAATGCCTTTTTGCCTCTGATACGATAGCTGTTTTACATTTTTATTTGGCAATTGTTCCCTCTTTTTGCAGGTGTTCTATCTTGAGATATACCGTTGCGGGTTAATGGGCGTTGCTTATAACGCATAAGAAATCACTCATCTTGAGGATAATAGAGTCAATGAGGATTCTTTGCCTGTAAAGATGTTATAATTAACTATATATAAAATTTTTTCTAAAACAGATATCCGAATCCTGCTGATAGATAGATTGGATACATTTTGAATGTTATTGTTTTAAAGTCTTTTTTGAAGATTCCGTTGATGCCCCAGGTAAGATCTGCATTGACACTGAAGTGTTTTAGTGCCTGCCATTTACCTCCCACCTGAGCTCCCCACTGGAATTTTCTCAAATCATTGGTAAAGTCGTATGATGCTGTCTTCCCATCCTCAAAAACTATTTTCTCACCGGTAGGATCATCCTGTCTGATATATCCGTCGCTTACATGACCTGAAAAGTCTCCGGTAAGAAGATAGGAAAAATAGGGGCCTGCTTTTAATGTCCATCTTGGAGTTGGCTTATATGCGAACATAAGCGGCAATGTGAGGTAGGCATTGTTGACTTTTGTCTTTACCTTTCCTGTCCATCTTCCGTCTACAAGTTCTCCTCTGTCTCCAATGATTTCCATGCCGTAATTCTTTACGGTTGCATTTGTTGTCATGCCCTTGGTCTCAAATCTTAGACCGATAACTATACCTGTTTTATTATCCTCTCTCTCCGAGAACCATTTTGTTATCTCTGTACCAAATGAGAGGGCCAGGTTGGGACTGTATGAATTGATTTCTCTTATCTCGCTTGGAAGCGGCAGTGGTGCTGTGCCTCCTATATTGACTCCGGCTTTTAGTTCATATTCCAGTCCATGTAGATATGACCAGATTATACCTCTTGTTCTTTCCTCTTGAGCTATTGATTTTGTTGAAACGGCTATTCCCAATAGTGTTGCAATTATGCAGATGATATGTTTCATACTAATAAATTTACTGTTTTTCTGTTATTTAGGATCTTTTTTTTAATTGCTCTTCCAAATTATTTGGACAGATTGGAGTAAAGTACTTCAACATCGTCAATCATAAGAGTGCTACCCTCAGAACCATTGAACACATCTCCGTGTATGCTTGAGGTGAAAACAATAGCAAGGCTGTATTTGCCTGCGGCCAGTTTTACAGGGTCAATAGATTTACCGTCTCTCAAGATGAATGGTATTTCAAATCTCTTCCACTGTGTGGTTTCCTCTGCATTATCTATTTGTGCAGATGAGATAATATTTTTATGCGACAGTTGGTTTGTGCCGTCGAGATTCTGCAATGATTCATCTGTCTCAAAAAACATTGCATAGATATTAAACATATCCTTTTTGCCTGCTACAACTTTTCCTCCCTCTGAATAGGTGCTTCCTGCCGTGTATTTATAGTATCCCGACAAATAAGTAGGGTTATATTTGAACGGCATTCCGAACTTGGTTGCTTTTAATGGGTTGCTTAGTGCATTAAGAACATCAAAGGTTCCAATGAAGAGATTGCCGGCTGCCATTGGCATGCCTACTCCTGCGCCAAAACTTCCTGTTGAACGTGTTACAAGTTTTAGACATTTGCCGGTTCTTCCCTCAATTGATTGAAGGGTAGGGTACTCTTCAGGAGATTTAGGCACTCCTGTAATTGCGTATCCGGAATTGCCGCTGCCCCATTCCATTATTGTATGGCCTGCGTCTTTCTCTACAAAAATATAGTATTTGGTATTTCTTTTCAGTGTGTCCTCAAAATTGAATCTTGTTTCGAGTTCTGCATCTACAAAGGAGATGGTATAGATTTTCTGCCATTTTCCGTCTTCGGAGGTCACTGTGTATTGTTGTGGGTTTGAAAAGTCTCTGACTGTTTTTCCCGGAGGATTTATTGTTGCACCTGGCGTCAGTTCAAAGTCCGGAGCAATGGCAGTGAGGCTGGTTCCCCCTTTGACCATTACCATTATCGATTTGTTTTGTATTACAGGGTCAACCTTAAGAATTTCCTGCGGTACTTTTATCGATATTATATCGGCCTCGGCATTAGGAGCCTCTTTTTTGATGCATGAGGTTGTTGCCGCAATAATTAATGCCAGATAAATGAACTGTATCGGACGCTTTGGTGTTATCATAGTAAATATTATTTAGAGACTATTCTTTGGCAAATATATGCCGTTTTTCATAAAAACCGGCATACCGGATCTCCGATATGCCGGAATATATTGCTATTTTATTGAAAACAATTATTTAACCGGAGCAAGTTTGCCACCTATTACTAATGAGGTAAGGTCAGATGATGTAAGCGCATTGGCAATATCTGTGATGAGACCTTTAATAACAGGAAGAAAAAATGCATAATCAGGAGGTACTAATGTGTCAAGTTTTGTAAGATAACCTGTTAGGGTAGCTCCTGTAGGTATAATTGCGAGAAGCATCTTTACTGTTGCATCGTCGAGGTTTGCTGTCAAAACACCGCTTTCAATTGAGCAGTTGAATTTGAGATATAATACCGGAACGGATATGTCTGAAGCCTTTGCTTTTACAAATATGCTTGCAGGAATTTCAAAAGTCAAAACCTTTGTAGAAGGGTCATATGAATATTTAGTAATGTTTTTGTACTCGATTTTTGCAGGATTGGTTGCTGAACCTCCAGTTGCAAAAGCTGATTTACCAGAGAAAGAGACATAGCCATCGTTCTGGAGTGAAAGTTTAGCCTCGGCAATACCTATTCCTACAAACATATTTGCCCAAGTCTTGACAGTTTCGTTAAACTCTTCAGTTGTAATTTCAGTTTTGGAACTATTCGGCATGTTTACCTTTCCTGATTTGAAATTGGCCTTGAAATTAAGAAAATCTAAAGATTGCTCCTTTGTAGTATTGATAGTCCATACTTTTGCAATGTCTGAGGCAAGTATTGTATTCTTGATAGTTGCTGTCATAACTCCGTTTACAATAGTGGCGGAGAAATCTACCTTTATAGAACCCTCTTTTGTACTTGTTCCTGTAATGGAATATGATGACTCTGATTTGGTCTTGACTACTGTAGCTTCCATTTCGTATGAAGGATAGCCGCTTACACAATAAAGCAAAGTAACTTTAGCCTTTGTATTGTCGATTGCTGTTACCTCGACAGAGGCGTTCTCACACTTGGTTGCATCTGAAGGGTCACCATTATATGCAACAAGTGAAGCTCCGCTGTAGCTGTCAGCTGCCTCTTTTGCCGGGGAATCGTTGTTGTCTTTTGAACAGGAGACTACTGTTAATAATCCAAGGAGGACTATTGTGAAATAATAAAATTTTTTCATCTTCTCTTATTTGTTGATATTAGTATTGTTCTCTTTTAAATTAGGTGTTATTAATCTTTATTCTCTTCAATAGCTTTGTTCTCTTTGAGCGTAGAAGATTTTCTTGATTTTTAAATTACAAAGTTGCAAAAATATTCACAATTGCAGAAAAATCAAATCAATTATCGATAAATATTGGTATATGTATATATTTGGACAAACATATCGTCTCTTGGTACAAATTTAATCGAATAGTTGATTTAGTATCGAGGCAAGACGATATGCGGCCTTAATCATCTGTAATTCCGATAGTTTGCTGGCTTTATTTAAAAAGTCTATATTTTGGTTGCTGTTGGCCGGAGCCCATTCATAAATGACTTTGCAGTTGACAGCATTTTGATGAAACCATTCTCTCGGTGTGCCTTTTGTTATCTCTGTTTGCTCCTTTTTGCTCAAACGGTCAAGTTGTTGCTGCCATTCCGTATAGTACCAGCGATGGGTAAGTTCAATCACCTGTGTGTCCCATACCGAGTGATATTTGCAACGCTTGTCTTTTAGCGTAATATAGTATCCTGTGTTAATACCCGGGTAGTATATGTGACTTGGACAATGCATATCTGCTACCATGTGAATTACATATTTAATATTCACTGCTACTGTTGAATCGTCGAGATTCCTGTAATTTTTAAGAATCTCAATGGCTTTTTCCAATTCGCAAATGACATCTCCATTTGGGCTTTTTACTGCGTCTGTGTATTGCAACTCTTTGTCAACTGCCGCCATATGCCAATAAGTTGTCTGTTTATACTCCGGGGTGGCGCGGTAGTCGTCCATCCATGAGGAGTAGTAGACAATAGAATGATGCAGGTATTGTTCAATACTCTTTTTTGCTTTAGGAGTAAGATTGCATTCTGCTGTGTAGGTGATTGCATCATGGCCTATTTTCCCCCAAGCAAAGGAGTCTGTGGCAATAAACAGAACTGCTACAAGAATTAATATAATCTTTGCCTGATTATCTTTTGCGGTGATAAATTCGATTATCGATTTTTTGACAAATATCCTCATTTAATACTCTCTTGTTTGCGATAATATATTTTAAATGCAAATGTACTTTTTTTCTTGCGCCGTTTTTTATTTTTTTTGCTTTTGTATCATTAATTATCATTGAATTTCATCGTTAAAAATTGTATATGCTTATTAATAAGACAATCGATATAATTTGTATAAGGTTATGAATAAGAGAATTAAGAGAATTAAGAGAATGAGTGGGATATGGACCTATTTTGAAGGGCTCCAGATGTTTTCCTTTTAATTTAGCTCTTTTCAGTAACTGATAATGGTTATTCCGGAATTTTTTTTGCAGATATTTTTTTTGTTTTTTAATATTGTTCGTATATTTGCGAACAATATTAAGAAAATGGACGATAAGAGAGATTATACTGCAACTCAGGAGAGGTTAGCACGCTTTGCAAAGGCATTAGGACATCCTGCAAGGATTGCGATTATGAATTTTTTGGCAAAACAGCAGACATGCTATTTTGGTGAGATTAACGAGGAGTTACCTATTTCCAAAGCAACAGTATCTCAACATCTTAAAGAACTTAAGGAGGCCGGCTTTATACAAGGTGAGGTTGAGGCTCCAAAGGTTAAGTATTGTATTAATCGCCAAAATTGGGGGTTGGCCAATGAACTTTTTAAGGATTTTTTTGACGAGACGGCTTGTTGTTCTAAAAAATGCTGTGAATAGTTTTTTATAAGGCTTATGTTCGTTGTTTGACGAACTACGTTTATTTGATTAAGACTCTTCTCTTCTTTGTTGTGGAGGGTAGAGATTTGGTTTGAGAGAAAGGCAAAATAATAATAATTTAGAGTGGGGGTATGATATTAATTGGATGAACAGAATGAGTGGAATGAATTTGATGAATGGTACGACTTGAGTGAATGAGATGAGTTTAATGCGTTAAATGCGTGAATTGATTTTTATGGGATAAATGAGCAGATAGATAGTTAAAGTTAAAGAAAAGTAAAAGTTATGGAAATTAAAATTTTAGGTTCAGGGTGTGCAACGTGCAAAGCCCTGTATGCAACGGTTGAGAAGGCTGTTAAGGAGTTGGAAATTGAGGCTGATTTGGTTAAGGAGGAGGATATTGAGAAGATTATGGAGTATAATGTTATGACTCTCCCCGCAATTGTTATTGACGGGAAGGTTGTGGCTAAGGGCAGAATCTCCGCTGATGATGTCAGGAACTTGTTAATCAAATAGTACTATAGACGAAAATGATAAGTAGATTTGCTGATTGGCTTGTTTATGGACTCTTTGGCTTGAGTGCTGATTCTCATCTTGGTGCCGCTGTAAATTTCTTTTTTTATGACACAATAAAGATCTTGATTCTTTTGTTCTTTATTAGTGTAATCATGGGGATTATAAATGCCTATTTTCCTATAGAAAGATTGAGAAACTATTTGGCAACACGTAAGTTATATGGGCTACAGTACTTTTTTGCCTCTCTGTTTGGTGCAATAACTCCCTTTTGTTCCTGTTCATCCATTCCGCTCTTTATCGGTTTTGTAAAGGGAGGTATTCCGCTTGGAGTTACTTTTGCCTACCTTATTACATCGCCGTTGGTTAATGAGGTGGCGGTGGCAATGTTTATTGGCACTTTCGGTTTAAGAATTACCGCGATATATGTTGTAAGTGGAATTTTCTTGGGCATGGCCGGTGGATTTGTATTAGGTAAAATGAGATTGGAGCCCTATTTGAGCGATTGGGTGAAGAAGATTCAGCATAATTCCTCAGCAGAGTCAGGGTTATGGGAGAAGGAGCATACTCCTTTCCTTAAGAGACTGCCTGCCATTATTGTAGAGGCGTTTGGTATTGCCAAAGGAGTACTGGTCTATATCATTATCGGTATAGGAATAGGGGCCTTTATGCATGGCTATGTGCCGGAGGGATTTTTTGAGCAGTATATGTCAAAGGAAAATTGGTTTGCCGTGCCTGCTTCTGTTTTATTGGCTGTTCCTATGTATTCTAATGCTGCCGGTATTGTACCTATTATTGAGGTATTTGTTGCAAAAGGTATTCCTATTGGAACAGCACTGGCCTTTATGATGGCGGTGGTGGGTCTCTCTTTGCCAGAAGCAACTCTTTTAAAAAAGGTGATGACATGGCGCCTTATCGGAGTATTCTTTGGGCTGATAGCTTTATTCATCATATTGCTTGGCTACTTCTATAATATCATTTTGTGATGACAGGTTATATTATGTGCTCTGATTAAAGGTATTTGCAGAGTCTCGATTGCTCATTGCTTTAATAGTTTTCTGCCTCAATTATCTTCAAGCACATTCATCTGTTGAATGGCTATCCGATTGAGTTTTAGAAGTGATTTAGGAACTACTGCAAAAAGTTTGTAATATGCAATATGCAAATGACCATTTTTCGGAAAAGTTGATTACCCACTTTATTTGTTCTTCTCGGGTTCAGCAGGAGCTAAACTCGGTTTACAGGCTTGCAGCCTGAAATACAGCACCGAGAGCGGTGCGGCTGCTGATGCAGCCTTTAGCACAAGATGCGTATTTCAGCATATTCAGAAACAGAGTTGGGCGCATCTGAGGCTTTTCCGAAGCTAAACACAACCTGTTTGCTGAATTGCTGAAATAGCAGCTCAGGCAATGGAGAGCTAATGTGATAGCATTCCAACCAACGAAGTTAAACGAGGCGCGAAATTGCATCTATGAGTTGTAAAATGCTGATGTTCAGTAGGCGTACATAATAGCACGAAGTGCGTATAAACTCTTAAGATCACAAAAAAGGCTTCCAGATTTCTGAAAGCCTTTTTTGTGATCCGCTTGGGGCTCGAA
>CAZNBA010000039.1:0-17365 GCA_964571395.1 uncultured Muribaculaceae bacterium
AACAGGCCTTCAGCCTGAAATACAGCACCGAGAACGGTGCGGATGCTCCGCATCCTTTAGCAATCCATTAGAACTCCCACAGAATGCGTATCACAGATTACACATATAGGGAATCGAGAGCATCTGAGGCTTTTCCGAAGCTAAACACAACCTGTTTGCTGAATTGCTGAAATAGCAGCTCAGGCAACGGAACATGAAATTGCCACCATTACAGATACTTGTCACAGGGTAATTATGCTAAAAAGAGAGTTTTGACACACCGCCAACTGCAAACGATTATTTGCTGAAACGAATAATTACGGCATTTGCGACACTGCGTTCTCCAGCATGATCGAAAATTAGATTATCGGAGGGATAATTTACCACACCTCTGTTTACAATAAACATACTCGTAGAACCGCCACCGTCGAGATTAACCATATCGTAAGCCCCAAGCCATCTCCCTATTGAGGCAAATTCCTTAAGACTCATTCCATTCGCCTCCTTCGTACGACCGTCTACAGTAATAAGCAACAGCGTTCCGTTTTTCGTCACCGCCACACCTGTCCTATTATGACGGTTGTTATTGAACGGTGTCTGCTCCAATTGAACCTCCTTCCCGTCTATCATAAGCAGAGGCCCTGTGCAGAGCATATCGTCAGCCTTTACGGAACTTTCCCAGTTTAACTTCCCTCCGGCTTTAAGAATAAACAATTTACCGTTTTTTGTAGCAATTGCCGCTTCATGAAAAAATTTGCGTTTAAACAGAGTGGAATCATCCCCTTTTGCAATAAACTGCTCCACCCCGTTTTTATCATATTTATTTTGAGAAAGTACTTTCCCATCTATCCTCAAATAAGTTACAGAGGCATTTCGAGTTGTATCCATATCGAAAAACGACCCGTTTACTGCGGCAATGCCCTCATTAGATTTGGCAAGAAAGGAGGTTGTTGCACGCTCCTCTGCAGAGACAATCTCAACAACCCTTCTGGCTATTTTTGGAGATGACTCTTTTTTCTCTCCCACCAAACCTCCTCCATCAAGCACAATAATTGAAATTATCTGATTGGATTTAAATAGCGAACTATCTGTGAATCTACACTGTTTAAAGAAGGTGCTGCCGGCTACTTTCTGTACCTCCCACACAGCTTGTACTACCTTAACCGAATCGGTTTGAGGTGTGTTTACAGGCCTCTTTTTCTCCATACCAGATATTGCCGTGCAGGAAAGAGAGATAAACAGGAGGAACACCAATACAATGTCAAGTTGCTTTACGGATAATTTTATCTTCTGTTTCATGGATAAATTCATACAATGTAAAAATTTCATATTTAATTTAATGATATTACTGCTTATAATTTTTCTGTTTTGGACATTATGAATTGCCTATCATAAACTGTGCCTTTCAACTCTTGTCTTATTTTCTGGTTGACACTTTCATTGCCCACCCCGTTGCCTTATACCTCTTATTTTATCTCAATAATAGCCTCTGAAATGTTAATCATAAAGTCACCCACATGTTCACATTCAGAGATATAATCCATATAATAGACACCGGTTTGATAACTGTAAGTATTATTCTCAAGATTCAAAAGGTGCTCCTCCTTTAAGTTTGTACGGTAATCGTTAATCTCCTGCTCCACATCCTGTGCATTGGAAATATCCTGAATTTTTGTGTAACCGAGCCCAAGATTGGCATTCATTACCTCAAAGCCCTTATCAAGCAGGCCCATCATATAGTTTAACTTTTTTATCATTCCCGTATCGAACAGTCTGTTCTGCAACCGAACTCTCTGCATTATACGAGCAAGATTATACCCTGAATCTCCGATACTTTCAAGTTCGCTGATTATTTTGTACATCGCCTGCAATCTGCGTCCGCTTTCCTCACTTATCTCCCCCTCACCGATACTGTTCAGATATTTTCCAATCTCAAATTCTATTCTGTCTGTTATTTGCTCGTAATGTTCCAACTTTTTAAATAGTTCGTCAAACTTCTCCGGATCCTCAATATTGAGAGCCTCTTTGGCATAATCATATTGTTTCTTACACAACTCTGCAAAATGTAGAATCTCTCCCTTCGCCTGGCCCAACGACAACTCCGCAGTGCTCAACATTCCGCCCTGAATGAATTGAAGTCTGAAAACTTCCTCCTCCTTTGGGCTTTTTACCCACCATGTCACAATCTTCACTATTTGCGGCGTAAACCAAACAAGTATCAAGGTATTGCAAATATTGAAAAGTGTATGTACCATGGAGATGGAATACAATACCGATGTTCCGTCTGCACCAGGAAGAAGCGGATTAGAGCATCCGAGAGCCATAATCACCTTTGAAACAATAAACAAAAAAGGATGATATAGTATTAAAACCCATAATACGCCAAAGAGATTGAAAACTGTATGAGCCCTCGCGGCTCGCTTTGCTGAGGTATTTGCAACAGATGCGGCAAGATTTGCTGTAATAGTAGTTCCTATATTCTCTCCCAATACCATTGCAGCACCAAGTTCAAAGGGAATCCACCCGTTATTACACATTACGAGAGTAAGCGCCATTGTAGCACTTGAGGCCTGCAGTATTATCGTAAGTGCTGTCCCGACACCCACAAAAATCAAAACGGATAAAAAGCCGTAACTTGTCCACTTTCTGATAAAGGCAAGAGCTTCTGGAGTCTCCTCAAGATTAGGAACGGAATTTTTTAAAAAACTGAGTCCTATAAAGAGTATTGCAAATCCTATAATCAACTCGCCTATGGATTTCTTCCGTTTTGCTTTACACATCATGAAGGCAAATCCGAATCCCACAAGGGGTATTGCAAGAGTTGCAATATCAGCCTTGAATCCAAGCAGAGAAATTACCCATGCATTGAAAGTTGTGCCGATGTTAGCCCCCATTATTACGCCTACAGATTGAGTAAGTGTCAAGAGTCCCGCATTGACAAAACTCACAACCATTACAGTTGTAGCACTCGAAGATTGAATTATTGCCGTTATTGAAAGACCTGTAAAGATTCTTTTGAAAGAATTTGAGGCCATGGAGGCAAGAAAATTTCTTAATTTATCACCTGCAACCTTTTGTAGTGCCTCGCTCATTATGGTCATTCCATATAGGAAGAGACCAAGCGAACCAAGAAGCGTAAGTGTTTTAAATGCTATCTCCATCAATTTTGGATAAGTAAATTGTCGTGCAAAGATAATTTATAAAATTGAAGTATTAAAGTATTTATTAAATTCGCGCTAATATTTATGTTATGGCTAAACGAACATTATTTGCATTAATTGTTGTAGGATGCCTGTTTGTGTCTTTGGATTCGTTCGCACAATTTTATGTTACCGGCGATGATCCTGCCTCGGTAAAATGGCGCATAATAAAGGGACCACACTACTCTGTAATTTATCCGAATGAGATAGATTCGCTGGCAAAAAGATATTATGTGCTTCTCAGTAAAAACAGAGAAGCAGTATTTTCAGGGCTTGAGGTTAATCCGCGCTCTATTCCTGTTGTTTTACACCCATATACAGTGCGTAGCAACGGGCTGGTTGTATGGGCGCCAAAACGTATGGAACTTTACACTCAGCCCTCCGCCAATAATACCTATTCTCAAAATTGGGAGGAACAACTTGTACTGCATGAAAGCCGTCACGTTGGGCAAATGGAGCACTTTACAAAGGGAATCTTTAATCCCCTTGGATGGTTAATTGGTCAACAGGCTCAAGGACTTGGCGTTGCGTTATACCCTCCCATATGGCTAATGGAGGGTGATGCCGTTGCCGCCGAAACAGAACTTTCTCAAAGTGGAAGAGGCAGAAGCGCCTCATTTTTATCCTATTATAGACTCTCTTTTTTAACCAGAGAATACAGAAGTTGGAACCAGTGGCGTTTCGGCTCCTTAAAATATTACACCCCTGATCATTACGCATTAGGATATATGCTCATAGGCACTGCAAGATACAAAATACGGAACTACGCCTTAACAGGCAATCTTATGAGAACGATGGTAAGAGGCTTCTATAATCCATGCATCAGAGATTTCTCGTTTAGGAAAGTCACAGGATTTACCCCTCGCAGACTTATGACAGAGGCCGATTCTCTTATGACCAAGCTATGGAGAGAGAATGCGACAAGTGCCAACAGAGTGGAGGAGACCGATAAGGTAACCGATGTGAAAAGCAACTATTTCACAGAATATGGCTCCATTACTGCCGCTGCCTCATCAGATAATAGCTGTCGGGATACTATATATGCAGTTAAAAACTCCTATAATAAAGCTGCAATGCTTGTCCGAATTCTCTATGACGGCAACCAACAATCAAAAGAGAAGATTATCCGTTCCTTCTCCTCAACACCTATTGGGAGGTTGCAATACTGCAACGGGAAATTGTTCTGGTGCGAAACTATTAATGACTCAAGATGGGGACACAGAAGTTTTAATGATCTCTTTAGCTATGATGTAGCTTTGGGAAAAATCAAGAGGTTATCATATAAAAAATCCTATAATAATCCTGCTTTGAGTATATCAGGCGATACCATTGCCGTCTCCGAATATCACATAAAGGGAGGCTCATCGGTATCTTTGCTAAAGGCATCAGACGGCTCGCTACTTAAATCTTTCAAGGCTCCGCATAGCGGACAAATTGTTGAGTGCGCAATAAACAGGGGAATTTTATATGCTACAGTTATTACAGAGAACGGCATCGGACTCTTTTTTAAAACCATCAGCGTTGAAGAGAAACTGACCAGAGGAGCAGTTAATGAGATAACCGGCACAGATAAAGAATTAACCGGTACAGAGGAATGGGGTACCATCATTGAACCGCAAAGAGCAAACATAAGAGATTTTGTCTGTGACAACACATCGAACGACACTCAAAAATTATATTTTACCTCCGATGCTAATGGCGTTGATAATATTTATTGTTATGATCTCTCCAGCGCAGCAATCAATCTGGTCACCAAAAATGGTTTTGGAGTAAAATCCCCTTTTGCAACTGCTAAGAGGCTTTACTACATAGAGTTGGGATTAAATAGTAACAATATTGTTACTATTTCTAAAAGCAAAATCGAAATAAAAAACCAAAGTAACATTTTTGTTTCAAGTGTTAACAAAGTTGTTACTAATGCTAAATATCCCATCGCAGAGCTATTATCTGAGCAAATCAAAACTCGACCGCATACTGAATGTGATTCCGTTGAAATACCGGCATCACAACCATACAATAAATTATCAAACCTGCTTAGAATTCATTCTTGGGCACCTATCTATTACAACATCGATAAACTGAAACAAATGAGTTACGACAATTTTTATGAAGTGGCAGGGATTGGCGCAACCATTTACTCTCAAAATACATTGGGGACAGCCGTTACAATGCTCGGCTATTCTTACAGGAATACAAAAAGTTCAACAACTAATGGTTTTCATGCAGGTCACTTTAAATTTACCTATTCGGGATTTTACCCTGTGATAGAATTTAGTGCCGATATTAATAGCGAACAACGTTACAAGAGCGCCATTCTGCACGACAGCAACGCCAAGATTACCAAACAGTATCACAAAGAGATCTCCTCTCCTTACTTTGAGGCCGAATTGAGAAGCTATCTTCCACTGATGCTCAATTCTCATGGCTGGCAAAGAGGTTTTATTCCGCAGATTTCATATAAACTCGAAAATAATCTCTACTACAATGGCAACAACTATATCCCGTATGACCAGATGAAATTTATTTTACAGGGGTACGTAATGCGGCCGCTGGCAAAAGCTGCTGCTTATCCGCGATACGGGGCGGGGTTTATTGCAAGATATTCCATCTCTCCATCGGGTTATAATTTTTTCTCTCCTTCAGCCTCCGTTAAGACCTATTTCTATCTTCCGGGACTGTTTTCTACACATGGAATAAAAATTTCGGCAGAATATCAAAGACAATTCACAGAGGGAAGAACCTATTATGTAAAGAATATGATAGAGATGCCGTCTGGATACGACAGCGACATTACTGCTGAACATTTAAGCAATATCGGCATCAGTTATGCCTTACCTCTTTATCTTAATGATCTGGATCTCGGTTTTTTTGCCTATTTACAAAGAGTAAGGCTTATTCCATTTGCCAACTATGTAAGCTATAAGAAGAGAAACAGTGAGCCGACTGGTAATAAAAAGGGAACTCTTTACTCTTTCGGGGCCGATTTTATTGTAGACGGTTATTTCTTCAGGATAGGAGCACCTGTCAGCATAGGGTTCCGCTACTCTCGATTAAAATACGATCCTCTGTATCAAAACAGCAAAAACCATCTCTCATTGCTCTTTAATATAGCTCTGACACGGTGATGGCTAAATTTATAATTATTAATCTACTCTTTAAACTATTTTCAAATGAAGTTTTTTAGCTGGAGCACTCTATCTCTCTTCGACTGGTTTCTTATTATTGGTATTATTGCCTTGAATATTGTCTATTCCGTTCTAATGCGCGATATAGATATAATGGGAACGGTGGCAGGCATTTCAGGAGTATTATGCGTAGTCCTGGTGGCCAAAAGAAGTATGGCAAATTATCTTTTCGGCATCATCAATGTAACGCTATATGCAATAATCGCATATAAGTCAAAAATTTATGGAGATGCTGTATTGAACGCATTTTACTATTTTCCAATGCAATTTATCGGCTGGTTCGGTTGGATAAAGCATACTGAAAAGGCTAAAAACGGAGAAGCGGATAACAGCTCACTGGTAAAAGCCAGAAGAATGACAGTTAAGCAACGTCTCCTGCTAATCATCACCTGCTTTGTATTAGTTACGTTATCAGGATATATACTTGCACGATGGACATCTGACCCCCAACCCTATAAAGATGCTGCTACCACCGTACTTGCCATTATTGCTCAATATCTTATGGTTAAAATGTTTCTTGAACAGTGGATTTTATGGATAGTCGTAAATGTCGTGAGCACTGTTATGTGGATTTACCTGTTGTATACCGGTCAACAACATTCCGCATTAATGGTTGGAATGTGGCTCTTTTACCTCGCCAACTCAATAAATGGATATCGTGTCTGGTATAAAGCCTCAAAAAATGGTTTTTAGAGATTGAAGTAAGTTTTTACAGCAGTTGCAACTTTCCTTCCTGCAAATGCAACAAGTTCTTCAAAGGGAATCGTCTTTATTCTTTTCACACTTTTATACTGCAGCAGAAGTTTTTGCTCTGTTATCTCCCCTATTCCCGGTATCATGCTCAGCTCCGAAACAGTCTGCGCCTTTGTCCTTTTGCTGCGATGATGTGTAATTCCAAATCTGTGCGCCTCATCGCGCAACTGCATCAATAATTTAAGCGCTGGAGAATTTTTATCAAGGAAATTTGAGACCGGATCTCCTGGTAACAGAATCTCTTCCAGCCTTTTAGCTATACCGGCAAGCTCAATGGTATGTTCAAGTCCAAGATCACAGAGAGCTTGGTATGCACAGTTAAGTTGTCCGCGTCCTCCATCGACCAATACGAGCTGCGGAAGCGGCAGATTTTCACTCACAAGTCTGGAGTAACGTCTTGTCACAATCTCCTCCATTGAGGCAAAATCATTGGCCCCAAACACTGTCTTAATATTGAAATGTCTATAATCCCTTTTACTCGGTTTCCCATTTTTAAACACCACGCAAGAGCCGACAGGATTCGTTCCCTGAGTATTGGAGTTATCGAAACACTCAATATGTAGCGGTAAATTTTTGAGATGCAGCATCTCCTGAAGAGCAATTACAGCCCTGCTTGTGGTTTCTGACAGTTTGCCTGTATCGGGGTCCTTAATCTCCTCCTGCTTTAGTTTTTGAAATTTGAAGGCATTTGCATTTTTCTGACTGAGTTGCAACAGACTGAGTTTGTCGCCTCTGAGCGGAACATGAATATTTCTCTCCGCAAAACCAGCACTCGGCAAAAAAGGAACAAGAATCTCCTGAGACGGTAACCACTGTTCCTCCGCAACAGAACTCTTCTTATTTATTGCACTGTCGTTTATAGTCATACGTGCAGTAGGCTTTGCCGAACTATTGTGCAACAAATCATATATCTCTGTCATAAAATGACTGAGCACATCAGCTTGCTCCTCCTCAATATTTATTTTGAACTCCAGGTTAAGACTTGCTGTTATACAGCCGTTATTGAGTCGCATGAAATTTCCAAAGGCATAACTTTTTTCAAATACAATAGAAAAGACATCTACATTTTTTATCTCTGGGTTAACAATAAGAGATTTACTATAATATGAATCAAGCGCTTCATATTGTTCCTTATACAGTTGAGCCTCTTCGAATTTAAGTTGCGCAGAGGCCTCCTTCATCTTTACCTTAATATCGCGTATCAGCTCTCCGGTCTTGCCATTCAATATATGTTCTATATTCTCTACCTGCAAGTTATACTCCTCTTCGCTTATATTTCCAACACAAGGTGCCGCACACTTTTTAATATGAAAATTAAGGCATGGCTTAAACTTTCCATTCTCTACACTCTCCAATGAGAGCACAAAATTACAGGTACGCAGTGGATAAAGCATGTGAATAAGATCTATAAGGTGCCTCGCATGGAGAGCGGAACTGTACGGTCCAAAGTAGAGCGACCCGTCCTTAGTATATCTCCTTGTTATGAAGACACGCGGAAAAGGCTCTCTTTTAATACAAATCCACGGATAACTTTTATCATCTTTAAGCAGAATATTATACTTTGGCTGGTAGCGCTTAATGAGGTTATTTTCCAACAAAAAAGCATCCTCTTCACTCTCAACCACAGTGTGTTCTACATCCGCAATCTTGGAGACAAGCACCCTTGTTTTTACATTCAAACGTTCCGGATTTACAAAATATTGAGAGACCCGTTTCCTAAGGTTTTTAGCCTTCCCAATATAAATGATCTTTCCCTCGCTATTAAGAAAGCGGTAGACGCCCGGCTGCACCGGTAAAATTTTAACTTTTTCAATTACATTCATAATCAATATGCAGTATCGCGACAAATAACGGAGCGTAAGTTATTGCAAAGTTAAAAAGAAAAAGAGGATGATGATTTTTTTATATCTTTGTTGCCGGTTTAGTCCCTGAATATATGAGTAAAGAAGTAATCAATAAGGCTCAGGTGAAAAGTGCCATTAAGATGCACGGCCTGATAGGAAATATTGTAGCTGCGGTGGCAATGAAGGTGACCGGGTTTGACAAAATCAATAATATCTATTCGCATATATCTGATTACCAGGGTATAGAATTCGCAGATAAACTTATTGAATATTTGAAAGTCAAATGCGATTTTAAGGAGCAGGAATTGGATTATCTTCCAAAAGAGGGTCCTTTTATTATCGTTTCAAATCATCCGTACGGAGCAATAGATGGTATTATGATGCTAAGTATTCTTGGTAAAATAAGGCCTGATCTTAAAATTCTTACGAATTTCATGCTTTCATATATTCCAAATCTTTCTGAAAATTTTTTTCCTGTTAATCCTTTTACCGACAGGCCTGGTTTAAAAAGCAGTCTCAAGGGGTTGAAAATGGCTAAAGAGCATCTCCGATGCGGAGGCGCCTTAGGTTTGTTCCCAGCCGGAGAGGTCTCTTCCAATGCAAATAAAGAAAAAGTGGTTAAAGATATTCCATGGCAAATTTCAGTTGTAAAGTTAATCCGTAACAGCGGTGTTCCTGTTGTTCCTGTCTTTTTCGGTGGACAAAATTCGGCCATGTTTCATTTTCTTGGTAAGATACATCCGATGCTCAGGACGGTAAGACTTCCGCACGAATTATCCAACAAAAAGAACAAGACAGTGGCTTTTAGAATAGGAAAACCTATTCCGGTAAGTGAACTGGAGGATTTTACATCACTGCCTGAATTGAGTTCATATCTATGGAACCGCACTTATGCTCTTGAGGCGAATATAGAAAGCCATTGTCAAATAGTAAGTATCGATGAAGAGGGAGTCAGCGGAGATGCAATAAAATGGTCTAAATTTATCCCCTTTACAAATACTTCAGGAGAAACTCCTGCCATTGAAATTTGCAAACATATTGAGAACAAAGTACTTATTGACGAGCTCTCTTCAAGAAAAGAGGATCTGTTATTTGAGGTGGGGCAATATGCCTGTTATTTGTCGGGGTACTCCGATATTCCAAACATCATAAGAGAGATTGGAATAAGAAGGGAAGAATCATTCAGGGCTGTTGGCGAGGGAACCGGCAAGGAGATAGATCTCGACGAATATGATAACTACTACAAACATCTATTTGTATGGGATAAGGAACAGAATTGTCTGGTGGGCGCATACAGGCTTGGCATTGTTGAAGAAATTTTGGGACAGCAGGGGCTAAACGGACTCTACAGCAACTCGCTTTTCCGTTATAAAAGCGAATTTTTACCTCATTTGGAAAGAACAATTGAGTTAGGCAGGTCATTTGTCTCTCCAGCCTTTCAAAAGGAGGCTTTGCCTCTGATGCTGCTTATCAAGGGGCTGTTTTATTCCGTAATGAAATATCCTCGAGTTAAATACCTGATTGGACCTGTAAGCATAAGTTCTTGGTATCCTCCGTTCTACAGGAGCCTGATGATTTACTATCTGAGGAAGAGACATTCAGAAAACAGATTTCACGATATGGTTTCCCCTATAACTCCGTTCAAACCAGATTTTAACAAGGTTGATGTGGAGTATCTTCTTAAAAATAAGATGGATTCAATAGAAAAGTTTGATAAATTCATTTATAAATTGAGCAACAGCAAATATCGTCTTCCTACACTGTTGAAAAAATATCTGAAAATGAATTGTAGAATTCTTGATTTTAATGTAGATCCAAGTTTCAACTACTGCGTGGACGGATTGATTATGCTTGATCTTGGAGAGGTTCCGCGTCAGGAGATAGATTCCCTTTGCAAGGAATTTCCTGACAAAACGCAAGTATACAAAAGGTTTGATATCTGAGAATTTAGAGAGTATTCTGCGTATTATTTTGTATAAGGAAAAAGTATGCACAGATTCTTAAATAATATTTTTTTGGTATGCAACTCCGGCTATATTAAGGAGATAGAGGAGTCTGAATCCAATCCGTACTTTTTTCAAAAAAGGTGCTTTGCAACTCTTATGGCAAATGGTACAGATACCTCCTTTGGTAAGGAGCATGGTTTTATGCAGGTTTCATACAAAGGCAAAAGCAATGAAACTAAGTTAGCAGAGCAGATACGGCAGTTTCAGAAAAATGTACCGGTTAGAGATTATAATGCCATTGAGCCATATATCGACAGAATGCGCAAAGGCGAGCAGAATGTGTTATGGAATCAGAAAACCAATTGGTTTGCAAAATCGAGCGGCACAAGTTCTGGCAAAAGCAAATATATTCCGGTAACCCCCGATTCCTTAAAAATCACACACTTCGGAGGCTTCAAGAGAATGCTTGCATGGTATGTACACAATTACCCGGATACAAAAATCTTTGCTGGCAAGACGCTTACTTTGGGCGGAAGTATCCAACCCGATTTTGCCTCCATGTCTGGAGATCTTTCGGCAATCCTTTTGCAAAATTCTCCGGCTCTTGCCGAATTGTTCAGGGCTCCGCGCAGGAAAATCGCCTTAATGAGCGATTTTTCTCAAAAGTTGGAGGCTATCTGCAGGGAGTGTTCAAATGAAAATATTACAAATTTCGCCGGAGTTCCAAGCTGGAATCTTATGTTAATGAATAAGTTACTCAATTATACCGGTCAGAATAACATTGCCCGGATATGGCCTAATGTAGAGCTGTTCATGCACGGCGGTATTGGTTTTGAGCCTTATCGTGCAATTTATCAGACTCTATTCCCCCTGCCCGAAATGCATTATCTCGAAAATTACAATGCATCTGAGGGCTATTTTGCTTTTCAGGATGACCTTAATGCAGACGGAATGTTATTGACTGTTGGTAACGGAATTTTTTATGAGTTTGCTCCATTAGATAAACTCAATAATGTGATGTCGGGAAAAATCTCCAATCTGCTTACTTTGGAGGAGGTAACAACAGGAGTCGATTACGCGCTTGTAATAAGTTCAGTTAATGGGCTGTGGCGTTATTTGATTGGCGATTGTATAAGGTTCGTCTCCCTTTTTCCTCATCGTATTAAGGTTATTGGACGCACTCAACTATTTATAAATGCATTTGGGGAGGAGTTAATGATAGCTAATGCAGAGAAAGCTCTCGCCGCAGCCTGTAAAATACATAATTGCACAGTAACCGAATTTACTGTTGCTCCGCTCTTTATGAATGATACTGATAAAATTGTTGACACTAATGACCCAAATAGAAATTACTGCAGTGAAAAAGGTGATGAAAGGTTTTCAAAGGGACGTCATATATGGGTTATGGAATTTGGTGTAAAACCATACGATTTTGAAGATTTTGCGCAAGAACTCGACAAACAGGTGATGAGCGTAAACTCAGATTATGAGGCCAAAAGGAGGAACAATGCGACAATGGAGCAACTGCAACTTGTCGCGGTTCCAAAAGGGACATTTTATAATTGGCTATTGGTACACGATAAAGTGGGTGGTCAAAACAAAGTGCCGAGATTATGCGGAGACCTACATTTTGTAAAGGAATTGCTTGGTAATAAGGAAAAGCTACTCCATAATAATCTTTTCAATGATTGAGGTGATTGACTTAATATTTTCATTTAATTCCTCTTCCATTGGTATTGTATTGAATTCGCCCCAGAATGTATTATCATCACGACCACCATTCTCCTCCGAAAAAACTGAATAGGTTTTCACTAACTCCTTGTGCTTGAATTTGGAGACCTCCGATGTACTAATTTTGCAGGTCAGCATTTCAAACCACGTATGAAGCAGTGAGGAAGTGAACCATTGTCTATGCTTTTTTACCTTAAACAGCAAATCTCCACGTATATGACTGACATGATAACGGCCCTCCCATAACCTGTATGTTATCTCGTACGTTATTTTTTCCAGAATTATTTTTAACTGTTTGCCCTGTTTTGCAATAAATGATTCTGTAGCCCTGTCTATATTTTTTGGGGAAAGTTCAATCACAGCTTTTAAAAGAGCACTACTCTTTTTATCAACATACAAAGTGCCACAATACAGCGATTCCCTATTCTCATTCGCAGGTTCAAACTTAATAACATCAATAATGCTGCTGTCAATATATTCCGACCTCGCAGAACTGTATTTGTACAAATTATTATGTCTCAACATATAATCCGGCAATTGCTTAACTATATCCAATTGCAGGCAGGCACTGATGCCGGCTAATATTTTAGCATCTATGGTATCTTTAAGGTCAGCATTCTTTATTGTACGCTTTCGCAATAATTTTACCTGGTCGCTGGAAAAAGGAGTGTCCTGAGAAGATTTGTAAATTTTAAATACCGCCTCAGTATAATTATTAAGAATTTTTTTATACTCTACCCCCTCGCGATAATAGGTTGTATAGTACGCAGGCTGATTTATATAGTTGCTTTTACGCCGGCTCAACATATTGTCAAGTACCTCCTGCGGATCCGCTTCTCTTATTACAAGTTCTTGAATATCTATACTTTGTTGCTCCATAACAATCGTATTGTTTTCAGCCAGCAAAATATTTACAGGCACGCTCTTCTGTTTAAAGCCCATATGATTGATAATCAATGATTGAGTGGTAAGAGAATCGGGGATTTTTAATTCAAATTGGCCATTCAAGTTAGAAATGGTTGATATTGAGGAGCCAAACAGGTCTATGCTACAAAAAGAGAGAGGCTCACCTGTCATTTTTTCAATCAATACCCCACGAATAATACTGTACCGGTCTAAAGGTGTACGCTCAATAACCTCACCCTTTTTTTCGGCTTCACATATCAATATATGCCTTCCCATGTTTTTGAGAATCAGATTATGGTTGTCGAGTACCTCCATAATAGCCTCTCTTACGGTGCGTTCACCCTTTACAAGTCTTATCTTCTTGTTGTTGTCTACCAACCTGCTGTCGTAAATAAACATCAATCCTGAGGCATCGGAAATTGAATTTAGTAAAGCATACACGGTTTGCCTGCCGCCATGCAACTGTATCTTTTTATCCAACAGATCGGTTTGCTGCGCCTGCAATGTTGCAGTTACGCATAAAAAGATAAATATCAGATATTTAAATTTAACCCGTCCTGCAAAATCATCTAAATGCACCGCATGGCAGGAAAAACCTCTTATAAACATGAACATAGCCGACAATTATTTTATTGAAAATTTATTGCCGCTGCGTAAACTGTTAAGTCCTAAAGCCTGGCAGATAAGAGTTATCATAGTTTCCGGCCTGTCATTGGCAAAGGCAACCGTTAATTTTCTACTCTCCACTTCAGGTGAAATTTCAATAAAAAATTCAGGATGCAATTTGTTAATTACCCCGACAATATTTTTAAGAGTTTCATCTTTAAATTTAAAATTGACAGTGTATCTCCCAAGAAGAGAATCGCAATTTTCATGCTTTACATTAAATCCTGTATCGGATAAAATCGCAGTCTCGTTTTTGTATAAAATTCGTTCTTCACCACTCTTTTTCAACGTAACTTTAACTCTCCCCTCTCGTACGGAAAGTTCAAACTGGTTTGAAAAAGCACTTTTTATATTAAATGATGTTCCCAATACCTCAACTTTTACCAATTCCGTCTCAATAATAAAGGGTCTGTCGGGGTTCTTTGAGATATCAAAAAAGGCCTCTCCCTTGAGCGATACAACTCGTTCCTCTACTGTAAAGCGCATCGGGTATTTTAAAGCGGTTTTTTGAGCAATATATACTGTTGAACCATCCTCAAGCACCTTCACCAATGATGCCTTCTCATTATTTATTTGACTAACAAGAATTTCCCCACCATGATTATCTGCGTCTCGCAGATGGAGTATTGCAATCCCTGCAAAAATAATAATTGCTGCCGCACCTAACAACAGCACCGGAGACAGCCAATGCTTTGCTCCCTTGCTATGTTCCTCTTGCGGAATCAGATTTTCTGAATACAATCTGGCATACAATTTATCCCAGGCCTTATTCGCTTTCATTTCGTTATGTAAATTCTCCTTATTCATGATTCATGTGAGTATTGTTCAACTTCATTCCTCAAAAATTTTAAAGTCTTGGTCATTTCCGCCTCAACAGTTTTTATTGAAACGGAAAGCTTACTTGCAATCTCAGAATATTTTTTGCCCTCATATCTGTGCATATTAAATATTGCTAACCTGCGAGCCGGCAGTTTATTGAGAGTCCTGTTTATGATTATATTTAATTCTTTGTATTCCATTGCCTCCTGAGGAGTTTCAGTTGCCGTTTTTTCCATTACGGGATTTGACTTGGCATATCTGTCCTTTACATTACAGTGCCGCAAATAGTTGAACGCCTCAAATTTTGCCGCACCATATAAATAGCCCTTAACGGAGAGCGTGATTTTTATTGTCTCCCTCTCTTTCCAGAGTTTATAAAACAACTCCTCCACAATCTCCTCAGCCGCCTCATACTCCCCGGTAATACTTGCACAATATAGACAAAGAGGCGAATAAAAGCGTTTAAAAAGGGTTTCAAATGCTTTTATATCGCCTTCTATAATCTTTGCAAATAGTAATATGTCTGCTATTAACATATAGGTAATCTTAAATTTCTGACCTGACCTGTTCCTTATTATGGAATTGCAATCAAATATAAGAAATCATCCTGTTACTTGTATCCTTTCTAACTCTATTCTTATTGTTTTAGGTATTATTTTGATTGCTTTACAATCTTTTTGATTGCTGTTTCGAGAGATTCCGTAGGTTCAATGATATTATATTGCTTCCAGAAATCGAGATCTTTAAAGTACGTAACCTTATCGTAAAATATCTCCTTATCTCCAAATGCCTCCTTGTTGGTTATCTTGGTTACATTGTTATCTGAGTGACTCGTTACAATCATCTCTGTTGTCATACTGTAATTGGTTGAGAATAGCCTTCTTTTCCAATCGCATTTGAATCGTATATTGCTTCTTATGTAGTTAAGATAATATTTTCCTCCCTCATTGATATAAGTAATCACAAAAGACATCTCCTGAGGTTTAAATCGAAGCCCAGCAGGCTTTTTGAACAACATTACTCTTGTAGCCTTTGAAATATCCTCCATTGAAAGCGAATACTCTATTCTTGAAAATGCAAGCATCTCTTTGTCTATAAAGATTCTACCATAATATTCCTCCTTCTCGGTCAGATTTAATTTCGGATGGAAAGCAATAACATATTGCGGACGCTCATTAATAATGGTTTGCTCATCCATTGTAAAGTTATAATTTGTAAGAAGTTCATCTGAAAGAATACTCTCTCTGTTTTTTGCAACGTCGAGGTAAATAAAGAGCGATGGTCCGCCCAAAAGTTTCACTGCAAGAGTATCCTCTACCTTTGGACTAAGGAGTTTCCTGCCCTTCAGAATACGTATTTTATCATCGTTTACAGAGCGCGCATACCCGCTTTTACAAGCGTCAAAAATAGCCTCCGAAAGCGAAATATATTTGTGCCTCTTCTCTGCGGTTTCTCTGTAAAAGCCGAAAAGTTGCGTGGGTTTATCGGAGTAATTTTCTGACACCTTTTCAAGAGCTTTTTGTATAAGGAGTCTCGGTTCGGAGGGATAAATCGTAATCTCGCTCAGCAGATTTTGTTCTGGCTTTAAATAAATTACAAGAGTCTCATTTTGAGGAATCTCGACATTAATTTTTGAGTTTTTGTAGCCCAGCCCTGATACCACCACCTCTTGCATATTTTTTAAAATTAGCTGTTTACTAATTTTCAAGCTAAAATACCCGTCACCATTTGTAACGGTAGAGATGTTTTTACCCTTTGCCACCACATTTATGTAGCCAAGGTTTTTCCTTGAGTTCCCATCCTTTACTGTTCCTGTTATTGTCACGTAAGAATCGGAATTGTTTTGCGCATACGAAGCATTCATGCTGATGCAGAGATATGACAACGATATCAGCGCAATAATGATTAATGATTTGTGTTGCATACTATTAAAATTTTTAAACAATAAATATATTCGGATTAAAACTATTTTTATAATTGATCTATGTGGAGCGTTTTTTCTCATTCACTCCTAAGAGTATTGAAGGAACAAATACCCTATTGTTTTTCATAAAAAAGTATCACATTAAAAATTTTTGCTACATTTGCAGCAGTGTTTAACAATATTGTTAATCATATTTGTTAATTATAAAATATTATGAAAGTTAATAATACAAGTGAACAGGCTATTATTTCTGCCGCTGAAAAAGAGTTTTTAGAGAAGGGATTCGCCGCCGCCAAAACAACAAATATCGCGGCTAAAGCAGGCGTTACACACGCAATGTTGCACTACTATTTCCGCACAAAGGAGAATATATTCAATAAAATTTATGAACAAAAGGTAGAAATGTTAGCAA
>CAZNBA010000040.1:0-17198 GCA_964571395.1 uncultured Muribaculaceae bacterium
GTTTCGGAAGAGGTGATGGTGACAGTGACAGACCACGCAGAAGTTTCGGAAGAGGTGATGGTGACAGCGACAGACCACGCAGAAGTTTCGGAAGAGGCGATGGTGACAGCGACAGACCACGCAGAAGTTTCGGAAGAGGTGATGGTGACAGTGACAGACCACGCAGAAGTTTCGGAAGAAGAGAAGGAGAAGAGGAGAAGGGTTCGACTCCTCGTTACAGAGGTACCACAGAGTATACTCCCAAGCCGCGTAAACCAAAGGCTGAGGGTGAGAGTGGTGTAAGACTTAACAAATATATCTCAAACAGCGGAATTTGTTCGAGAAGAGAGGCTGATGAATATATTCAGGCTGGTCTTGTAAAGGTAAATGATGTAATCATTACGGAACTTGGTACTCGTGTATTCCAAAATGATGTAGTGAAATTCAATGATGAAACCATAAGAGGAGAGGAGAAGGTTTATATTGTCATGAACAAACCGAAAGATTTTGTTACGACAACCAGCGATCCTCATGCCGAGAAGACTGTAATGGATCTTATCGCCGGTAAATGCCATGAGAGAGTTTATCCGGTTGGACGTTTGGATAAATCTACTACAGGGGTTTTGTTGCTTACAAATGACGGGGATCTTACAGATAAGCTTACACATCCTTCGTTTGAAAAGAAAAAAATATATCAGGTTACTTTGGATAAGAATCTCAAAAAATCCGATTTTGATGCCATTTTGAGCGGAGTTACACTTGAGGATGGACCTATCAATGCGGATAATCTTTCATATATAGATGGTGACGAGAAGGTTCTTGGAATTGAGATACATTCAGGAAGGAATAGAATCGTAAGAAGATTATTCGAATCGTTTGGATACAAGGTAAAGAAACTCGACAGGGTTTATTTTGCCGGTCTTACAAAGAAAAACCTGAGAAGAGGGCAGTGGAGATTTCTCACTGAGCCTGAGGTTGGAATGTTAATGATGGATTCTTATGAATAGCGAAAATCGCGATAAAATCAACAGATCCGGATTTATAAATATTATCGGCAATCCGAATGTGGGAAAATCTACACTTACGAATGCTCTCGTGGGAGAGAATTTGTCGATAGTGACCTCAAAGGCACAGACTACGAGGCATAGAATAATGGGAATTGTTAACGGGGAGGACTATCAAATGGTCTTCTCCGATACTCCCGGAATATTAAAGCCGAGTTATATGCTTCAGGAGAGTATGATGGATTTTGTAGATACAGCGCTTACTGATGCTGATATTATTCTTTATGTAACCGATACTGTAGAGAAGACCGATAAGAATATCGAGTATATTGAGCGTTTGAATGTAATAGAATGTCCTGTAATCATTGTTATCAATAAAATAGATCTCTCCAATCAGCAAAAGGTTGAGGTATTGGCCGAAAAATGGCATTCCCTTGTTCCGAAGGCCGAAATTTTTCCTGCTTCAGCACTTAATAATTTTAATCTTGACAACATTTTTAACAGATTGAAAGAACTTTTACCTGTCCAACATGCATGGTACGACAGGGAGGTTTTTACGGATCGCAGTATGCGCTTCTTTGCCTCTGAAATTATAAGAGAGAAGATTCTTACAAATTACCAAAAGGAGATTCCTTATTGCACTGAAGTAGTTGTGGAGAGATTCGAGGAGGGAGAGAGCATGTATACGATTGAAGCTGTTATAAATGTTATGCGTCAATCGCAGAAGGGGATAATAATAGGTGCGCATGGTGAAGCTATTAAAAAGGTTGGTACTGAGGCAAGAAAGGAGATGGAGATATTCTTCCAGCAAAAGGTCTTTCTCAAACTTTTTGTAAAGGTGGATCCGGGATGGAGAGAAAATAAAAAAGAGCTAAAACGGTTCGGTTATATTCAATAACCGACCGTTTTTTCTTATCTTTGCAATCAAACTTTACATGTAATGGCAGACGAAATCAATAGCGGAAAAGGAGAGGATAAGGAGTTTGACTCGGAAGAGATTCTTGATCAGAACGGAGACGAATCTGTTGGGTCGGGAAAGTATGAAAAATTAATTCAAGACGGGGAAAACAGATACAAGCTTACAGGTATGTTCAAGAATTGGTTTCTTGATTATGCCTCGTATGTGATTCTGGAGAGAGCTGTACCTCATATAGCTGATGGACTTAAGCCGGTGCAAAGAAGAATATTGCATGCGATGAAGCGTGTAGATGACGGAAGATATAATAAGGTAGCAAATATCATAGGTCAGACAATGCAATTTCATCCTCATGGCGATGCCTCCATTGGCGATGCTCTTGTTCAGTTGGGGCAAAAAGATTTGCTCGTTGACTGTCAAGGTAACTGGGGAAATATATTGACCGGCGATAGTGCTGCGGCACCACGATATATTGAGGCTCGTTTGAGTAAATTTGCAAATGAAGTTGTATTTAATCCAAAAACCACCGAGTGGATGAGTTCTTATGACGGCAGAAACGAGGAACCTGTAAATTTGCCTGTCAAGTTTCCTCTTCTGTTGGCGCAAGGTTCTGAGGGAATTGCTGTGGGGCTCTCCTCTAAAATATTACCTCATAATTTTAATGAACTTATAGACTCTTCCATTGCCTTTTTGAAGGGAGATTCTTTTGAATTGTTTCCTGATTTTCCTACTGGAGGTATTATAGATTGTACCGGTTACAATGACGGGAAACGTGGCGGAAGAGTGAGGATAAGGGCTAAAATTCAAAAAATAGATAAGAAGACACTTGTTATAGATGAAATTCCATATGGAAAGACCACATCTGTTTTAATTGAAAGTATTCTAAAAGCGAATGACAAGGGTAAAATAAAGATCAAGAAGATAGATGACAACACTGCCGGAAGTGCAGAGATAATGATACACCTTGCTAGTGATGTCTCTCCTGACAAAACCATAGATGCGCTTTATGCCTTTACTGATTGTGAGGTGCCTGTAGCTGTAAACGCTTGCGTTATTGAGGCTCAACAGCCTAAATTCCTAACAGTAAAGGAGATTCTTATCTACAATACCAATCGTACAAAAGAGTTGTTGCGGATGGAACTTGAAATACGATTGGCCGAGTTGGAAAATGAGTGGCATTATTTCTCTCTTGAGAAGCTCTTCTTTGAAAATAAGAAATATCGATTGCTGGAGCAGGATGCAAAGTCATGGGAGGCTCAGATAAAGCTTTTACATAAGGAGATGATGGAGTATCAGGAACTCCTGCATAAGCCGGTTACAATGGAGGATATCCTTAAACTTGTAGAGAAGCCGGTAAGGAAGATCTCCAAGTTTGATGTTAAGGAGGTTGACACAAAAATTAAAAGGATTGAGGAGGAGATGAAGGAGGTCTTATACAATCTTGCTCATTTAATTGCATATACCATTAAATATTATGAGCACCTTAAAGAGAGATACGGTAAGGATTTCCCACGTAAAACGGAGGTTACCGGTTTTGAAACGATACAGGGAAAAAAGGTTGCTGTTGCAAATGCAAAACTTTATATGAATGGCAAAGAGGGTTTTGTGGGAATGGATTTAAAGAAGGATGAGGCTGCCGAGTATGTTTGCGAATGTTCAGATATTGATGATATTATTGTTTTTCTAAAGGACGGCCGATATATTGTGACAAAAGTAAGCGATAAGAGTTTTATCGGAAAGGATATTATTTATGCCGGTGTTTTTAATAAGGGAGATAATAGAACAATATATAATGTTGTCTATCGTGACGGTAAGGCCGGCATAACCTATGTTAAGCGTTTTTCGGTTACGAGTGTAACAAGGGATAAGGAGTATGATCTCACTCAAGGTAAGCCTGATTCGCAAATCTTGTGGTTTACTGCAAACCACAATGGTGAGGCGGAGGTTCTGAAGGTTTTTCTCCGTCCGCGTCCCAAATTGAAAAAGTTGCTCTTGGAGTTTGATTTCGCATCAATTGCCGTAAAGGGAAGGGCCTCAATGGGTAATATTTTATCCAAAAATCCTGTGCACAAAGTGCAATTGAAGTCTAAGGGGCTCTCTACGATTGGAGGAAAACCACTGTGGTTCGATACAGCTATTAATCGTCTCAATGAGGAGCAACATGGAATTTTTCTCGGAGAGTTTCATAATGATGATCATCTTATTGCAATCTTTAAGGATGGTACCTTTTATACTACCAATTATGATTTAAGCAACAGGTATCAGGGAGAGATAGAGAGGATAGAGAAGTTTGATACTGAAAAGACATACAGCGCAATCTATTATGATGGTGAGGTAAAAAGTTATTATGTGAAACGTTTTGCTTTTGAGTACAGCGACAACAGTGCGGCTTTATTTATTTCGGATACTAAAGGGTCGGAATTTTTGGCTATTACAGATAATGCCTATCCGAGAATAGAACTTGTCTTTGGCGGAAAACATGAGAAGAGGCAGAATGAGATTATAGATGTGGCCGAGTTTATTGGTAAAAAAGGCTTTAAAGCTAAAGGCAAAAGACTGACTACTTATGAAACAACCTCTATAAAGTTTATAGAACCTCTTGTTAAGGAGAAACCTGATAGTGATGAGAGTAATGAGAATGGAGGCGGGGAGAATGATTGTGGTGGAGAAAAGGGCGGTGGAGAAACCGGCGGTGGAAGTGGAAAAAATGATAAGGACTCGATGAGAGGTAAAACGGCAGAAAACGGTAAAACGGAAGAGGGGAAGAGGAGCGATAAGGGCGGTTTTGCTCCCGGGACTACAACAACTTTTGATCCAAAGGATTTCGATGATAATCAGCCCTCCTTGTTTGATCTTTAGGCTTTAATTTTATTCTAATTTGCTGAAAATAAACTTTGATGATACTCTCTTTATGTGGCTTTATGGGAGCCGGAAAATCTACAATAGGAAAAAATGTCTCTTATCTTCTGGGTTTTCATTTTATAGACTTAGATAAATACATTGAGCATAGTTGCGGTAAAACCATATCTGCTCTTTTTTTGGAAGTGGGACTCGATGGATTTCGCCGTATAGAGCATGATGAGTTGGAAAAATTATTGAAAAATATAGATGGCGATACAGTGCTCTCTCTCGGAGGCGGTGCGGTTACCTACCGGCAGACGGCCGATATTGTAATACAGCAGACCAAGTGCATTTATTTGAGATACGATATCGGGGTACTTTATAAAAGATTATTGAAAAATCATGCTCACAGGCCTTTGCTTGCCGGTAAATCTCCACAAGAACTTAAACAGTTTATTAAGCAGAATATTGTAGAACGTGAACCCCACTATTTGCGTTGTGCCTCGCTTATACTTGATTGTGACGGTAAAAGTATTTCACAGGTATGTGGCGAAATTGCAGAACGATTTGGCTATTCCGGGCAAATGTAAATTGTGCGTTATTTAAGGGTTAATGCCCGTTTTAGTCGAATATTTAATCGTTTTTTTATAACTTTGCACACTATTGTAACTCGGTAGTAGCTTTGTTCACGTGGAACCATGAGGTACTACTATTAATTTTTAAATTACTTTATATGTCCTTTTCTTTAATCGATATGGCTATTAAGGGCGGTTGGCTTATGATTCCGCTTTTGATTCTTTCTGTAATGGCAGTATATATCTTTGCCAAAAAATGGTGGATTATAAAAAATGCCGACCAAAACAGCGCCGAACTTTTGAATCAGGTGGCTGTTTGTTTTAAGGAGGGCAGGTTGAACAAGGCTTCTGAACTTTGCAGGGCATCTCAAGATCCCATTGCGAGAATGTTAGAAAAGGGGCTTTCCAAGATGGACAGGCCCATGGAGGAGATAAAGAATGCTGTTGAAAATAGTGCCAATTTGGAGGTTTCACGCTTGGAAAAGGGACTTCCCGGACTTGCGACAATTGCCGGCGGTGCTCCCATGATAGGATTTTTAGGCACCGTAGTAGGTATGATTCAGGCCTTTTATAATATGTCTCAGGCCGGAAATAACATAGATATTTCTCTTCTTTCGAGTGGTATTTATACAGCTATGGTAACTACAGTTGCAGGATTGATAGTTGGCATCTTTGCCTATTTCTTTTATAATTACCTTACTACAAAGGTCTCAGACATGGTTTACAAAATGCAGTATACCACAACGGAATTTATGGAGATGGTTGTTAAAGAGAAGGAGATATAATATGGCAATTCAGCAGAGATCTAAGGTTATGGCCTCGTTCAGTATGGCTTCAATGACAGATATAGTCTTTCTGCTATTGATTTTCTTTCTTGTAACTTCCACTCTTATTAATCCAAATGCATTGAAATTATTGTTACCTAAGAGTTCCAACCAAATTTCAACAAAGGAGCAAACTTCGGTCTCAATTAAACATAATCTCAGTGATAATACCTTTTCCTATCATCTTAACGGACGTGTTGAGGCGGTACAATTTAATACTATTGAGCCGCAGTTGCAGCAAAAGTTAATAAAGGAGGATGACCCGGTGTTTGCAATCTATGCAGACCGCACAGTTCCTATTGAGAAGGTTGTGGAATTGATGAATATAGGTAAAAGGAATAAATACAAGGTTATTCTTGCTACTGCCCCGGAGGAGTGATAATCCCCTTACAGGTGTTATTTTAGTATCTCAATCTGTTATTTAGTGTATAAAAATGCCGGTATTTGTGTAGAATAACCTCATGTTTGTGTATTTATCTTATATTGTGTATTTTTATGGAATATTTTACTTTAAATTTGCTATTATAACATTTTGATAGAATTTTTATTAACAACATTTCTATAGTATGAAAAACATTATTTTAATGGCTGTGGCATTATTTTTTGCCGTTGCCGCGGTTGCCCAAAACCGGGAATCCAAAATTTCCATTCAACCTAAAGCAGGTGTAAATATTTCTACGCTATCTGGGGATTTTGACGAATTTATTGACTCCAAAGCCGGTTTGAATATCGGTGCTGATGTAGAGTATCGTATGCTTCCTAAATTTGCTCTTTCTGGAGGTCTTTATTATTCAATGCAGGGAGGAAAAGGAGAGTTGAATATGGATGATTTTCCTTATCTGGAGATGAATATTAATGCAAAGGCTAAATTGAGTTATCTTAATATGCCTATTATGGCCAATTACTATATTGTAAAGGGATTGGCAATTAAAACTGGCGTTCAATTTGGATTCTTGACAAGTGCTAAAATTAAGTTATCTGCGGATGAGGGTTCTGAAAGTATCGGTATAAAGGATGCTCTCAAAAAGGTAGATTTTTCAATTCCTTTTGGCATTTCATATGAGTTTAAAAGATTCGTTTTGGAGGCCAGGTATAATTTGGGCCTTACAAATATTATCAAATCAGATACAGAACTTATGGATGGAGTGATTAATACAGATAATTTTAAATCCAAAAACAGGGTATTTCAAATTACATTGGGATACAGAATAGGTTTTTAATTGATTAGGCGTTTTTGTTGGCCGTATGTGTATTATCGCATGCGGCCAATTTTTTATGGGAGGTGCAGAAGTTTTGTTACTTTTGTCTACTATTTTGAGTTTTAGAGTGACAATTTAATATATAACGATTATGCACTACGGAAGATATTTGCTATTATGTTATATAGTTGCTGTTACGCTTTTAGTGGAACGGAAGGCGGTGGCGCAAACGATTTCTAATAAAGAGTTTATGACAAAGGAGATTTCAATGGTGGCCGGAGCGGATACATTATTTGGTACCTTGACAGATCCTAAACTTGATAGAAGAGGTAAAGGCGATTGTGTAGTGTTGATTATAGCCGGATCCGGGCCCACAGATAGGGACTGTAACAATAACATGGGGATGAAATCCAATGCGTACAAATATCTTGCGGAGGAGTTATATGCTAAGGGTATTGCTTGCTTCAGGTACGATAAACGGGGGATAGGCAAATCTACCAGAAATCTTACTGAGGCTCAATATACGATTGACCTCTATATTCAGGATGCCTCCATGTGGGCAAAAAAGCTACAAAGAGACTATAAGCGGGTTTTTCTGCTCGGGCATAGTGAAGGGGCACTGATAGCCTCTGCTGTCGCGGTATCTTCAAAAAAGGTTTCCGGGGTTATTTCAGTGGCAGGTGTGGGAAGAAAAATGGATATTGTACTGAAAGAGCAGCTCTCATACCTGCCAATTAATATCAAGGAGAGGTTATATTCAATAATCGATTCTTTATCTCAGGGGAACAAGGTGGAAAATGTTCCCGGTTTGTTCAATTCTCTATTTCGCAAGAGTGTACAACCATTCCTCATCTCAACATTCAATCTTTCGCCTACCAATCTCATCTCGCAGTTAAAACAACCTGTTCTGATTATTCAAGGTGATAAGGATATACAGGTTTCTATCGCCGATGCGCAGCTTCTCCATAATTCAAATCAGAAGTCTGAACTGGTTATTATTAAAAACATGAATCATGTGCTTAAGCAGATAGAATCAACGGATAAGGTGTTGCAATTGAGAAGTTATTATGATGCTAAGTCACCAATTGCGAGTCAACTTACAATGATAATCGAAGGTTTTATAAATGACAGCAAAAGGCACAGTAGATATGATATATCCCTGTAAATTCAAATAAATAGCAATTATTGTCTCTGCATGGTCTTCAACTGTAAGGCCATGTTGTGTTTTTTTGTGAAAGTACAGATATTTTTTTACTTTTGTAAGTTATGGAGATAAAAAACGAAGACAAAAGATGGATAGTTAGAGAGCCCGGCAATCCTCTGAATGTAAGACAGATGGCTCAAGAACTCGGCATAGATCAGGTCCTGGCTAATCTTTTGGTGCAAAGAGGTATTACAACGTTTGATGGTGCCAGAGACTTCTTTCGTCCCGATCTCTCCAAGCTTCATGATCCTTTCCTTATGTGTGATATGGAGGTTGCGGTAGAGAGGCTTCACAAGGCTATAGAAAATGATGAGAATATTCTCATATATGGTGATTATGATGTTGATGGGACAACTGCAGTAGCTCTTTTTTACTCCTTTGTGCGTTCGTTGACCAGTAAGGTTGATTACTATATACCGGACCGTTATGATGAGGGTTATGGTATCTCTTATAAGGGTATTGATTGGGCGATTGAGAATAAATTCACTCTTATAATCTCTCTCGATTGCGGAATTAAGGCGGTAGAAAAGGTGAAATATGCCAAAGAAAGGGGTGTGGAGTTCATAATATGCGATCACCATCTTCCTGATGATATACTTCCGCAGGCTGTTGCCACATTAGATCCCAAGAGGACCGACTGTAGCTATCCGTTCGATGACTTGTGCGGTTGCGGAGTAGGTTTTAAGTTGGTTCAAGGTTATGCTCAAAAATACAATATCCCGTTTGAAAAGATAATACCGCTGCTCGATCTCGTTGTCGTATCTATTGCATCCGACCTTGTTTTGGTGACTGGTGAGAATAGAATACTTGCATTTTACGGTTTAAAACAGTTAAATGAAGCCCCCCGTAGGGGATTGCAGTCGATGATTAAACTTTCCGGATTGGAAAAACATATTATTACTATCGACGATATTGTATTTAAAATCGGGCCGAGAATCAATGCTGCAGGCAGAATGGAGAGCGGAAGAACGGCAGTGGATCTTCTGGTTTCCCGCAATGAGGAGGATGCCTTTAAATTGGGGAATACAATCAATGTCCACAACAATGACCGTAAGAATATTGATAGGGAGATAACGATAGAGGCGAAGGAGATGGTGCGAAATATGCCCGATTTTGAAAGTAGAAAAGCTACGGTTGTATATAATCCCTCATGGCATAAGGGCGTTGTAGGTATTGTTGCGAGCAGGTTGGTTGAGGAGTATTATAGACCTACGATTGTGCTTACAAAATCAAATAATTTCATAACAGGTTCTGCCAGAAGTATTCCCGGGTTTGATCTTTATGAGGCTGTTGAGGCTTGTTCTGAGTATCTTGAGAATTTTGGAGGTCATATGTATGCTGCCGGTCTAACACTTAGAGAGGAGAATTTAAAGCCCTTCTCTGAGAAGTTTGAGAGGGAGGTGGAGATGAGAATTACCAAGGAGGTACTCTCTCCGATTATCAATATAGACAGCTTTTTGGATTTCAACCAGATAACTCCCAAATTTTTCAGAATCTTAAAACAGTTCCAGCCCTTCGGCCCCGGTAATCTCTCTCCTGTCTTTATAACCGAGAATGTTTATGATAACGGGAACGGCAGAATAGTTGGAAGCGACAATGGACATTTGAAACTCGAGTTGATTCAAGAGGATGAACCATATAGGCATATTTCGGCTATCGCATTCAATAAATCGGAGCACTTTGAGCATATGCAGGCCGGTAATCCTGTTGACATCTGTTATTCAATTGCTGAGAATTACTATCGCGGAATCGCAAATATTCAATTGCGTATAAAGGATATCCGGAACAGAGAGGATATAATCTAAATTGTGCGGCCGTGTTGCGGAGTTGCTATTTCAGCACTTCAGCAAACAGGTTGTGTTTAGCCTCGTTGAGTTGGAATGCTGCCACAGATAACATAATGAGGATCTCGTTGGTTGCAATAGCATTCCAACCAACGAGGTTAAACGAGTTGTGGTAATATCTTTAAAGAAACAAAAGAGGTTGCCTCATTATTTGAGGCAGCCTCTTTTGTTGTCGGGATTATGTGACTCGAACACACGACCTCTGCGTCCCGAACGCAGCGCGCTAGCCAACTGCGCCAAATCCCGATTCAATGCTGCAAATATAAGCAATATTAGTTTACATTCTCCTTACCATTTTACTATTTGCTCTTCTGTTTTATTTTTTTTATGACAAATTTAGAGGGGGATGGCTGTAGAGTTGAATTCGGAATGAATTTTGCGAAATGGCATGCTAATTTATTTTATATATAATGGGAAAAAATTTAAGGTTAATGTTTTACATCTGACAAAATATTAGGTCTAAAAAGTATTGCATTGAATTGAATGCCTTTCAGTCAATGGAAATAGAATAATTTAAAACAAATATTATATTAAAGGATGAAAAGGAAATTTTTTAAAATAGTTGCGTACTCGTTTGCAGTTGTCGTTATGGCAGTTGCAATTGATTTGGCTTATGCCGGGAATACTAAAAACGAGGTGATGATAAAAAAGCCTGATGGCACATACATTGTTAATACTACAACAATTGCAGGTAATGTTAAGGGTTATAAAGGTGCTACGCCATTGATGATTTACATAAAAAAAGATAAAGTAGTTAAGATTGAGGCTTTACAGAATATGGAGACACCAAGATATTTCGATAGAGTAAAGCAGTTAATATTGAGTAGTTGGGATGGTATGCAGACCAGTAAGGCTGCTAAAAAAAGTATCGACTGTGTTGCTGGTGCAACATTATCCAGCAATGCCGTTATCGAGACAGTCAAGTTAGGGTTTAAGTATTATAAGGAGAATAAATAATTTATCGCAGATAAGTTTTGATGAAATTGCCCGGTATTAAACGGGCAATTGTCATTTAATGTTGAGGCATGATTAGGAGGGTCGTTTTAACTCTGATGCTATGTTGCTGTTTAAAACAGGCGGCATAATTGTCTTTTTATCAATATCGGATGTTTGTTAGGAAGAGAGCATGTCCGGGTACTGAATTGCCGGCTGAGGAGCGGTTCTTAGCTGATAGCATCTCTGCTATCCACTCGGGATTGCGCTTACCCGACCCCACCTCTATAAGTGAGCCTACCATTGCACGTACCATGTTTCGTAGGAACCGGTCGGCAGTTACCGTAAAAACATATCTTCCGGAATAGTATTCATTTATATAATTATTTATTACAATAGGAGAGGCAACCTCTTCTGTAGAGGGGTGGGGAGAATCGCACTCTTTCCAAAAGGCCTCGGTTACTGTACAGATGGCAGTTTTTGTATCGCTGTGTGCCTTCTGTAGACTGGAAAAATCTTTGCATCCCAAAAAATAGTCAGCTGCAATATTCATCTTTTTAAAGTCCAATTTATGGAGGGGATAATAGTAGGAAAATTGCTCTCCAAAAGGGTCTTTAATTGTGTGAATGTAATATCGGTAGGTACGGCTTTTGGCATCAAACCTTGCGTGCATGGAATCATTAACTCTAAAAATGGAATTTACTCTTATAGCTTTGTTCAGAATGGCATTTAATTTGTAAATAATGTAATCGACTTTTTGAATGTCGGTTTTTAATTCAACACTTTGTCGGAATTCAGGTAGTCCTGTACTATTTTGTGTTGAGGAACAATCTGATAGATGAGAGCCATATACAGTTTCCCTATTATGATGCAATGCCGAATGATGCGAAAATTGGAGCATGTAATCTTGTATCGGGATATCTGTATCGGAAGAGAGTTGGGAGGGTAGTAATGAGTTTGAATTGTCGCTGTCGAAATGAGCGATGTAATTTAGGGCATTTACCCCGCTATCTGTTCTTCCTGCACCTGTTACGGTGATCTGTTCCTTTAAAAGAAGAGATAAAGCTCTTTGAAGTTCTGCCTGAACGCTGTTGGCATTATTTTGAATTTGCCATCCGCAAAAGGGTGAACCGTTAAAGGATAGACTTATAAAATATCGCATTTTGATGACTCTTTAATATCTTTATAGGGCAAAGATAACAAAGAGTTGATTAATTTGTATATGCTGTGAGAGCGGGATTGAGCTGAAACTAAAGTGACATATACGCATGAAGTTGAAACGAAAAGTGCTACAGCAAGGAGACAGGTGATGGACTGTGCCATATGATGAGAAAAAAGATGGAGATGGAGAAAAAGATTAAGATGAAACAATAATAAAAACAATAATTTATATATAATGGAAACTGTAAATATTAAGGAACTTAACGACAGAATCCAAAAGGAGAGTGCTTTTGTTGACATTATCACAATGGAAATGAATAAGGTGATTGTTGGACAGAAGCATTTGGTTGAAAATCTCCTTATCGGGTTACTTGCAGATGGACATATTCTTTTGGAGGGTATGCCTGGTTTGGCAAAGACATTGGCAATAAATACATTGGCCAATATTATAGATGCAAAATTCAGTAGAATTCAATTTACACCGGATTTGCTTCCTGCCGATGTAGTGGGAACAATGATTTACAGCCAGAAAAATGAACAATTTCAGGTTAAACAGGGTCCAGTATTCGCCAATTTCGTGTTAGCGGATGAGATTAACCGTTCTCCGGCCAAGGTACAGTCGGCTTTGTTGGAGGCTATGCAGGAGAGACAGGTTACAATAGGTGACAAGACTTATAAGTTGCCTGATCCGTTTCTTGTAATGGCTACTCAGAACCCGATAGAACAGGAGGGTACTTATCCTCTTCCTGAAGCTCAGGTAGATCGTTTTATGTTAAAGGTTGTCGTCTCTTACCCAAAAAAGGAGGAGGAGAAGCAGATTGTGAGAATGCATAACGGCGGAACCTTCCCTAAGGCTAATCCTGTGCTTAAGCCTGAGGATATAATTAGAGCTCGCGGGGTTGTGAAGGATGTTTATATGGATGAAAAGATAGAGAAGTATATAGTTGATATTGTTTATGCTACAAGAACTCCGGATGAATATAATCTCTCCAAATTGAAGGATTTGATACAATATGGCGCCTCTCCGCGTGCAAGTATCAGTCTTGCAATGGCCTCAAAGGCATATGCCTTTATCAAGAGAAGAGGATATGTTATTCCTGAAGATGTGAGAGCCGTATGTTATGAGGTACTCCGACACAGAATCGGGCTTACTTATGAAGCTGAAGCGGAGAATATTACCACTGAGAATATTATTACCGATATAATGAATACCGTTGAGGTTCCATAGCGGATATATCGCATTTTTATGCGATGATTCAGATTATTGTTAATGAGAATATTTAATCAGCAAATGGAAAACGAATTATTAAAGAAGGTAAGAAAGATTGAGATAAGGACACGTGCTCTCTCTCATCAGATATTCGCTGGCGAATATCATTCTGCGTTCAAAGGACGCGGTATGGCATTCAGTGAGGTAAGAGAGTATCAGTTTGGTGACGATGTACGTGCAATGGACTGGAATGTTACCGCAAGACTCTGTTCTCCATATATCAAGGTGTTTGAAGAGGAGAGAGAGATGACTGTAGTACTTATTGTAGATGTGAGTTCTTCCGGTATTTTTGGGACTACGCAGAGGAGCAAGAGAGAACTTATTGCGGAGATCTCCGCAGTACTCTCTTTTTCTGCCTCTATCAACAATGATAAAGTTGGGGCACTGTTTTTCAGCTCCAAGGTGGAGAAGTTTATACCACCCAAGAAGGGAAGAAGCCATCTTTTGAGAATTCTTAGAGAGTTGCTCGAATATGAACCTGAGGAGAAGGGGACAAATATCTCTGAAGCTTTGAGGTTTTTGACAAATGCGATTAAGAAAAAATGTACGGCATTTCTTCTTTCGGATTTGTTGGATGTTAATGAGGAGAATAAGCCCAATTACGAGGAGGCGCTGAAGGTGGCGGTAAACAGACATGACTTGTCGGTTATAAATATTTATGACCCGCGCGATAGAGAGATTCCGAATATCGGACTTGTGCGGATAAGTGATGCTGAGAGCGGAGTTCAGAGGTGGGTCAATACATCGAGCAGAGAGGTAAGAGAAAGTTATAGAAAGTGGAATGAAAAGCTTCTGGCCGAGTCTATAAAACTTTTCAACAAGTTTAAGGTTGATAATGTAAGTATCGGGACAGATGAGGATTATGTGAGAGGTCTCATAACTTTTTTTAAAAGCAGATAGTGTATGTCAAGAAAATATTTGAACGGAATTCTGATAGCTACGGTTGCTATTGTGTTTATGGTAATTTCCCATATAGGGGCTGCTATAACACCTGACGGCAAGGTTGTGGTGAAGAGTTCGGTACTGTCAAAGGATTCGCTCCTTATTGGTGACAGGGTAGTGTGGAAAACGATTTTTACAGCACCTGAGAGATCTAAAATTGCTATTTATCCCTACGCGGAGATTTTGAAGGGGGCTACAGACGATACTACTGGAGGCAAAACTCCTGTATCGCTCGGAAATAAGATAGAGGTGCTACGTGATTTTAAACTTGATACACTCTCTATTAAAGAGGGTGTCAAAGAGCTCGAAGCTGAGGTCATTCTAACCTCATTTGATAGCGGATACTATAAATTACCGCTGCCGCTTGTTATAATTCAGAATGAGCCAAAACTTTCTGATGTCGGTGAGGTGGTTTCTGATTTCGATACTCTTGCTTTCAATACTCCGTCTTTTTATGTCAATACTATACAGATTGATACTGCCAAGTTTCAGATGAAGGAGATTAAGGGACAGATAAAATATCCGATTACATTTCGTGAAATCATTCCATGGGTTTTGCTTGGTCTGCTTGTAATTGCCATTGCATTGGCTGTTTACAGATATATCAAATACAAAAAGGAGAATAAAGATTTCTTTGGGCATGCGATTGTAAAGGATCCTCCGCATATTGTCGCTCTTAAAGAGTTGGAAAAATTGCGTAATCAGAAATTATGGCAGAACGGAAAACAGAAACAGTTCTATACGATAATAACCGATACTTTACGTTCATACATTGAGAACAGATTCAGTGTAAGTGCTATGGAAAAGACATCGGGAGAGATTCTTAATGAATTGGAGGAACAAAAGATTGAGGCAAGAGCATATAAAGCTCTTACTGAGTTATTCCAATTGTCTGATTTTGTAAAATTTGCAAAATATACTCCGATTGAGGCCGAGAACGAAGAGGCTATTCCAAAGGCTGTGACATTTATCAATTCCACCTTTATGGCAACAGAGGAGGAGACCGGAGTAATAGCTCAGGTAAAAGAGGAAAAGGAGGGGAAATAGTATGTTTTTTGAATATCCGAAATTATTGTGGTTGCTTGCGATACTGATCCCGTTTATAGCTCTTTATGTTTACAGAGAGATAAAGGGACTTCGACCTTCGCTTATTGTCTCAGGGATTAAGCCCTTTGGCGGTGCTTCAGGAGGCTTGAAGCGTATGCTCAGACATGTTCCGTTTATATTAAGGAGCGTTGCAATAGCCATGCTGATTGTAGCTATTGCCCGTCCGCGTTCCTCTTCAAATTTCGAAAAGGTTGATACCGAGGGAATAGATATCATACTCTCTATGGACGTCTCAACCAGTATGCTTGCGAGAGATTTTACTCCTGACAGGATAAATGCAGCAAAGGATATTGCCATTAAATTTGTGGCAGAGAGACCATCAGACAGGATGGGAGTGGTAGTGTTTGCAGGAGAGAGTTATACTCAGTGTCCTATTACCACTGATAGGGCAACTTTGATTAATCTTATTAAGGAGATTAATTGCGGTCTTATTGAGGATGGAACCGCTATCGGCAATGGTTTGGCAACTTCTGTTGCGAGGCTGAAAGATTCGCCGGCAAAAAGTCGTGTGGTAATCTTGCTTACTGATGGCGTTAACAATTCAGGCGAGATTTCGCCTAAGATGGCAGCTGAAATAGCTAAATCTTATGGTATAAGAGTTTATACCATTGGAGTTGGAGCAATGGGTACGGCTCCGTATCCGGTAATGACTCCATTTGGTATAGATATTCAACAGGCTGAAGTTCAGATTGATGAGCCTCTGCTGAAGGAGATTGCCAATGAGACCGGCGGAAAATATTTCAGAGCTACCGATAATACGAAATTAATGGAGATTTACGGTGAGATTAACAAAATGGAAAAGAATAAGGTTTCAGTAGATTCATTTCCTCTCTATAAGGAGTTGTTTATGAATTTTGCACTTATAGCTCTTCTTGCCGTTGTGCTGGAGTTTATATTAAGATTGTTTGTAATTAAACATATACCGGAATAGAGGAGGGGATGAGATGATACAATTTGTACAACCGTTTTTTTTACTTTTAATATTGGCGATACCTTTATTTTATCTCTTTTATGCATTGTATAGAAGGGCTCAAAGGAAAAAAATTGCCGTGTTTGGGACTCCGCAACTTGTGGAGAAGTTGATGCCTTTGCGTTCGCGCGCCAAGGGATGGGTAAAGATTACTCTTTTTTCTCTTGCCTGGCTCTTTTTGATGGTTGGGTTGGCACGTCCTCAAATAGGTGCCAGATTAAAGGAGAATACAAAGAAAGGGGCAGAGATAATGATTGCTTTGGATGTTTCAAACTCCATGTTGGCGCAGGACTATTCTCCAAATAGGCTTGAGCGTGCAAAACTTGCAATCTCAAGACTTGTGGATAAGTTGCAGGGAGATAGAATAGGTTTAATAGTTTTTGCTGGAGAATCCTTTGTACAGTTACCCATCACCACTGATTATGTTTC